>CAIPEB010000366.1 GCA_903863885.1 uncultured Planctomycetaceae bacterium | reverse complement strand
TTTCTCGAACCGCCAATGATCACGTGTGGTTTTCCGGCGGTCGGCTTTGGATCTGTTTCGACGATTCCAGTAATTTCTCCCTCTTATCTCCGTCTTCGCGGTAAGGAGTTGCTCATGTCTCATCGTCTGCAGGAGAGTCGTTTGGGTAAACGATTCGGTTTTACTCTGGTCGAACTTCTTGTGGTAATCGCGATCATCGGTATTCTGGTCGCCCTGCTGCTGCCGGCCGTTCAGGCCGCGCGAGAGGCCGCCCGTCGCATGCAGTGCTCGAATAACCTCAAGCAGTACGGTCTCGCACTGCACAACTATCACGACACCTTCAAAAGCTTCGTTCCGCGTAAGACTGGTACGGGCGGATGCGCTCCAGGCGATACGCGAAGAACGATCGGCAATTGTTCCCGCCTTTCTCCTTTCATTCCGCTGCTGCCGTTCATCGAGCAGAACCCGATGATGGAAGCGATCAGATCCGGAGATGCGGCCGCCGCGCCGGGTGGGCCCGCTGCTTGGTATAACTGGGGCCCCTGGAACACTGCTCCCGCAGCACAGTTGTGCCCATCGGATCCGAACGTGTTCGGAAATGCCATGACCTATCAGACTGTGAACAATTACGCGTTTTCCGTGGGCGATCAGGTCGTCAATGTGCTGAACGCAACCGACGTTCGTGGCATATTCGCGATGGCAATCGGATGTCGGATGGCGGATATCTCCGATGGCACGAGCAACACGATCATGATGAGCGAACGCCTCAAGGCAAATCTTGGCGTCACGACGGTTGCGGTGGGGCAGGTCGACCATCGGGTGGCAACCGCGATGAACGTCGCCGCCATTGCGACCACTCCGAATGCCTGCTACACGACATCCGATGGAAAGTTCTTCAGATCAGGCATTCAAGTGAAGGGGCGGTTCGGCTCGCTGTATATGGACGGCCAGACGGAACGCGTTGGTTTCAATACGGTCCTGCCGCCGAACGCGCCGGCGTGCACTGGGGATACCAATCCCAACGCGGATTCGAATAATGTCGTGCTTCCGCCGAGCAGTCGGCATCCGGGCGGTGCCCTGGGGGTCATGGCGGACGGTTCCGTTCGCTTCATCAGTAACACGATCAACACCGGCAACCTGGGCGTGGTTGTATCGGGTGGACAAAGTCCCTACGGCGTTTGGGGCGCGATGGGCTCGAAGAACGGTTCGGAAGCCGTTCAAATGAACGACTAAGGCGTTGTTGATTGGACACTGAGAGAATCTGGCGTGGCGAGTGCATTACTCGCCACGCCAGCGTGTTTTGCGGCGCCGGGTCGGCTCCTGGGGACTGGCTGGTGGGCCGCTTCAACCAAGCAGATTGAGAGGACGAGGAATGCAAAAGTCAGTTCTATTGGGAGTCGCCCTGTTGTTGCTGGCCGGATGCACTGGCGGCGATACCGGCACGAATCCAAAGACGTATCCGGTTGCGGGCACTGTCACCATGGGAGGCACTCCTGTCGCCGGCGCGACGGTCAGCTTTCAGTTGGCTGACGGTTCGAGGAGCGCTGTGGGCATCACGGACGAGGGTGGAAAATACAAGTTGACCACGTTTGCCGCAGACGACGGAGCGGTACCCGGCGATTACAAGGTTTCGGTTTTTAAGCTTGAGGGAGGAAAGGTTGAATCGGCGCCGGTCGGCCAGTTGGCCAGCGGCGAGATCTCCGAGAGCTACGATCCCAACGTCAAGCCCGCGACAGCCGCTCCAAAACACCTGCTTCCCGAAAAATTCGCGAATACGGCGGCTTCGGGGCTCACCGCAAAGGTGGCCGAGGGCGGGGAGAATAAGTTTGACTTCGATCTGAAATAGTCCCCCAGCGGACCTATTGAGAATCAACGAGCAGCCTGACGTGCCACGGGAGTGCATCAGGCTGTTTTTTGTTGCGTGACTCCGGCCCGAGTCTCTGCGGCTGGA
>CAIPEB010000365.1 GCA_903863885.1 uncultured Planctomycetaceae bacterium | reverse complement strand
CCACGTAGCCGCGTCTCTCCGAGACGCGCGGGTTTCGCGTCTCGGAGCGACGCGGCTACGTTATTTGAATCATTTCTTTCCGCGGATACATCCCGCGTCAGCATATCGAACGGGTCTAAACGCGGCGACTGTGCCAGATGCCGGAGGGAGGCCACGGATGATCATCTGTCGGTCTGCGGGGGCGAGCCGTTCACAGGAATCCGTGTCCTTCGTGTATACTGGCAGCCGAATTGACATACGACATTGAATTCCGGTCGATTAGCAGGCGTCGGCCAGCGGAACTTGGCTGCGTCGAACCGGGCATCGCCACGGCCCCCGCACGATTTCTCGAAGGAGTTGCCATGAGCCAGCTGAAGTCTTTTTCCGACTGCCAGAAGGACGATCTGCTCGTCATCACGGGCGCCGGCGGTTTCATTGCCGGAGCTTTGACTCGCTATTTCCACGAGCGAGGATTCACTCGCATCCGCGCTGTGGACAAGAAGCCCTTGCCGGATTGGTACCAGATCGTTCCGGGCGTGGAGAGTCTGTGTCTGGACGTGAGCGACGAGACGAACTGCAGGCGGGTCTGTGAAGGCGCGGTCGAGGTCTACAATCTGGCGGCGGATATGGGCGGAATGGGATTCATTGAGCGGTTTCGCATCCAGTGCCTCCGCAGCATCCTCATCAACACGCACATGATCGAAGCCGCGTATCGGGCCGGTGCCCGCCGGTTCTTCTTCTCGTCATCGGCTTGTGCCTACAACACCGATCTGCAGAAGGACCCGCAGTGCCGCGCGTTGCGCGAGACGGATGCGTTTCCGGCCATGGCGGAGCGAGGCTACGGTTGGGAAAAGCTGATGTCGGAGATGTTCTGCCAGGAGTACTGGGCCGAGCGTGGAATGAAGACGGCGATCGCCCGTTTCCACAACGTCTACGGCCCGCACGGCACGTGGGACGGCGGTCGCGAGAAGGCTCCGGCCGCCATCTGCCGCAAGGTGATCGAGGCGAAGGACAAGGGCACGGATTGCATCGATATCTGGGGAGACGGCAACCAGACCCGCAGTTTCATGTATATCGACGATTGCACCGAGGGAATCGATCGCATCATGCACTGCGACGAGTTGATCGCGACGCCGATTAATCTCGGTTCGAGCGAACTGATCGCCATCAACCATCTCGTCACCATCGCCGAGGAAATCGGAGGTGTGAAACTGCGCCGCACGCATGACTTGAATGCGCCGAAGGGTGTGGCCGGACGAAACAGCGACAACACGATGATCAAACGCGTCCTGGGCTGGGAGCCGACGACTCCGTTCCGAACGGGACTGGCCAAGACTTATGCCTGGATCGCCGAGCAATATGAAGATCGCAAGGCCGGCCGACGAACCGTGCACGATACGATCTGAGGAGTCGGAAGAAATGAACACGGTTGCCGCCGGACCGCTGACTCGCGTCATTGGCGAAATCCCCTATCGCGCGGCCTTCGCGGGCGGTTGGATCGACCAGCCGTTTGTTTCGCAATTGAACCCGGATCCGCCGGGCTCGATGGTCGTTGTCAGTCTTGAGCCGACCTCCTGGTTCATGGAGCGCGCCGGAATGTCGACCGGCACGCGGAATGTGGCGATGAAGTTCTGGAACGGGCGGCTTCCCGATCGCGATCCGGCCGTGCTCGTGCGCGAGTTGTATGCCGAGGAGAATCGTGGAAGGAGCGAACCGTCCGGATCGCAGGACATGATCGGCCTGATCTATCCGGGCGTGAGTCGATTGGACTACGAATTCACGCATGAGGGCGGCATATTCCCCAGGCACATCGAATCGAACAACGACGCTCGCGTGGCGCGATGGCTTGAAGAAGTCGTCTACGTGCTTCCGGTGGCTCCCAGGCCCGACGGCTATAATCCACTGGGCATCAAGAACCTCGATCGAAGCTGGATCCGGCGACTCGGCGCTTCGGGCAAGGAGTGCTTCGACTCGATTGTGGCGTGTGATGCGAAGGCACTGGGCGCCTCGATGAACCACTGCATGGAATGCTGGGAAGCGATCCTGCCGCACACGGTGCAGCACTCGACGGTGACCGTCGATCTGAAAGGCCTGTTGGCATGGTACCAGTCGCGGTACTGCGGCGCGATGTACTCGGGCTGCGGAGGAGGCTACCTGTTCGTGGTCTCGACGGAACCCGTGCCGGGCGCGTTCAGGATGAATGTCCGCATCGATTCGCGCTGACTCCGGAGTCCGGAGAATACAAACCGACTACCGACCACTGGCTACCGACCATGCGATTAACCCCAACCCACATTCAGGCAGCGTGTCGGCACTTGAGACGCGCAGATCCCGTGATGAAATCCGTCATCAAGGAAGTGGGGCCGTATACGCTGCGGTTCGATCGGGATCGCTTCGGCATGCTCGTTCGATCGATCATTTCGCAGCAGATCTCGACGAGCGCGGCCGCTTCCATTCACGGGCGGCTTGTCGCACTTGTCGGCACGGCAGGACTGACGGCAGCCGGCATCAGCAGGTTCACACCCGACCAGCTGCGCACGGCCGGACTTTCTCCGCAGAAAGCCTCGTACGTCGCCGATCTGGCACGCAAGGTGAGAGACGGCGACGTGCAGCTCAGGAACATCGGGCGGTTGCCGGATGAACAGGTCATCGAGCAACTCACGCAGGTCAAAGGGATCGGACGCTGGACGGCCCAGATGTTCCTGATCTTCTCGCTGGGGCGGCCCGACGTATTTCCGCACGACGATCTCGGAGTGCGAGCGGCGATCCGCGATCGCTACGGGTTGAAGGATCTGCCGGACAAGGAAACCAGTCACGCCATCGCCGCCAACTGGCGCCCGTACGCATCGGTAGCCAGTTGGTACTGCTGGCAGTCACTCGATACAGCGAAGGACCGGGAGAAGGCTAAAGCCGACACGCCTTCTCGTTGATGCGTCCATCGTCGGCGAGCGGGCCGTCAGATTTTTCGGCAAGCGGCGGTTCTGTGACGAGTCTCCGGTTTGACTTTGTTCAAGGAAGATCCCGGTTCCGGATGTTGTGCCTGCCGGTCGGCTGCTTGATGTGCATTTTCTGCTTCAGCATCTTCTTCTGCAGCTGGGGAAATTTCATCGCCGGTTTGCGAACCATCTGACGCTGGATCTTAGTCATTGCCCTTGCTCCTTGGTGAATCGAGATTACAGCGGCAAAGACTGCCCCCTTTGCTCAAGGTCGGCGATGAGCACGAAAGGGCTACAACAGGTATTATCTGACAATCGTGTCAGGTTGGCCATTGCTTTCTCGCGGAGATATCTCGAAATGGATCGGCGAAAATTCCTCGGTGCGGCGGCAGCAGGCCTGGCGGCATTCGCTTCGAAAGTGTGTCACGGTGAGGGGGCGTCGCCGTATGTTCGAGCCAACACCGATTGGCTGGCACAATGCCGTTTTGGGATCGGCATCCACTGGACCGCACAAACCGTTCCCCGCCGCGGCACGCCCCTCCCGTTCCAGGAAGCGGTCGATGCGTTTGACGTGAACCGTTTCGCGGAGCAGTTCGACTATGCAGGCGCGGATTATCTGTTGCTCACCGCAGCGCACGCGCTGCAGATGTTGCCGGCTCCACACCCCGTGATCGACAAGTTGCTGCCCGGACGAACGTCCAAGCGGGACCTTATCGCGGATCTGGCGGATATGCTGCACCGCCGCGGAAAGCCGCTGCTGGTTTATTACAACCATTCGTGCAATGGAGCGCAGGACGCCCCGTGGGAACGTGCGGTTGGGTACCACGACCGGGACAAGAACATCCTCGCGGACAACCTGATGGAAATCGTCGGTTGGATGGGCGAAAGATACGGCGAGAAGATCAAGGCGTGGTGGTTCGACAGTCCTTATTCGCTGGATCCGCGGGGACCGCACAACAGCGTTACCACGGACATGGGCGGCTTCAGCTTTCCGTGGGAGCGGTTTACCGTGGCCGCCAAACGGGGATTTCCTGAACGACTGGTGACCTATAACGCGGGGGTGAACGAGACTTTTCTGTACACAACGCATCAGGATTATTGGTCGGGCGAGCTGGTGAATCTCGAGACACCCGCAAAGAACCGCTATCTCGACAACGGATTGCAGTGGTTCGGCTGGACGTGTCTCGAGGATCGAGCGTGGGTCCACGGCGGTGTGGATACCGAGATTCCGGCGCCGCTCTATGCCGACGAGGCAATCACCGCATACGTCCGCGCGTGCAACCGCGCACGCGCCCCGATGACTTTTAATGTCGGCATCTACCAGGACGGACGGATGGCCGAGAAATCAGTGGAGCAACTTCACCGCCTGAATCCGGCCATTCGCGCGTGATGGTCGGATTCTCGTGATGGTCACAGTCCCCACGGCTCGCGCATCGCACGGCTTCGCATTCGATTGGCTTCGGGGTCGTTCAGGAACTCTTCCTTGATCGGGTCCCACACGATTTTGCGTCCCAGCCGCATCGAGATGGCGCCCAGCGCGCACAGGGTCGTCGAGCGATGCGCGACCTCGACCGGTGCGCTCGTTCGCTGATGGCGGCGAACGCAGTCGATGAAGTCCGGGATCGGCTCGCCGTTGGGGCGGCAGAGTTGCACCTTGTCGCGTTGGCCGATTTTCACATCGAGCAGCGATTTGGGATGCGCGTCCACGACGCCGCGCCAGATAAAGACCCAGCCCTCGCTTCCCTCGAACCGAATTCCCATATCGTGCTGCGGCCAGTCTGCGGGCGGCGGAGGCTGAGTGCCCGGCGCGCCCCAGGTCCCGGTGTCCACGTCGGTCCAGTGCCAGGTGACGCCGTTGGCGAACTTGTAGTGCATCTGCCAGCGGTACGCATCATCGTACAGTCCACCCGCCGGAAAGAGGCCGCGGGCATCGACTTCAATCGGGCCGTCGGGATTATCCAGACCGCTGCCCTGCTGGGCGCTGTCCGCATGATGGACGCCCCAGCCCGCAATGTAGCCGAGGCTGTAATCCTGGATGTGATACCACGGGTGAGCGGCGATGCGCAACGGCGTAAACGGAGACCATGGCGCCGGCCCCAGCCACATTTCCCAATCGAGGCCGGCGGGTACGGGTTGGGGCGGTTGCGGATCGCAGACGACGCCCGCGGGGCTGCCGATCTTTACGTGCTGGAGTTTGCCGATGTACCCATTGCGGACGAGTTCGCAGCCAAACAGCATGGGCAGATCCTGACGCTGCTGCGTGCCGTGCTGGAAGACGATGTCGTGTCGCCGGACCGCGTCGATCACGGCTCGGCCCTCGGCGATCGTGCGAGTCAGCGGCTTCTGGCAGTAGATGTGCTTGCCGGCGCGCGCCGCGGAGGTCGTCACCTTGGCGTGCCAATGGTCGGGCGTGGCGATGTAGACCGCGTCGATGTCCGGACGGTCAAGCACCTCGCGATAGTCTTTGTACGTGGCGCAGTCCCGGTTGTTGTAATGGCCATCCACGATGCCTTTGCCCGCATCACGCCTCGCCTGCTGCACGTCGCAGACCGCAACGAACTGCGTTTGGGGATGTCGCACGAACATGTCCCAGGCAAAGCCCAGCCCGATGGCCGCCACCGTGATGCGATTGCTCGGCGGTGTCGCGCCGTCCAGTCCCAGTGCGGAAGCCGGGACAAACATCGGAACAGCGGCCGTGGCCATGGATCCGGCCAGAAAGGCCCTGCGGTTCATGGAATTCAGCATGGAGTGCACCATGGCTTTCGTATGGGGTCTTTTGCATTCGCGGGCGTCAGTACCGGGACCCGGCCGGTTTCGATCGCAATACCTGGTGTGTCCCCTGGTCCGGCAGCCGAGAGCCAATTGATATCCGGCGCATCGGACTCATGGCGCCGCCTCGCAGCGAATCACAGCCTCGTACGTGGAGATCGCCTGGCCGGGCTGCCAGTGTCGCTCGCCGGGAAGGTGGTTCAGGATCAGCAGGTCGGTGATGCGTCCGCGTTCCGGTTCCCTGGCGGACTTGTAGGATGCCGCCAGCGGTCGTTCCGCGGAGATCTTCAGCACATCGTCTACGGCGATCTGTTTCGCTCCTTCGTACGGGCGGACTTCGCCGCTTCCGGAGGTCATTTCAAACGGTTTGCCATCCACCGTGATCTGCCGCTTTCCGCGTTCATAGACCCAAAATGGATTATTCAGGATTCCGATGCAACCCGTTGCGATTTCGCCGGTCGTGATTTCCTCCAATGCAACAAGCTGCTCCTGCATGACAAACGATCCGTCCGCTTCGGAGCGGAAGCGAAGCGTGGCACGGATCGCCTTGCCGTGGTCCACGACGAGTTTCACATCGAAGCCGGATTTGTCGTCGTTGACCGTTGCCCCCCGGAGTTCTACTCGCAGTGGTTTGGGTGAATCCGCCGTTCGGACATAGCCGACGCCGTTGCGTTCGTAGGGCGAGACGATTCGATCCAGCCTCAGGGGAACGCATTGGGCCATCACGCGAGCTCCCCAACTGACCGTGTGAATCGCTGTCGGACTGCGGTGCAGCACGATCTTGGCCGAATCCCAGCGGCGCACACCCAGCGGGTCGTGCGGCCGGTTGACGATGGCCGTTGCGACCTGCAGGTTCAGCCAGCTGTTCCCCAGCATCCGGAAGACGTCGTGCTGCTTGGAGGCGAAGAAATATTCCCGGGAATGGAAGATCGCGCCTGAGTCCGTGCGGCTCTGCATTCGTTCGAGCGCACCCAGCGTGCACATCACCCCGGCCCATGCGTCAGGATCGCGAGCCCACACCGCCATCAAGATGTGTTTGCCCAGCCAGTCGGGATTGCGGAACACCTCCCAGTCCTGGCCATTCGGATAGACGAAACCGCCATCGGGCAGCTGCATCCACTTGAGGTTGTCGTAGATAGGCCCCGCATTGAACAGCAACGCCTCCGGGGGATGCCGGTCCGTCATGGCGAAATCCACCGCGCAGCCGAGCGAGAGGTTGAAACAGGTCATGTAGTCGGGATGAACGAAACCATGATTCTCGAGCGTGAAATCATCAAAGATGTTTGCGCCGTGGAACTGGTCCCGGACTCGCCGGCCATCCACCTGACGGTCGTTCGTCTCGTCGGCCGGGCGGAGGAACGAGGACATCACCCATTCCTGATACTTCCGCTGCCACGTGGCGAATCGCGAGTCCCCGGGCATCAGCAGCATGGCGACTGACAGGATCTGGCTGTTCCAGGCGTTTTCTTCCGCCTTCGTGTCGTTGCGCAGCTGATAAGGAGGAGTTGCGTTGGCAATACGATCCGCCTCGTAGAGCACGAGGCGCTTCACACGGTCTCGCAATTCGGCCGGTAATTCCGGCCAGACCCACCACGCACCGCGCCCGAGCATCTGGGCCCAGTGCGAGGACTGCCACGCGTTGCCCCACGGTTTTCCATCGCTGGTGGGGCGAGTCCCCGTGATGTGGGTCTGGGTGAGATACCGCATCATGGGCAGAATCGTCTGCTTGAGCAGATCGGCCCTCGATCGCCCGACCTGTGTTTCGTCATAGGGGCCGAATCGGTACAGGAAGCAGAAGCCTTCCACGGCGCCGCTGTTTGGCCGCACCCAATGCTCGCCGCTCCGGCTCTCGGTTAACAGCAGGAGTTGCTGGTCCTCGTCCCAAGGGTGCACGGTGGACAGCAGATATCGAGCCTGCTTTTCCATGGCGAGGTAGATCCGCGTCTGGACATCGCGGACCGAGTCCGGTGCGGAATCCGGCAACCGGATCGCCATCGGAGGCTGGTCTGACAGCGCCGGGTCCGACGGCCCGCTTTCTCCCGCGATGGCGCCGGATTGCTGCGTTGCGGTGCACCATGCGCACAACACGAGAGCCAGTCGGCCGAGTGCAGCGGTGCGATACAAACGGTAAAACATGGACTACCTCCCGTGGTTGTGTCCGCCTCGCGAGTCGGCATTCCTCAGTCGATGCGACAACGGGCGAGTCCAGCATACGGCGGTAGACCGGGAGAGTCCAGTTCGCGACAACGTTCCCCGTTCCTTGAGGGTTACACCATGACCAACGACGCGTTGAATGTGTCTCGTCGCAGTTTCCTGCAATGTGCGGCCGCCGGGGCTGCGGCCGCGGCCGGGTATGCCGCAACGGCTGCCGAGCAGGCGGGCACGCCGCCGAAATTGCCCGATTCGGAATGGTCGCAGATTCGCGGCTTCAATTACCAGCCGAGTTACGGGTCAAGCGGTTTCGAGCTGTGGCAGAAATTCGATGCGAAGGTCATCGAAGCGGAGTTGACGCAGGGCAAGAAGTTCTTTCCCAAGATCAATTGCCTCAGGTGGTGGCAGTCGTGGGATTCGTACTTGCGCGATCCGAAGCGATACGCGACCAATTTTGAAACAACGCTGACGCTGGCCGACAAAGCAGGGTGCCGCGTTGTGCCATGCCTGTTCAATCGCTGGCACGATGCGACGCTGGACTACGGAGGAATCTACATCGACCATTTCTGGCCGCAGGCCAGCTGGGTGCAGACGCCGACCATGTTCGATGGATATCTGCGCGACATCGTTGGCGGACACAAAGACGATCCTCGCATTGCGGCGTGGGATCTCTGCAACGAGCCGTACTCGTACTCCTGTGCGCGAGAGAGCATTCCCGCCATCGTCCAGTCCGAGACGGCCTGGTTGAAGCTCATGCATGACCGATGCAAGGAAAATGGTGCAAAGGCGCCGATCACCGTGGGCATCCATCCGGGTGTGCCGCTCGAGATGGTCGATCCCATCTGCGATCTGCTCAGCATTCATCCCTATTTCGTGCACAATGCTCCGCAAGCCAGTCGAGAAGCCTACGAACAGAGTCTCGATCGCGACGTGGCGTTCGCGCTGAAAGTCAACAAACCGCTTCTGTCCACCGAATGCTGCTGGGGAGCCACTGACGACAAGGTGCGGGTCGAGTCGGTGCGTTACACGCTCACTCAGCTCAAACGGCGCAACATCGGCTGGCTTGTCTACCTGCTGCACCACAGCCTGATTGCCGACGCGCATCGCGCCGAGTTCGGCCCGCTCAGCGGCCCTGGAAATCTAGCCTTCATCGAGGCCGACGGAACGCTCCGCCCCGGCCACGAAGTGTTCAACGAGTTCTGAATTCGAGTGTCGATCGGCGCCGGAAGCTGAGTTGTCGGCGTTCTCCCGAACGGACCACTTCATGAACGCCCGGGAGCGGTGCGGTCGGGAGACCACACCACAACACAGCATCAGGCAGAAAAAAAACACCCCGCCGGGTCGAACGGCGGGGTGTGCCGCATCGGTAAGAGTTCGCGCAGGTCTCGGGGAATTCGCAATCAGGACGGCAATTCGTAGCCTTTGCGTCGCGGGCGTGAGACGAGCGTATTGGCCTCGTCATCCTGCGGGAACGTCTCGGTCGCCGGATCCCAGCGGAGTTTGCGGCCGAGCCGGCGCGTGATGTTGGCCAGGTGGCAGACGGAAATGGAGCGGTGGCCGATTTCGACGTCGGCCACGGGTTTCTCTCGCGTACGAATGCAATCGATCCAGTTCTGCAGGTGCCACTTTGCCTGCCACAGCGCGAGTTCATCGCTCCACTTGCGCTCCTCTTCCGCCACATCGACCTTCTTCAGCAATTCGGCCGCGATGCCGGCCGGGTTGGACGCGAACTTGTTGCGATTGACTTCCAACTTGCCTTTCTCGCCGACGAAAATCGCGCCTCCGGACGGGCCGCGTTCGAGGATGAAGTGGATTTCAACGCCGTTGGCATAACGCATGCCGACCTGGCCGTTGGTTCCTTCGGTGATCGGCCACATATCCACCGGTCCGGTGTTGTCGGTGCCGAGGGCCCACTGGATCTGATCGACGCCGTGTGCTCCCCAGTTGGTCATCTCTCCGCCGCTGAAGTCAGCCCATCGCATCCATCCAAGCCACTGGCCGTTGTAGGGACGGAATGCGGACTGATTCAACCAGACGTCCCAGTTCAATCCGGCCGGCACGGCTTCCTCGGCGAAAGGCGGAGTCGGTGATGCTTCGGGGCCGGTGTAATTCACCGCGCGGACCTCAAGGATCTTTCCCAATCCTCCGCTGCGAACGAATTCGCAGGCAATCCGGTTCATCGCCATCGAGCGCTGCTGAGAACCGACCTGGAACACCCGCTTTTGTTTCCGCACGACATCCACAAGCACGCGTCCCTCGCGGATGTAAAGCGTCAGCGGTTTTTCGGCGTAAACGTCCTTTCCGGCCTGACACGCGTGAATCGACGGCAGAACACGCTGGAATTCGCCCGTGCCGATGATCACGGCGTCGATGTCCTTGCGTTCGAGGATCTTCTGATATTCTGCGTAGATCGGCCAGTCCGCCTGCCGCTTGGCCTTGTATGCCTCGGCTCGCGGGAGGTTGCAGTCGCAGAGGGCCACGATCCGGCCGTCATCAGGCAGCTGATTCAAGAGCAAACTGGCGCGGCCTCCGACACCGATCGCGCCGATGCCGATCTGCTCGTTGGCTCCCGGCTTGCCTTCCGCACCAAGCACGGAGCGAGGCACGATCACCGGAAGGCTGAGGCCGATGGCCGTGTTGCGGATCATTCCACGCCGCGACATGCGGTTCTGAGTTGACTTCGTCATTCACGAGTTCCTTATGAAGATCGGGGTTTCTTCGAGATGGTCAGAAAACACTCACTGATTCGGCGCCTTCTCGGCCTGTGGCGGGGTCGACGCCTGGCCCTGCATCCACAACGAGAATATCCGCTGTTTGTGCGGGTCAGCCGATTTTTCGCAGGCGGCCGCGGTTTTTTCCCAGCCCTCGCACAAACGCCCGGCTGCAGACAGATAGACTTTGTCGGCTGCGTGCTGGGAAGCTTCATCGATTCGCGCGAGACGGCCGTCGGCGATCTTAGAGAATCGATCCAGCGCGGTGGCGTAACAGCGGATCGCCAGCAGCACGTGCGCCGCCTCGTAGCTATCTCCCAGGTTCTCCGCGACGAGTCGCTGGTAGAACGCGCGCAGCCTCGCAATCCGTTCAGCCAGGTTTGCGAGTTCCGCGGAAGAGCCCTGTTCCTTTCCGGCGACCGGCTTGCCGTCGACGTAAAGAGCCACCGTTCCGTTCGCGTCGGCGGTCGCCGCCACGTGAACCCACTTGCCGGCGGCGAGCTTCGCGTCGTGGGTCAGTGACGCGCGCTCGACGATCAACCGCAGCGAGTTGCCGGGATGCGTGTCGAGAAGGTAGCCGTTGGAAGTGCCGACGCGGCTCTTGTCGAGAATCCTCGCTCCGCCCTGCGCCAGGTTGTCCGGGCAGATACACGCTTCCATCGTGACGCTTGACTGGAATTCCAGCCGCGGGTCTGCGGCAACCTCAAGGTATCCCTTCCCCGTGAGGTTCAGGACTTTTCCCCGCGGGCTGTCCGCAATATCCGCTTCGCCCACCACTCGCGCGGCCAGTTGCTCGCCCGCAGAGTTCGGCACCTTGTCGCCGTTGCGCACGCCCAACTGCCAATCACCGATCAGCGCCGCGTCACGGTCCAGTGCGGACGGTTCGCCCTTTGCCAGTGTCTCGATTTCCGCGTGTGAAAGGGCCCGGCTGAACAGTCGTGCGCGGGCCATCTGGCCGACGAAGCGGTTGTTGCCGTCGCTGTCCGCTCCGATACGCAGGGGCAGGCCGTTCTTCGAGATCACGGGAAACAGACGTTCCGCGAAGTTCTTTTCGAGCGGCTTGAACTCGGGCGGCAACTCGGGGCGAAGGTGCTTCAACTCGATCCCCTGCGGGGCAGCCCCTCCAAGTCCGATCACAATGTCTGCCCGGTCCGGCAGCTCGTCGTAGGGCAGTTCAACCGAGTTGCCGTCGAATCGCTTCCAGGCCTGACCGTTTACTGTGACGGCCGAGACCGGCCCGGTGCCTGTCGTGGCGAGATAAATCTGCTTGTTGCCGAACCGCACCGGAAAATTCTGCTGCAAGCGAACGATGTCCGCCGGAATGTGCGGGACCAGCGTGAGGCGGTCCGAGCGATACAGGTATTCGAACAAACCTCGGACCATCGCAGCGGGAGCGCCGTAGTTGTCGTAACACAGATTGATGGGCTCGTTCGGCTGATACACTTCGTTGCCGAAATCGACCAGCGGGTTGTCCATGCGGAACTTGCGGGCGAACTTCAGTATCTGCTGCATGGCGCGTGCGGCGTCTTCATAGTGGCCCATGCGATAGTACGCCATGATCATGCGGGCCTCGCATGTGGTCCAATGTCCGCCGTTAACCCATGTCCCGAATTTCCAGAGCCACGAATCCGGTGCGACGTACATGTCGTCGAGAGATGGGTGGTTCGTAATGATCAGGTCATGCGGTCGCAGGCCGGGAATCGAGCGCATCTTGTCAATGATCCTGCGAGACTGATCGTCGTCGGTCACGCGGAAACAGATTGCGTCGTGATTCGAGACTGCCTCGAAATAGCCGTGTTTCTCGGCTCCGAACAGACCGTGCTTTGTTCCGTCGGGGTCCAGGTATTTCAGCAGATAGCCATCTTCGGTTGTGACGCGGGACAATCCGGCTTTGGCGGCGTCCCGCTGCCGTGTGTAGAGGCTTGCCTTCTCGGGGCAGCCAATCAGTTTCTGTAATTCGATCAGGCGATCGAGTGCGGCGATGTAGGTGACGCCCAGTCCGACAAGATAGGCCTTGTCGAAAGTGCCGTCGGGCTTTCGAAAGCCCGCATAGCTCGGCGCGAGCAGGTTGCCTGCCGGTCCGGCCCAGAAGAGATTCTTTTCCGGATCGCGCCGGCTTTCGATGAAACTCGCGCATCGTTCGAGCATGGGCAGGTAATGCCGGATGGCGTCGCGATCGCGGCTGATCAGCAGGAGTTCGCTTTGCAGCACCAGGCCTGCGGCCGTGAACTCCATGCCCCAATCGTGGATGTCGGTTCGCCCGTCTCCCTGCTTGTAGACGATCCATCCGGGCGATGCCGCATCGCAGAGGCACCCGTCGGGCGCGACCCAATTGTTGAATCCGGCCCGCTTGCCGTCGCCCATCTGGTCGAACCAGAGGTCCTGCGCGTTCTGCAGAAACGTGATGTAGGGCTCCTGCAGGACCGGCAAGGCACAGTACGTCGTGCCGTAGCTGTTCTGAATCCACCACGCTCCCCAGGTTGGACCTTCGACGAAGCCGTTCCAGACCGGTGTGTAGAGCATCGGCAGATTCGGAAACTCCGCGTCCGTATCCAGCAATCGGCGCGAGATGTCGAGCAGTCGCAGGTAGTCCACGTTTCCTTCGCCGCGATAGTACTGTCCCTCAAACGTTTCTGCAGCGCGGGCTTCCGGGAGCGACGCGATCGATAGCGACAGTGCGAGCGTCGCGAACGTGAGCCATCGTGCATTTCGAATACCGTGCGGCCGCATGATTGGATCCTCATCTGGCGTTTGACGCAGCGGAATGTTCAGGGCGGGCCCGGTGTCTGCCGGGCGGGCGGGGGGGCTCTTGGAAGGTGTTTCATCATTCACTCTCCCCTTGGGGAGAGTCGGCCCGGCAGGGCCGGAGAGGGGAAACCGCCCCTCCCCGGACGCGATCGCGTCCGACCCTGCCGCATTGCGGGAGGGTGAATTGGATTTTTCAAACACGTTCTAAAGCGGGATTGCGTACCGTGCGACGAGCCTGGTACGCATGAAAACCGGACTCCCCATTCTATGCTTTTCAGCTTCCCGTGCGATAACGCATGGAATATCGTACCGGGAGTCTTCATGAACATGCCGCCGGGCGATTCCAAGCGATGGATGAACTGTTACGCAACTGGGTGTCACATTGGCATTGGTCGATCTTACTCGTTGTCATGGCAGCGAGCACGGCGGCCCTCGTTCGCGGCGCCGATTGGCTCGTCGAAGAAGCCCTCGCGATATCGATGCGATTGCGACTGTCGCGCGCAGTGGTCGGTGCAACGGTCATCAGCCTGGGAACCACGACTCCTGAAGCGGCTGTTTCCGTTCTGGCGGCTATCGGAGGCAATCCGGGCCTGGCATTGGGAAATGCGGTGGGATCGATCATCTGCGACACGGGGCTGATTCTGGGCCTGGCGTGTCTGATCCGACCGCTGCCCATCGATCGGCACCTGACCCGGCGCCAGGGGCGGATGCAACTGGCGGCCGCGATGCTTCTGATCGTGGCGTGCATTCCCTGGCGAAATCTGTCGCACCTGTTTGTGGAGGGCGGGCGGTTGCCTCAGGCCGCTGGCTGGCTGTTCCTCACGCTGCTGGCAATCTACCTGATCTGGTCCGTGCGCACGGCTGCCTCAACGCCGTTGGTTTCGGATGACGAATCGCTGCCCGCGGCATCCCGGCACTTGTTCCGGGTCTGCGTCAATCTCGCTGTTTCGATTGCAGTTGTCCTGGCGTCGTCCTCGTTTCTGATCGCCACTGCAACCGAACTTGCCGAGAGGCTCAAGGTGCCGCCCAGTATCGTGGCTGCGACGCTCGTAGCGCTCGGCACCTCGCTGCCGGAACTGATGATCGCGATCACCGCGGCGCTCAAGGGCCACGGAGAATTGGCAATGGGCAATATCATCGGCGCCGACATACTAAATGTGCTGTTCGTCTCGGGATCCGCGGCTGCAGTCACGCCGGGAGGCCTTCATGCCGAACCACATTTCTTCCGGCTGCAGTTTCCGGCGATGCTCTTCGTGCTTGTCGCCTTTCGAGTCGGAGTCTGCCGGCGCGGCGAAACTCATCTGTCGCGATTCTTCGGCGTGCTGCTCCTGGCAGCCTACCTGCTCGTGACGGCGCTGAGCTACTGGCTTGGCTGAATGCTGCAGCGCGGCAGGACCGCCAGCCACAGCGGTGCGGCCGCAGCGGGCAAATAACCCGCTCCCGTCGGTCGCAGTACTTTGCGCGAAAAACAGATTTCTGACCGTCAGTGCCACAGTCATCGCGATCGGCCGCGAATCGACTGCCAAACCGATCCGCTGCCGGCCTGATATGCAACACGCAGGCCGGATGTGCGAAACGTGCTACTGCTTCGGCTTCAGTTTTTCGATGATGAACTCGTAGGCCTTCCTGTACTGCTTGTCGGCTGATCCGGGATAGACAAGGTAGTTTTCAACGCCGGCGGCCTTGAGCTTCTCGGCGAGTTTCACGCCGAACCACGCCGAGTGCGTGGGGTCTTTTTCCGGTTGCCCGGCGGGCGCGGGTGCCGCCGAGTAATAGAGCAGGATTGGCGGATCGTCCGCGCTGACCCATTCGGCCGGCGAGTACTCCTTGATCCACGGGAGTACCGATTCGCGGCCGTCGTAGAATCGCTGGAATTCCGGCACGTCCGTCTTTTCGGTGGTCCGGAATCCGAACGCGTGCCCGCCGTACTTGCTGTTGGGAATCCACTCGCGCATCTGCTTCGGGTCGAGGCTGGTCTGAGCGCCGATGACGGCCGCGCATGCGAGCCGCGTGGATTCACGCGCGATCGGGTCGGGGCTGTCCGGCTTCGCCAGATCGTCGTGAAAAGCGAGCCACAGGCTGGTGCACGCTCCGGCCGATCCGCCGGAGGCGCCGATCCGTTTCGTGTCCAGATTCCATTCGCCCGCTTTGCTGCGAACAAACTGCAACGCACGCGCCGCATCGTGCAACGGCCATTCGACCGGCGGCTTGACGCCCGCTTCCTGAGCCTGAGTAACAAATCGGTAGTTGATCGAGACGACGGAAATGCCGGCGGCGAGGCACTCCTTCAGCCCGTTGTTGGCCACGCTGTTCTTGTCGCCGTTCACCCATCCTCCGCCGTGAATGAAGAACAGCACGCCGGTCGGCGAAGCTGCATCCGCCTTCCAGAAGTCCAGCACCTGCCTGGGATGCTCGCCGTAAGCCACATTGGCCTGCGTGGGAGCCGGTTCGACTCGCGTCGGGGTGTTCGATTTCTTGGCTGCCTTGCGCTGTTCGGCGGCCAGACCGCTCGACGACGCCAGCAGCATGAAGGCGACTGCCAAGCGCAGGATCGCTCGGGTGGATGTCATCGTTTCAATCTCCAGAGGTGGGGGAATGCTGCCAGTAAAACATGTCGGCAATCGAAATGAAAGCGGGATGCGGGGATTGTCGGCCGAGACCGAACCGAGGCGCCGGCACCTGCTCGCAAGATCGCCGGATCTTCCCGGAAAAATAATTGATTGACATATCGGAACATTCCGATATATTGATATGTACGAGGTGAACATGAGCGCAAAGGGCAAAGCCACGACATTGACACCGCTCGACTGCCTCGAGCAGGCGGCCGAGTGTCTCAAGACGCTTGCCCACCCGCATCGGCTGCGGATGATCCAGATGATGTTGCGGGGCCGTTACACGGTCGGCGAACTGGCTGAATCGTGCGGGATCCCCAGTCACATGGCGTCGGAACATTTGCGGCTGATGCAGCGATGCCAGTTGCTGCGCAGCACCAAGGATGGACGCAGGGCCTACTACGAAGTGACGGAATTGCACCTTGCGAAAATAATGAGTTGTATCGAAGGGCGTTTTGGCACGCGGAACATCAGCGAAACCTAGGCGAGAAATGTCGAAGCAAGACGATATCGGCGTAAGCAATCGGGGGACGGGGTTGTCTTCGTCCGCCGGGGAGAAAGGGAGCGGCATGGAACTCTTTGTGTTGGCTGGAGTGCTTGTGGTCTGGATTGTGTTGCAGGCTTTTGTGCTGCCGAAGTTCGGGGTCTCCACGTGAATGAGCGGCAGTTGCGGGCCGAGTTCGGCCCCCTCGCGGCTGGAGCAGACAAAGACCTCGGATAACCTCGGCACTGAATCAACAAACGAAGGGCGTGAGACATGAGCGTGCGTACGATTACGCCGAAGGAGCTGGCGGATCTTTGCGGAAAGGCAGACAAGATCGACTTGATCGATGTCCGGACTCCGATGGAATACCAGGAAGTCCACGCGACGATCGCACGCAACGTTCCGCTGGACCAGCTTGATCCCGCTGCCGTCTGGAAATCGCGTCAGTGCGGGGCGGACTCGCCGCTGTATGTGATCTGCCGATCGGGCAGCCGCGGGCAGCAGGCCTGCCAGAAGTTCCTTCAGGCGGGTTTCACATCGGTCGTGAATGTCGAAGGCGGCACGCTTGCCTGGGAAAAGTGCGGCCTGCCGGTTCAGAGAGGCAGAAAGGTAGTGTCGCTGCAGCGCCAGGTTCAGATGAT
>CAIPEB010000364.1 GCA_903863885.1 uncultured Planctomycetaceae bacterium | reverse complement strand
TGCCGGACTTTGGAACCAAGGAGTATCTGGGATGAAACGAGCGTGGATTTGGCTGTTGATGTGTTCGCTCGGTGCCGGGGGCGGTGCCGCAATCCTGCCGCTGGTATGGACGCCGCTGATCGCCACGGAAGCGTCCGTGGTGACGATGACCGAGCGCGACGCCCCGCAGGTTGAACCGAACGACACGGACCTCGGTCAGCCGGTGGGTGGCCCGCTGGATTCGATCCGCGACGCGAAGGAATTGGTCCGCAAGGGGAACGAACTGGCCGATCGCGGCAAGGCCCTGCTGGATCAGGCGGAACGGAACGGCAAGATCACTGTGGACATTCACCTGCCGGGTTCGGATCCGAAGCAAGAAACGTCCTCGTCGGAGTCGGCCGTCACGAATCGTTGCTCGAGTTCGTCGGGGCGCACGGTGCGCAATAGCGCGCGTCGGCCGCTCTTGTTCTGGAGGTGGCGCCGATGAGTCAAGTCGAAGATTATTGTCTCGGCCGAGCGTGGCAGCTGCGGTTGCGGCCCGCCGATTCGCGGTGGCTGGTTGGTCTGGCGATCTCGCATCTGGCGACCCGACCGGCGATGGCCACGCTCACGCAACATCGGCAGCAACTGACAGCCGTCTTGTCCGACGCGGTGCACGAGCGCTACGGCAATCCGGTGGTGGTTTGGATTCTGCTGTATGTCGTCGTTCCGGTGATCGTGCGTTTGATCATTGAGTGGTGGTTCCAGCAGCGGGAGCAATGAATTGATTGAAGTCATCGAATTGTGGTCGCCGCTGATCCAGGGCGGTTTCGCCGTGTTCGCCATGTTGCTCTTGGGCGTCAACGTGTGGCTGGTCAAGCAGCTGCTCAGGGTGCTCCGGGACAACAGTCAGGTGATTGAAGGCAATACGCGGGCCATCGAGTCAGTGGCCAACATCGCGGGCGATACCAAGGTCCTGATGCAGCAGATTCGCGACGAGCTGTTCCGGCGTCCGTGCCTCTTGGCGGAGGAGCATCGATGACGGTGCCGGGCCAGGAGCGTTCCTGCATGGAACCGGGTTATCGAGTTTATCCGCGGGTGGACTGCGACGAGCGGTTTGCGGTTATCGCGCCGAACGGATGTGCGCTGCCGCTGCGGCCGCTGTGGGAGCACGAAGCCGAGTTCGTGGCCAAGACGCTGAATGCGCTGGCGGAGGAGTTGGCGTCTCCCACGACGCACGACCGGATTGGCGCATAAAAAACCGACCACGCAAGGGAATTCGTGGTCGGCTAATTCGATGACACCTGATTTCTCGTGGAGGAGGAGGAAGTGTCACCAAGACTCAGAATCGGCAGCCGCCCCGTCGCACGTGAGAGATTCTGTCGGTTGTGACGAAATTCCAGATCGCGACGCCGGTAACGCCGCGGTTCAACCAAGCGATGCGATGGTTCGTACCAACGAAAAAGGCCGATCACGTGCATCTTGCATGCGATCGGCCTTCCAGAGCAATACGAAGGATTCGTAATGAATCGTGTGCTTTCACTGACTTCATCGGTTTAATCACAGTTTCGACTATTGCCGCATCACCAAGAAAGCCAGTTTTGAAACTGCCATCCAGGCAATGCAAGAAGTCGTAATTCCGTAATGCCCCAAGCCCAAATCATCGAACTGGCCGACGCGATCGTCGCGGCACTTAATGCGCACGCGTTCAGCTGCCCGTTCGTGGCTGAGCGCGGCTATCTGCCGACCTTCGATTTGCCCGAAATGGGAACGCTCAAGGTAACGGTCGTTCCCAAGGCGGATGAAGGCAAGCTCGATACGCGCTCGTCGTCCGTGCATGAGTATGACGTGGACATCGGGATTCAGCAGAAGCCCGGCACTACCGACAACGCCGCCT
>CAIPEB010000363.1 GCA_903863885.1 uncultured Planctomycetaceae bacterium | reverse complement strand
GGCCGGGTTCGACATCCCGGCGGATTGCTGTTTGCCGGGCGAGAAAGGCCCGTACAAGGACTTCCCGGTGGGCGAGGCGATGGAAGCCTACTACGCCCGCCTGCACCAGAAGAAGCAAGCCGGCGGCGGGAAAGACCCCACGGGCGGAACGCCTGGTCCGGGGCGTGGCGGCGTGCAACAGCCGCAGAACACGTCGGCGGCCGGCTTGAAACAGGCCATGCAGAAGGCCAAGGAACTGCTCTCGTCCGCGGCTCAAGAGGGGCACCGACGCGGGCAGTTGCCGGGTGGGCTGGAGTACGCGGTGAGCACGGCGCTCAAGCCGATCATCGACGCCCGGGAGGTACTGGCGGAGTTCTTGGCAAAGTTCGCCGAGACCGACCGTTCGTGGCAGCGCCCGAATCGCAGGTACGCTTCGCAGGGGATCTACCTGCCGAGCGAGGCCGGGCAGTCACTCGGGCATATCGGGATTGCGGATGACACTTCTGGTTCACTTGACAACGATGCGGCGAGACAGAGATTCCTTGCTGAAGCCATCGGAATGATTTCGGCGTATCCTTTAACGAAATGCACCATCGTCCATGCAGACTCGGCTATCCAACACGTCGAGGAGTGGACGCCGAGCGATGGATGCGAGCTTCCGTGGCATCCGAAAGGCGGAGGAGGAACATCGCACGTCTGCGTCTTAGACTTCTTCGACCGATTGGATGAACCAATAGACCTGCTGATTTGCTTTAGCGACCTGGAGACGATCCACAGACCGCAGGAACCGGAATACCCGATCCTCTGGTGCAGCACAAAGGATCATCCGGTTCCCTATGGTCAAGTCGTGAACATCAAAGGATTCGGTTCTGAATCTTGGTGATGTTGCTCCAAGTCTTGCCGCTGAGAATGTTGAGAACTGTTGTCTTGCCGACTTCGTACTTACGTGCGATCTCGGCATTGGTGAGCGTGTTCAGTTTGGCATCGGCAACTATCGACAAGATTTGTTTTCGTGTCAATCGTGGTCCTGGATTGTCAAACCGCTCTGGCTTGATGTGGCTTCCGTGGCGTGGTCCGCTTGCTTTATTGCCCCTGCCTTTTGAGAGCATGTCCTTGGAGTTATCAACTGTCGTTCCGGCAAAAAGATGATCTGGACGACAGCATTTTTGATTGTCGCACGTATGGCAAACGAGCTTTCCTTCTGGGATTGGCCCGATTCCGATGTGGTAGGCAAGGCGATGGGAACTGATATTGACTCGTCGGATCTTTGCTTTCCCGTATCGCTGACCAGATGCAGTCCAGATCCAGCAGCCATCCGACTTGGAGACGTGCGACCAGAATCGCTCGATCTCGACTTGGGTAAGTTCCGGGATTGGTCTAAACTTGAGCTTAGCCATGACATGACCTTTCGCAATAAAGGCGGTTGTGGTGAGAGCCGTTGTCGGGCCACGAACCCGCCAGCGGCTCGTTTATTGTACCGATTGAATTTCCGTCGTCAACAGTGAATACCCTATGTTGTGTTGTGGCCCCGCCAAGTTCCAGAAGCGACTGGTTCATCCGAGGCGGCTTTGATCGCTCGAATGCTTGGCTGGGGCCGCCGTCCTGAATAGGACGCTCGCCGCCGAGGT
>CAIPEB010000362.1 GCA_903863885.1 uncultured Planctomycetaceae bacterium | reverse complement strand
GGATCGTTTTCGGGAAGGTCGGACGACCCCGCTTTTTTCTTCGCCAAGTTTGCATTAGCGCGTGATTACCTTCTCTTCGATGCGCTTGCAGGCGTGCGAAGTCGTCAATTCAGTTCCGACGACCGAGGATTCGCACCGCTGCACGAGCCACGTGGCATACCGGATGATTTGAGTCTAGATGTCGCGTGGGAATACTACGACCTCATAATCGAAGATGGTTATCCTGATCCCCGATTCTGGCCCGCGCCCGGGTGTATTTCGATGGAGGAAGCTGAGACGCGTCCGAGGGTGGATCGACACTTCATCTCGCAAACGATGTTCGTGGGAACGTCTCCCCCGCGTTCCTGGAGTTTGGTGGTCAAACGGAACTGGTTCGCCGCAAGTTGGCTGTATTTGGGCGAAGTGACCGCGTCGCTACAGCATCACTATGTCTCGCTCGGCAATCTCTCATGGGAATCACGCGTCCTTCTGGCATCTTTGTCGAATATTGAAGAGCATCTTGGCCACGAGCGGGCTCGTCTTGTCTTTTGGTTTAGTTCTTAACATCATCCACCAGCCGCCGCCGCTTGTAATCCACCTGTTTTAGCAATCCCTGCTAGCCGGCAAGATACAGGCGAATCTTGACGGTGCCGTAGTTACGTCCCAGGCGTTCGGCGTGAAAAGCCTGTGGGATAATTTGCTCGCCTCAGGGAATCGATTGCCGATACACCCTCCCCGTCTCCACCGCAATCACCACCTTACCCGTCGCCTCGTGCACTCCCCTCGCAATCCAGTCGTGCGACTCCACGAGTCCCACGCACGGCGACTCGGCCAGATGCTTCGCCTTGAAGTCCACAGGTGACAGACTCCGATCCCGCTCCCGCCAGTCGTCGAACGGTGCCATGACGAGGCGATCCCACTTACAGCCCCAGCGACGGAGCCACTCCTCGGTTACGCACCGATGCTTCTCGCAGCGGTACGTGATGATCAGTGGTGCGGGAACGAATCGCGGCAGCCACAGCGGCCGAGCGTTTGATAGCCACGCTTCGTAGCCGGGATCGTCGTCGCCGACCGGGTTGTTCTCACAGATCACGCCATCGAGGTCCAAGGCGAAGCCGCCAGCGACGTGCGGATTCTGCACGCGGCCGGTGAGCATGCCGCTATTGACGAGGTTCCACTGGAGCAGATGCGGGCTGGGGAGGATCTCGGCGAACAGGTCCACAACCTGGGTCTGTGCGGGACGGACATATATAGATGCGTAAATCGCAGGTCGGCCATTAATCCGCTGCCGGGCGGCGTGCATCGCGTAGCCGTTGTAAACAGTGTCATCCACGACGAGGAATGGTGCGTCGGCAGGCGCTTCGATCTGTCCGCCACGCCAGCCGTGATGCAGACGTCGCGGACCATCCTCGGCCAACTCGTACAGCGGCAAGTGCAGCCACGTGGCCAGCACCGACGCGGGGATCATGCCCGAGCGGGGAATCCCCACGATTCCGGCCAGCACGGGCGGAACCTGAGACATAAGTTTGCGGGTGGCCTCGATGAGATCGCTGGTGGTCACCCATCGCCAAGGGGCGTCGCTCTGATATTCGGGATTCAGATGCGGAGCGGCCGTGTCGTAATTCAGCGGCTCCGGAATCGTCACAGTTGTCCTGGTTGGCTTCCCACCTTCGATGACTTCGGCCGTGGCCGGACAGATCACGCGTTTCCCGCTCGCTTCCGCAATGGCCCGAGCCTGAACCGGACAGCTTTCCACGAAGATGGTCGCTTCGGATGCTCGATACGCCTGGCCTTTGAACGCTCCCGCATCGTAGCCACGAGTCCGTTCGTCCTTCGTGGCCCACGGTCCCATGACGAGTTGCCGGCACCGGACGCCGTAGCGACGCAGCCAGGCTTCGGTCGGTTCGCGATATTCTTCCAGTCTCGCAGTCACAATGAGAGGGATCTCACAGGACCGAACCAGGTACTTTGGTCTGGCCGTTTCCAGGAACCTGGCATACCGCGGCCCGTCTTCATCATCCTCGACAGGACAGTCCTCGCAGAGAATGCCGTCGAAGTCGAAGGCGGCCGACTGAACGTGAAGGGAATTAAAAAAGTTCCACTCCAGGAAATGCGGCAACGGCAGTAGATCGGCATACAGGTCCACGGCGTGAGCCGCTTCCGGGGAGGCAAACACCACGGCTGTGAGTACGCGACGCCGCTGGGCAAGCTCCCGCAGTCGCGGACGCAGCCCGCACATCGACAGCCCCGAGGCGACCGTATCGTCCACGACCAGCAGCGTGCCGTCGTCAGGTCTTTCGCTGTCGAACCGCAAGCCCGACGGCAGCTCGACGAGTCCCGATCGCTCGTGGAGGGCATACATCTTGAGATGCAATGCTTCGGCGATCTGGCCGGCCGCCGCCATCCCGGAGCGTGGCACGCCGGCCACTGCCGTGACTTCGGCCGGAATCGCCGCGATCAGTTTCTCGACGGCGGCCGTGCGATCGACGGTGCGCACCCAGCGGACGTGCTCCGTCCACTTGCCTTGGGGACAGACGGTTTCCAGCAGTCGCAGCCGATCCTCATGTCCACACGGTTGGGACGCCAGACACGGATGCTGCGGACACTCGCGGCAATGCGTCTTGAGTATCTCCTGCAGGTGCGCGCCCGTGCGCACGCGGCGACTGCGAGGCTCCACGACGCCGGTACACCCACTATCCGTCACGTCG
>CAIPEB010000361.1 GCA_903863885.1 uncultured Planctomycetaceae bacterium | reverse complement strand
GCTCGGACTATTTTTCGCCCTGCTGGCAACATCGGCCGCGTCTCCGCCGGACTTGTCGGATAAGACGTTTGTTGCGTGGGTAACGGTCGACGATCTTGCACAACGCGGCGGCGGAGTAGTGACGACGATGGAGGGCGAAGACTTCGACTCGATCGTCTTCGGAGAAGCCGTTTCGAATCGCTGGATGGCCGGAAGTGATTACTTCCGTCGTACTCAACCGGAGAACGAACAGAAGAACAATTCAGCCGAGACTGCGGACGGCAAAACTCTGGTCCAGATCGCAATTGTCTGGACCGGGTGCAGTGTGACGATCTACCGCGATGGTCGGCAATACACGTCCTATACGATTCAGTCGCCGCGCGCGTTCAGTCGCGACAGCGCCGTTCTGTTTGGCTTGCGGTACCTCGGTTCGATGGGCCCCATCGGGTACTTTCACGGTGCGATAGACGAGGCGCGAATCTACTCGGTTGCGCTCGACGCGAAAACGATCAGCGCACTCAAACAGAATCAGGTGTCCGATCCGCCGCCGGCGGGGATGTGGACCTTTGAAGATGGAACAGCCCGCGACAGCATGGGGCGCTATCCGCTCGGCCTGCTTTGCGGTGGTGCCCGCATCGCGGACGGCCGCTTGTGGCTTAACGGCAAGGACGCTTACATGGTGAGCGAGACGCCCAAGTCGGAAAGCCAGTTGATGTTCTACGCGCCGCGTGACCGCCAGACGGGAACGATGTGGGACACCTGGCTGTACTATCACAACGGCACGTACTTCCTGTTCTATTTGGCACGTAGCGGGCCGAGCTGGGACAACATCTCGATGGCCACGTCGCCGGACGGAGTGCATTGGAAAGAACGCGGCGTCGTACTCCGTAAAGCCGAAGGCGTGACTTGGATGGGCACCGGATCCACGTGGCGTTCGCCGAACCATGCCAAGGACGGCAAGTTCCAACTGAACTTCTCCGAGTGGCGGGGCCCGCGCCAGACGATCTTCTTCGCGGAGTCGACCGACTTGCTGAACTGGAAGCGGCTTCCTGCGGAATTCGAGTTCAAACAGGACGCCCGCTGGTACAAACCCGACGGGCGCTGGGATTGTATCTACACGATTCCGCGAGGAGATGGAGGACTGTTCGGTTTCTGGACTGCGGATCCTGATGGCCGTCCCGGGGTTGGCTTTGGGCAGTCGACCGACGGTATCCGATGGGAGGCACTGGAGCCCCCGAAGTTCGACGGCGCTCCGCACGGCGAAGCCGGTGCCGTGGAACGCATAGGATCGAAGTACTACATGATGCTCGGTTCGGGCGGCATGCTCGCGCTGGTCGCCGACAAACCTGAGGGACCGTATCGGCTTGCTGCAAAGAACCAGACGCTGCTGCACGGCGGTCCCACCTACTTCTCACGCTTCTTTCCCACCAATCCCGACGGATTGATCGTCAACCATCATGCGATCGCGCGTAACGGAAGGGTCTATCTCGGCCTGCTCAAGCGCGCCGTTTTGGATGACCAGCAGACGTTGCGCCTCGCCTGGTGGCCGGGCAATGACAAATTGAAGCATGTACCCGTTGCACAGATTCAAGTTGCCGAGGGAACTGCCGAGGGATCCAAGCCGGCGCTGTTGACCGAGCCTCTGCCTGCCGATAGCGGCGTCATCGTCGAGGGGAGTCTGCCGATCGCCACCGGGCCGGAGTCGGCGCGAACGGGAATTTACGTCGAAACGGCCGAGGGTCGTGGTATCGTGATCGCCGTGGGCCCCTCAGGCGTGACGGAACTTGGACCGATGAACGCCGACGGGTCGGGATTCAAGCCGGAGATGCGGGTGGACCGTCAGATGCAATTTGGAGCCACGGCGCGGTTCCGTCTGGTGTTGAAGCAGTGGTTGCTGGAGTTCTACCTCAACGACATGCACATCGAGTGCTTCAGCCTTCCGGCCCGCGCTACGGGCAGACTCGGTTTGATTGGCAACGCGTCACGGCCGACGGATCTTGCTGCTTGGAGTTGTGGAGAGGATCAGGATAATTAGGCAGCACTGTTGGCGCGTTAATAGACTAAGTGCTGTCTTAGTAATTAACTAGACTGTTATGCTCCGATCTGCATTAGTCCGTAGGCGGCGAGCACAAGCAGGGCGACCGTGATCCACGCGACTCCGAAGCCGATCAGATCCTCGCGGTAACGCCGCAGGAAACCTTGCCACCGCGATGCGTGAAGCCAGCCGGGCAGGTCAAGCAGCATCAGGTCCTGTCCCAGATCGCGGGCCAGCGGCTTGGACTGTCCAGCGGGTAGACCTTCGTTGTCGGTGGAACGCTGCATGCTGTCGAAGAATTGTGCAATGCGTGCTTCCTCTTCGCTGGGCGTCAGCAGGCTGACCGCAATGAGAGCTGCGATGCCCGCGAGGGTTGCCCAACCGTACGGACCGGGCAGCCATTTGTAGACCAGGTGCAATTCGCCCGACTGCAGATAGTTGATTCCGTAATACGTAGCGAGGGAGACGGCCACAGCGGCCAGTGCGCCGTAGCGGTTTGCACGTCGCCAGAGAATGCCACCCAAAACCGCGATGCCCAGAAAGGCGGGCAGCGTTTCGTTGAACATAAAGGCGTCCAGAACCTGATCGACGCTCATGGCAAATGCCACGCCGCTCAGTGTGAGCGTGAAACCGGACAGTCGTCCGACCAGCAGCAGTTCCTTGTCCCGGGCCTGAGGCCGCAGGTAAACGCTGTACAGGTTCCTCGTGAACAACGCGCCCGTATTGACCATGAAATTCGAGCAGGTGGACATGTTCGCCGCCAGGATGCATGCGACCATCAGTCCGGTCAGGCCGGGGCCGAGCAAATGCAGGCAGGCGTAACCGAAGGCACTTTCGCGATCCTGAAGTTGCGTGCCCCGCTGGACAAGCATTGCGGCCACGATCAGACCCGTCAGAGCCCATCCGATCGTGCAGAAGCGTTTGATCATCGAACCGTAGGTCTGCCCGACGCGTCCGGCCCGTTCGGTGCGGCCCGTCGCGTTCATCGTCAGGATGTGCGGCTGGGCGGTGATCCCGATGAAACCGTTCAAGGTGAGCATCAGGATCGTGAATCCATCCACTCCGCTTGTTTCGTTGTACAAGTCAAAGAAACTGGCCGGCAGACAGGCTCGCATTCCGCTGAAACCTCCCACCGCCCAGAGGCCTGCCGGGATCAGCATGAACGACATGACGATGATCAGAAAGCCCTGCACGAAGTCGGTATACGCCGAGGCGACAAGTCCTCCGAAAAAGCTGTAAAGCAGGAACGCGACCACCATCAGCAGCACGACCTGGTTCGGTGAGACGGCGTCGGTACCCACGGCGTAGGACACTGCCTTGCCCGCGCCCTTCATCATGGTTCCCTGGTTGAAGACGAAATAGCACATGGCGAACAAGGTGTAGAGCAGCGCCATGCCGCGTCCGAAACGGTCCTCCATCATTTCGCCGATCGTCGTGCGTTCACAGCGGCGATACCAGGGCGCCATCAGCCAATAGAAAGGCGTGATCAGCATGTTCTTCCATTGGTACCAGATGGTGGCAAAACCGAACTTGCAGGTTGCACCTGCCTGCGCCACCGGATTCTCGGCGTGCGTGCCGGTGCCGAACGACTGGCCGACCATGATCCACCATGGCAGCTTGCGGTCGCCGAGAAAGTAGCCGCCGCTGGAGTGGATCTTGCGCGACACCCACAACCCGAACGCCGTGATGCCTGCGAAGTAGACCGCAAGAACCGTCCAATCCAGCCCGGTGAATCGTGCTGCCGCACTGTCCATGACGCTCGTTCCGGATGCAGGAGGTAAAGGAAAACAAGTGACGTAGTTCTACTACAGAGTCGACATGCCGTCAGCAACCTCGGCAGTAGTGCGGTCGCGAGGAAGTCAGGAGCATCTCACGCCAAGGCGCCAAGGGAAGAGAGTTGGACGTCTGGCTCGCGATCTCGTCGTGTGTTTATTGTTTCCTCATC
>CAIPEB010000360.1 GCA_903863885.1 uncultured Planctomycetaceae bacterium | reverse complement strand
GAGTCTGGAGTCTGGAGTCTGGAGTCTGGAAAAACCTCTTTCCGGCCTCCGCGCATTCAACCTGCGTGTCAATTCGGTGGTTTCTATTCCCACCAGATCCAAGCATTGCGCAGCGAACGCTGGAGTCGCGTGACTCCGGCCTGTGTGACCTGCGTGCGGCGAAGCACCACAAACTTCAATCGCTTGAATTTTTCGAGCTTCGCCAATCCGACGTCGGTGATGCGCGTTCCCTCGAGGTCCATCACGTCGAGCGAATCCGGATCGTCGATCTCGCTTAGTTCGTCGTCCTCGAAATCGTGCGCGTGCATCGTGTAGACCTGTGCCTTGGGAAAGGGCCACTTGGACTGCCGCCATCCGAGTCCGCGCTGCACGTGCAGGAACATCTTCCAGATGGTCGATGAAAACAGGTCTCGCTTGCCCTGTTCGCGAGCTTCCTCGCGCTGTTGCCGCGTGGCCTTGCGATACAAAGCGTACGCAATGACCGCAGCCACCGATATGACGAACCCGGTCATTCCCAGCAAACGGTGGCACATGAAGACGAACATGAATCCGAAGAAGACCTGCGCCCAGAAAATCGCGCCTTCCGCAGTTTCGTATTCGCTGATCTGGCTCTTGAAGAACCGTTCGAAACCCGTCGAGTCGTCGTGCCGATGGACGCCCGATGTGTCGAGCACCTTGCGCAGGATCATGTGGTACCCGCACTCGTCGCAGAGGTCCTCGCTGAGCGGCATCGCGGCGCCGCAGTTCGGGCAGGGCGCGGTATCCGGGGCGATCGGCTGAACCGGTTGCGCGGGGGCCGAAGGTGCGGAGAGCCTCGCAGCGGTCGCCGGCCTTCTTGCCGAACCGGATGCCGGGTTCGTTCCCGATCTTACCGACGGGGGTGCCGACGGGGGTGCAGGCGGGGGTGCAGGCGGGGGTGCAGGCGGGGGTGCGGAAGGGGCTGACGACGGATTCACTCGCGCCGGGCCCGGCGTGACCTTGACGGCGCGCGGAGGGGCCGCAGGCGGGGCGGGCGAGGTCGCGGAATTCGGCGGGTTGGCCGGTCGCGTGGACAGCGAAGATGCCGCGGGACGTTTGGGAGGATCGAGCGCCGGATTGTTGCCGGGGCCCGGTACGACCGTTTGCTGGCCGCACTTGGGGCATTTCACGGACTGACCCGCCAGATCGTCCCAGGCCGAGAATGCCTTGTTGCAGAAGTGACAGGTAATTCGAATCGGCATCCCCAGCCTCGCTGACTGCGCTTCGTATCAGTCGATCCGACCAGAATTCTATTAGCCGATCGACCGTTTTTGAACCGATGTCCCCAACGTATTTGCCCCAGGGACATTTCACCAAGAATGATCGCGGATCACGGCCCGTCATTCCAGTCCGTGACAAATGCACTGGGCGACCTCCGGCAGCCAACCGCTTTCCCACTCGTGGTCCCGGCGCGGCCCGTCATGGAAGACGTGCGGGATATCGCTCGCCGCCAACAGCCTCTCGAATTGCTGATGATCCGCGCGGAAGTTGGCGTAGCCGAAGTGGAAGAGACGCGGCTCACTGTTCGACTGCGGGAACGGTCTTCGGATCAACGATGTGAGTCGGTACTGCTGGAAGTTTTCGTCGGTGCCGAAAATCGGTCCCATGCCGAATCGATCAGGTTTGTCGCTCATCAGCGGCGCGTCCCAGGCCGCTGCTCGACCGAAATCATCGGGATGACGCAGCAGCAGTGAAAACGCCCCCCATCCTGACTTGCTGAATCCCACCAGCAGCCGGCCGGAAGGCGTCGGTTTCACCGGGTAGGTTCTCTCGACGAACGGGACCACCGTGTCCAGAAAATACGATTCCTGTTTCAGTCTGGTGTTACTCGGATGATCGCAGTACCAGGGCAGATCGGAAAACGTCGGCAGAACGCAAATGACGTGAAAGCGATTCGGCAGATCGGCGTTGCGGGCGGCCCGAATGCCGTCGCCGAAGTGGCTTTCGCGTCCCGCTTCGACCGGGAGAAGATAAAGGCACGTGTACTTCCGCTGGGGTTGCAGATTATCGGGGAGCAAGACGCGGATTTCCGTTGGCCCCCGCTGCAATTCGGATTCGACATGGTGGTTTAAAACGCCGTCACTCTCCCGCGATGCGTCTCCGATCTTCGCATCGTCGGCCTCCGCACGGGGTAACGCAGCGGCTGCGGCGTGGACAATCAGGGCGGCAAGCAACAGGTTTCGCGTCTTCAATGCATCCACTCCCGGCCGGGGAACTGGAACTCTCCGGCATCGCGGTAAGGCAGACCGCTGGTCGGCAAATCACGGAGCGAACCAACGAACCGCCAGGGCAATCACCGCGACACAGGCAAAGACCGGCGCGACGCGGCGTCCGCTGGCGAGCCATTCGGCTTTCGCCGGAAAAACTCTGGCCAATCCGGCCGACGACATGAGAGTCATCATCGAGGCGGTGACCCAGAGTGTTTTGCTCCAATGTAACCACAGGCCGCCGCCGGTGTGAGTCGCCACAGGGCCGGACCAGCCGATGGACGTCGTGAAAAGCAGACCGCTGAAAAAGGCCACCCGCTGCCACGCGTCGCGGGCCGATGGAGGGGACTGCCATGCCATGACGATCGCAGTTCCCAACAGCATGAGTGCGGCCGGACAACCGGCACGGCGACCGGTCAGGCCGAGCAGCGCTTTGCCCGTGCCCATTCCGTCGAATCGCATGTCCGTAATGATCCAGAGCGTGTCCGCCACCGCGATGCCGAACAGCACGGCCTGGGCGATGCGAAACCGCCGGCCGCAGGCAAGTGCGCGGCTGTCGGGAAGACGCGCCAACCGCTTGCCGGCGGGGAGTCGAGGCAGAGCCCATCCGATCAGCGCGGCGATCAACAGCACTCCGGTCAACTCGCACAGGCTGGCCCAGACGAAGACATGAACCGAGAGAAAACCCCGTTTGAACAGCTCCATGCCGACGAGTGCGAACGCCAGCAGATACAGTGCAGCGATCGAAGAGCAGTTCTCTCGATCAGGCAGCGCAAAAAGGGAAGCTATGACACTTGCGGCCCAAACGAGCCAATCCAGCCAGGTTGGCTCGAACCAGCTTGATGAAGCTGAAAAACGTGCCGCCATCCCGGCCGCAATGACCGCGATCGTCAAGGCGACGGCAACCGCATGGGCGGTTCGCGCCATGGCGGTCAGCGACGCCGCATACATCAGGGGGACGGCTGCGGCCAACGCCAGAATTCCGATTTCGGCCAAAGAAACCGCGACGGGACGATGGGCAAATGTCTGCAGGATATCTATCACAGCGAACAACAGAACGGACTCCCGAGAAAACGACTGCTTTCGCGTCGGCCGCAACGCGGCGGAAGGCCGCAATGCCGGAAAACAGCATTGCTTGCCCCCCCCGCGATTCTAATCGTGGGAACTGGAACGCAGAAAGGGGGACGACGGGAGGGGCAAGCCTGTTTGCAGTCCGCCACCCTCTCTGCCGCGGGGGAACTCCGACGTCGGGCGATCGGGCCGCTTCGAGTTGCTTGCGGAGCCCACGCCCTGTCGTTAGCATGCGCAGCGTCGGTCGGTTCCGGAAACCGATCGCCGCAACCTTCTTCCGCCGAAATAGATTGGATCAGGCATGAAACGCTTTGTCGAATACATCGTTCCGGTCGCCATGACGTGGTTCGCTGCGATGTCGGCCATGGGGGCCGAGGAAGCCGGCCGTAAGGCGAGTTGGCCGGAGTTTCACGGGCCGGGCCGCACGAATATCTCGTCGGAATCCGGCTTGTTGAAGAAATGGCCCAAGGACGGCCCGCAGCTGGCGTGGAAGTACTCACCCTGCGGAGAAGGTTATTCCGGTGTGTCCGTGGCGGACGAGATGATCTTCACCGCCGGCGACATGAACGACCGGGAAATGGTGATTGCGCTCAATCTCGAAGGCAAACTGCTCTGGCAAACTGCCAACGGAGAACCGTGGCTTGGTGCGTCGCCGGGATCGAGAACCACTCCGACCTATCACGAGGGCATCCTGTATCAGATGAACCCGAACGGTCGACTCGGTGCCTTTCGGGCGAAAACAGGCGAGGCGGTGTGGTCCGTTGATCTCAACGAGCGATTCGATGCGAAGTTCGGTGTCTGGGCTCTCGCGGAAAACGTCATCGTCGACGGTGATCGCGTCTTCTGCATGCCGGGTGGTCCGAAAGGACGAGTCGTTGCGCTGGACAGAAACTCGGGCAAGACGCTCTGGGTGAACACGCAGATCGAACACACGGCCGCCTATTGCTCGCCGGTCGTTGCCGAGTACGGCGGCGTCCGGCAACTGATCACGATGACGCAGAAATCCGTCGTCGGCGTCAACGTCGCCAACGGCGAACTGGTCTGGTCGGCGCCGTTTGTTCCGAAATCGCCCCAGAACGCTCTGACGCCGGTGTTTCAGGACGGGTACGTGTTCGTGGCCTGCGGCCATTCGTCGGGCGGCACCGTGATGAAGGTCGACATGGCGGCCAAGACCGCTGCCACGGTCTGGTACCGCGAGGATCTCGACAACTGCCATGGCGGCGCAGTGCTGCTCGACGGCAAACTGTTCGGCTGCGGATGCCGGCTTGGCGGAAAGAACTTCTACTGCGTGGACTTCTTGACGGGACGCACCATCCAACTCGACAAGACGCTGGGCAAGGTCGGCATCAGCGCTGCGGACGGAATGCTCTACTGCCTGAACCACCAGGGGACGATGTCGCTGCTGGGCGTGAAGCCCGACGGATTCGAGATCGTCAGCCAGTTCGAATTGCCGCACAAACCGGCCAATTCCTACCTCGCGCATCCCGTCATCTGCGGAGGACGTCTGTATCTGCGCTGCGAACAGGAACTGTTCGCGTACGACATTCGCGAAAAGCAGAAGTGAGCAAGGGCTCTCTTCGCTTCGCAAAAGGCGACCGTTCGAGATCAGCGCGCGGATCGCTACGACGGCCGCTTCTCTTCGGGCACGGACTTCTTGCCGACCAGCGGCAGCACATCCGGTCGTTCGCGCAGGATGAGTCCGCGGCAGCGGGCGAGCCTCACGCCGTTCAGGAACGAATCCTCGGCGACCTGCTGACTCGCCTGCTGCAGCTTGCGAAGAAGCTGGATGACTTCGGCCGGCGTCTTGAGACTCTTGGCGATGGCAACCACATGCGCAACGAAGTGCGCGGCGAGGCTGCTCTGCGTCTTTGCGTCCGCCACCGAGTTGATGGCGCGCACCGTGTTCAACAGGGTTGCGTCGCCGGCTTCGATCAGCTTCTGGATCGACTCGGCTTCGCGCTTGAGCGAGAGAGCTTCGAGATTGGGCTTGATCCCGACCTGCGGGACCGATGCCGCCTGCCGGGTCGAGGCAGTGCTCACCGCGTACTGCGAGGCCAGCTCGTCGCAGCGGGCCGCCAGGAGAGTCGCGCCGGCCTGGTTGAAACGGTCGCGGGCAATCGCGTAAAGCTCACCGGCGCGCGAAGACAATCGCTCGCGACGAGCCAGATAACGGTCACGTTCTCCCGCATCGAATATGCCTTTGCGCGTGATCCGCTTGGCAGCTTCAGCGAGTATGTGAGCTCGAATCGTCTCGGCGGCGAAGAAAGAGGCCACTGCGATGCCGAACGGTTGCTCGCGTTTGCGGAAATCGGCCAGCAGAGCCGGCTCGAAAGCCAACGCGGACAACTCGTGTGACTTCTCGGCGGTCAGGCCGAGAATGTCGATCTGGCGATGCAGCTTCTGGGCCTCTTCGTCATTCTGCTGTTGCCACTCCTGCAGCGTTGCCGGTTTCTGCGGCTTGCCGATGACATGCGCTTCCCGCAGCCCGGCTTCGACGGCTTTCCACAGGCGCATTTTGGTCAGCTGGTTGGCGGCCTTGGAGGTGGTCCTTGCCTCGACAAGTCTCGCGTCCAGGTCGAATCGGTCCTGGGGAAAGTCCGCGAGCACCGCCACCAGATCGCCGCTGGGAGTGAGGGTCAACTGGCTGTCCTTGCTGTCGAAGCGAATTCGCCGGCTGCCGTCGGGGTCGATCTCGCACGGAACTTCCGGCAGCGAAAAAACGCGGCGCAGGCGCGAAGCCTCGGTCTCGTCGGCTCCGACCGAGTTCGGATCAATACCGTGTTTTCGCAGCTGTTCCGAAATACTCGCCATTTCCGCACCGCGATGCGCGACTCGCAGGCCTGCCCCGAACGGGGCCAGTTGGGCCAGACTGGCAGGCTTGGCAATTTACCCGCCTGATCCTCTGAATTCTAGTTGGCAGCATTCCTCGCTGCGACGTGTCTCGCGGGATCCCGGCCGGTGCGATAAACTGCCTGCCGTCTCCAGCCACTTTTCGCAGCGTGCAGATCGCAGGAATGAACTCCCATGAAATTCCGTACCCGTTCCATTCACGTCGGCCATGAACGCGATCTCCAGACTGGAGCCGTTGTTCCGCCAATTCACCTGGCGAGCACTTATGTTCAGCATCATGCGGGTGAATGGCGCGAGTTCGACTATTCGCGCAGCGGCAATCCCACGCGAAAAGGACTGGAACTTACCCTGGCGTCGCTCGAGAACGGCTGCGGCGCTCTCGCGTTCGCTTCGGGTATGGCGGCCATCCACTGCGTGACAATGCTGCTGCAACACGGCGACCACATCGTTGCCGGCACGGATATCTACGGCGGAACGTATCGCCTGCTGCACAAGATCCTCAACCGCAGCGGCATCGACGTCACGCTGGCTCCGCTCACCGACATCGACGCCGTCGAAAAAGCGATCACGCCCCGTACGAGGCTGCTCTGGCTCGAAACGCCCGGCAATCCGCTGATGTCCATCGCCGACCTGAGAGCTTGCGCTTCGCTCGCGCGCCGGAGCGGAGTGCTGACCGCCGTGGACAACACCTTTGCAACTCCCGTGCTGACACGCCCGCTCGATCTCGGCGTCGATATCGTGGTGCACTCGGCCACCAAGTACATGGGCGGACACAGCGATGTTCTCGGAGGCGCGGTCGTTGTCTCCGATCCGAAACTGCTCGAACAGCTTTATTTCATCCAGAACGCGACCGGAGGCGTACTCGGCCCCTTCGATTCGTTTCTGGTCGCCCGCGGTTTGAAGACGCTGGAAATCCGCGTGCGCGAGCAATGCCGCACGGCACAGCGACTCGCCGAGTTTCTTGAAAGCGACCCCCGAGTCGCCCGTGTGCACTATCCGGGGTTGCCGTCGCATCCAGGCCATGAACTGGCTGCCGGGCAAATGGATGGCGGCTTCGGCGCGATGCTGAGCTTCGAAGCCGCCGGGGGAGCCGCCCAGGCACAGCGGCTTGTCGAAGCCACTCGCCTTTTTCAGCTGGCCGTCAGCCTCGGAGCCGTCGAGTCGCTGATCGAACTGCCTGCAAAGATGTCGCACGCCAGCTATGACGCGGCCGCGCGGCTTTCGCACGGGATCCGGGACGAACTCGTGCGGCTGTCCGTCGGACTCGAGGATTTCGAGGACCTGCGCGCCGATCTTGACCAGGCACTTGACGCCTGAACCAGACGCATCGCGCCGCCTTCGCCGTCTTAAGCCGCTCGGTCGAACCGCCAACACAAAAAACTCCCATCTCAAATCGAGATGGGAGTTATTGGAGAAACCGTCTCACTGGTTTGATGCGTCAAGTGGAGGAAGCGAGGGCTGGCTCGCTGAAGCCGTAAGACGCTGTTCGTTCGGCCGGGCGGGAACGACTCAATCGCGCAGCGGGTTGCCCGGGACTTTCACGTCCGAAGTGTCGCTGCTGGCCGGTCGCACCGTGGACTTCGTCTTGCGGGTCGATTCCGTCAGAGTCGGGCTCTTTTTCGCGGCCTTCATCGGCTCTGCCAAAGTCGGACTTTTCTTCGCGGCCTTCATCGGTTCGACGCTGGCTACATTCAGAGCCCGTGCATTGCTGACCGTGACACGCTCCGGAGTAGGCAGGGAGAGTCGGCGACGAGGCGGCTGCGGAACGCTCGCCGTACGGTAGGTCTTGGCGCGAAACGCACTGGCAGAGACTCGCGCGTCGTCGACAAACGGATCCGATGATCCCGCAGGAACCATCATTCCCTCGCTGGGCACAAACTGTGAGCCGCCGCACGTGTCACAGCCGGCCACGGGCGTGCCGCATACATCGCAGCCGCCGCAACTGCCGCACGCCGCCATGCCGCAGGCTGCCATGCCGCAACCGCGATGTCCCCAGAACAGTTTCTTCAGCAATCGATCGACTCCGCCGAGCAGATTCGGCAGGCCGCAGCACCTGCCGCATCCGCAGCCCCCACCGCACCCTTCGTAGACTACTTCTCCGCAAGAGTCGCACGCACCGCACTCACTGCACCCCATGGACCCGGGCATCATGTATGCACCGTGTCCTGCTTCCAATCGTCCCACCGAGAAAAGGCTGATTGCAGCCACCGACAACGTCAAAATCGTTCGCCTCATCCTTGATTCTCCCGCTTGATCCTTGGCTCGCTGGCGGCATACGCCGTCAAATACGAAATAGTGGTATCTCCGTTAGGACTGATCGAACCGGCACACCGCGAAGAATCAGGAGTTTCATTTCAACGAGTAAACTCGACTTAATCGCTATTCCTTCGCCATTCCACCGTCGTGTGGAAGTGGGATGTCTGGGTTGCGAATGTGCGGTGTCTTGGGCGAATGGCAAAGATGAGTCGAGTTTATTGATTATTTGAAATATTCCGGTTTTGCCGAAAGTGCGGACAGAGGCTCATCCGATATTCACGCTACCAAGCGAAATGTTTGAAGTTGTCGCTTTCGTAGCGCGAAAAGAAGGGTGCATTGATGAGCATTTCAAGGCGAGGCCTGGGCCACGTGTTGCGATACGTCGCGTTCACGACCACGTGTCTGATAGGTACGGCGCCAAGCTGGGGACAGACAACGCACGTGGTGAACCCGTTGCGTGAGCCGGCGCGGGTCGCGGAGCCTGCGCAGTTCGTGGAGCCTACGGGGCCAGTGCTTGAGGCGGCGCAGATCAACGAGTCCGCGGACGAGCCCAGCAAGCCTGCGACCTCAAAGAAGGCCGCATCGAGTCAACGGCGAACGGTTCGCTCGGCGTCCTATGATATTGCGGCTCCGACGCAGGGGCAGCCCGTTCGATCGCAGACGCAAGAGCCAACCTATGGAACGAGCGTGCTGACGGGGCCCCCGCTTCAACCCAGCTCCGCTCCGGAGGCGAGCCATTCTGGCGAAACTGGGTCTTTGAGTGAAGCGGTGCCATTGACGGAAGGTGGGCTGTCCCCAGGTGTGAAACGCATGCCGGTTCGAGCGCCGGTTGAGGGCGACATCATTTACGAGGGCGTCTTTGATCCCACGATATCGGACCCCGGCCTGATCGGCGGCGGTGAGTTTATTGGTCCCGAACTGGGGGCCTGCTGCGATGGTTCAGGATGCGCGCAGTGTTGCCCGGCTCCGTGCGCCACGATCTGCTTCACGAATCTCGAGGCGTTCGGCGGCGTGCAGGGGTTCACCGGCCCGATGAACCGAGGCGGCACCGGCAGTTTCGGCTTTAATGAAGGGTTCAACTGGGGATTCCCCCTGCCGTTCTTCCATGGCGCTTTCGGTGGCCAGATCGGTTTGCGGGCAACGCAGAGCAATCTGTCGGCGGCCGAATTCACCGATGCGAATCGCGATCAGTTGTTCCTCACGGGCGGTGTGTTCCGCCGCGTCGACTGGGGTATGCAAGGCGGTTTGGTGATCGACTATATGTCTCAGGATTGGTATGCCACCACGGATCTGTTGCAGGTTCGCGGCGAAGCCAGCTGGGTATTTCCCTGCAGCCATGAACTTGGTGTCTGGTTCACTTCGGGAACCCAGGTAAAAGACGCGACTTCAACGCTTCCGCAGCTGCAGACGCTGGAATCCTGGGAGCCCACGGACCTGTTTGCGTTCTTCTATCGCCGTCGGTTCGACGAGGGAAACGGTTCGGAGGCCCGCGTGTTTGCCGGTTTCAGCGGCCAGGGCGACGGACTCCTCGGGGCCGATGTGTGGATTCCGGTCGGAGCGAACTTTGGTTTCGAGGCCAACGCGGCATACCTGATGCCGGACGAATCGGCCGGTACGGCCGGCGGCGGACATGAACAGGAATCGTGGAACTTGGGGTTGGGAGTTGTCTGGTATCCGGGGTGCCGCAACTCGTGCGGACCGGATTACTTCCGACCGCTGTTCCGGGTTGCGGACAATGGCTCCTTCATGGTGGATTCGCACCGGTCGGCTGACCTGACCGTACTTCAGTAGCCTGTTTGCACCGGGTTTGGAAACAGTCGAATTACGCAGCGGGGCCACTGGCGACCGGTTCGTCAGTGGCCCTTTCTTGGATTGCGCTGGGCGCAGCTGTCTCGGCCGCCCCGGGGGCGGCTGCTCGGCACGATCGGCGTCGTTCAGGGCAGGCAGCGTCCCGCTGGCTCAACGCGACAGACCGCTTTTCGGTTTTTCTTTCGCCGGACTGCCGGCTTTCGTGCCGTCGCTTGAGTCGGCCGTTTTGGGACTTGTCGCATCACCTGCCGCCGCATCACCGGTTGCGGTTTCGCCGCTCTTGCCTGCTTCTCCAGAGGCCGCGGGCTTGGCCGGTGGCGTTTCAGTCCCGGCCTTGGTGGTCGGTTTTGCTTCGGGCTTGGACATTCCGTCGGCAGGAGCTCCAGCAGCCGGTGCGGGAGCCTCTCCCGGTTTCGCTGCAGGTTCAGGCTTCGGCATGCCATCGGCCGGCTTGGCTTCCGGTTTCGGTGCAGCTTCGTCTCTCGGCCTTGCGCCCGAGTCAACGAGCATGTAGCCGGCCCAGAAGAACGGGTGCGTCGCTTTCAAGTCGCGTTCTGCGCCGGTGGCCCGCACTCGCGGCTCACGCTCGAGATCAATCTCCTGGTCCCGGACCAAGTTGACGCTGCGTTGCCAAGCGTCGCAGGCCGAGCAGAACGGCAGTTCCTGCGTGAATTCCCGCGTCAAATCGAGGCAGGTCTGTCCCCCCGTCCTCCAGCGGCTGATCAGTGCGGTGCGAGTGCCCGAAGCCATGAGTCCGCAGACTGTGAGAAAGATCTCATCCCCCGAGCCGCCTTTGCGCAATGCGGACTCGGCCGACGTATGAAACCCCGGAAGCACCACTTGCCGTGGGCCTTCCCATGGCAGCGCGATCCAGCCTGCCAGGCTGCTTCGCAGTCGGTCGTTGGTGGTTGGCAGCGGCGACCAGTCATACGGCCCCCGCTGCGGCGGATCGATATCATCCAGTACCACGAGACGATTGAGGCTTGCAGCCAGCAGATTGGTCGGTACGGTCAGCGACTTGTTCAGCACAGCGACGCGGTCCGAGGCCTTTTTCATCTGCTCCACGGCGCCGGCCACCCATGCTTCGTCCTTCGCAAACAGTTGCCCGGTCAGGATCGCCGTGTCGGCCAGCGTATTCAGGCCGCGCGTATCGGGCGGGACGAAGCCCATCGTGGGCGCGTAACGCATCCGGATCTTCGTGATCAGCGGCTCGGCGTCCTCGCCATCGCCAACCGGCAATGCCTCGAACGGCAAGTACCAGAGCACGCCATCGGGAATGATCACCACCTCACGATAACGATCCCAGACTTCGGACTTGACACGGTTGGTCAGCGGGGCCAGCAGTTTTGCGCCCGTCTTCTTCCACGCCGTATCCTGAAGCACCTTGTCGTCGATCTGCTGGTTGCGGTCCACCAGGCCCAATTGCCGCAGAAAATCAATCAGGTCGCGTTTGATCGCGGCCGGTTCGGCGATGCGCCACTGCGATTGCAGTTTCTGGCTGCAACCAAGACCGTATAAACCGTGACTCGTTTGCATGAACGACAAGACCAGTAAATCGTCGGGCAGCGATGACTGGATCTCTTTAAAGGGCTCCATCGGCGGAAATAGAAAATCGGACGGCAGACGCCGTAGTGCCATGTCGCGCAGAAGCCGCTCCTGCTGGTCGCTCACTGTGCCCCAGTCCGCGAACAACTTGGTTTGAGTGCGCACGGCGTCCTCGTTTTCCGGGACGGGAGGTATTTCCCTGATCGCTCGTAGCAACTCGGCCGAACGGCGAGACAGTTCAGCAAACGCAGGGTAGCGGTTGAGCAGTTCCTGGCGCCGAGGCCGGACGGGCTCGGGCAATCGCTCCGGCGGAGTCTCGAGCATCGCCCGTAATGCTAGCAGCCGTCCTCCCATGGGCAGCGTCGAGAAGAACCGCCTGCGGCGGATCAACTCGGCGATGTTCAAGGCCCGAGCGGTATCCTTGCGGTTGATCGCCAGCTCGAACCAGTGTTCCAGTGGCCCGAACGGCGGCGTGAGAATCACCGAGAGTGTTTCGACCGGATCGAGCACCCAGTCCATCGCGATCGGTTCGCGCAGCACGACCGAATACATTTCGTCGGCCGCCCGTTCGGGCAAGGCGTCGGAACCGGAGCGGGCGAGGCTGTCGACGAGCATGATTTCGTACAGTCGGCGTGAAGCGCGCTGCTGGTATGCCATGAGCTGGGTCAGTGCCGTTTCGCCCGCCTGGACGTTTCCGGCCTGGAAGTTCGCCAGCGCGCTGACGTAGTTCAGCCGCGCGCCCAGCGCGCCGGCGAGCATGCTGGTGCGAAGCGCCCCTTTATGCGCTTCGTCGCCCAGTTGAATGGCGGCGTTTCCGTCGCCGGATTCCGCGGCGCTTTGGGCCGCACAGGCCAGGAGCGAGCACTCGAGCAGCCTTGAGGTACGCCGTGACCAAGCCATTGCCGGCTCCAGCGGCGGATACATGCCCTTGCCGCCCTTTGCCAGAAACGTCGCCGTCGCCAGGCGGAATGCCTCCTCCATTTCTCGGAACTGTGAGAACCAGGCCGCACTGTAGGTGGCTTCCAGGAAGAAGGTCATCGCAGCGTCGTACTGCTGCCCCTCTAACGACAGCCGTCCCAGTTCGATCAGCGCGGTAGCGGTCAACGGATGATCGTATTGACCGCCGAGGCTGACGGACTTCTGCAACTCTCCGACAGCCTGTGCCTTATTCCCCTGAGCCGCGTACGCGACGCCAGCTAGCACGTCGGACCAGCCTTGCCACCAGTTGTTCAACGGCGTTCTGCGTCCCAGAGTGGCGGCCAAGGTGGTGTTCAGCGGATCGTGGCTGGACGTCAAGCCGAGAATCTCGCGGCGGCGTCGGATCGACAGGGCAGTGCAGCGCACGATCTCCGGCACGTTGACCTGCATAAACTCCGGCAACGCAACAACGCCCCCCTGCTTGATGACGTTCTGGTTGTCGAGTCGGCCTTGCAGCACGGAGTAATTTGTGCCGAACCGGCCAGCGATGGCCCGCCTGCCGCTGACGCCCCACGTGATCGGCCGCATGGCATTCGTTTGGAGCGGTTCGACGAGCGGTGGGAAATCGACCTGCAGCATCCAGTTCGGGTACATCAGGAACAGGTTCACGGCTGCCGTGTATTGCTCCATCGCCTGTACGAGATCGCCCATCTGATAGCAGCACTCGCCGATCATCGTGTAATAGCAGACCGAGTCGACCCAGCGCGCTTCGGAAGTTCGCAGGCCCGAACTCGCTACGCTGCGAAATGCCTTGGCACCCTCGACGAAATCGCCTTCGTCGAACATCCGCATTGCAAGGTAGTAGGAATCCGGAGGGTACTGTCGGCGCGTCCCCGGCATTTGTCCCCATGACCGGTCGCTTGCCAGCACTGCCATGCAAGCTGCCAGTAGCAGCATGCAGAATTGAAGCCGTGTTGTTCTGATGAAGCCGGTTCGGAACGGTCGATTTTCTGTCAGTGCGTTAACGTGTCCGGTCAAGCGACCCACGTTCGTTCTCCACGAGTGCTTGCACATAAGGTCCCACCTCCATTCAAATCCCCCGTCTCGTTGTCGAAGCGTCCGTTTGGTGTGCAGGGACCATGCGTTCGACAGAAACCGATTGCCGGGCGTGCAAGCATGGGGCGAAACGCCATCGGCGGCCGCAGCAAGGGCCGTCGTGCAAGCCAGGCAGGTGCTCTTTGTCGCGACTGCGATCTTTCAACATTAAGACAAGCACCGGACGGTGTTTAAGGTCGCCCCTGACCTCCAATCATACCACAACCGTAAAGCGACGCGATGCTCGCGAGAGAGAACGTCAGGGCACGTCCGGCATTTTCGCTAGTATCGTTCAAGGCCCGTTCGCTGCCACGCCGATAAGATGTGACGATTAATCCGGTTCTAGGGAAAGGACGGATGATGAATTCAGACAGGTCGCAACGTTGGCTGGCAGCGGTACTGGGTGCAATGAGCCTGATGGCCCTGGCCAGCACAGGGTGTCAGGTTTCGGTCGGTGGCCAGACGCTGCCTAGTCCGTACTATTTGTACGACGACGTGCAATACTTTGCGCCGGGACCGGAGTTCAAACTCGCGAACGAGGCGGCAGCTCAGAAGGCCTACAAGGCCGATCTGGAACTGCAGGGCAAGTAGTTGCCCGGGCTTCGGTCGCAGGGGTTCTGAATGCACGGCCTCGCGTCCGCACTCCATGGCCTGGAGTGTGCGGGACTGGTCTTGCGCGCGATCCGCATGCTTTGCTCGCAGTCATCTGCGGGTTGCGGGATCGCCCGAGGTCCGTGCCGCCGTATTGGACGGCGTTCTCTTGTTTGCTCGCATGCACTGCGCGGCAGCGTTCCGCCAGTGTATCTCCAGTGCATGCGCAGTTGGCATAGTCGGGAGTCTCGGGAAAGTCGAGCCTTCCTCTGGCTCCGGACTTCCGACAGTCCGCCTCCGGCATCCTGATTCGTTCGAACGCGCTTCAAGAGTGCCGAGTGGGCGTGGCGTTGTTTCCCCATGTGGCCCCATCCCAAGGCGGTGGGGTGCTTTCGGGGCGGTGAGTCGTTCGCCGGGAATCTCTGCGGAGAAAATCCGCCTTACCGCCTATGCGGAAACGTCTTGAGGCAAATGCCGTGAGCTATGTTCGAACTGCATTCCCGGTGTTGGTGGGAATGTACCCCAGTGGATTAGTTCTGTCTTACCCACCCCATTCACCTATCGATTTCAGGTTGCTCGTGCGATATTCAAATACAGGTGCAGGCGGATCAAGGGTTCTTAACCACGAAGGTGGCAAGATGTCCATTAGACTCCTGGTGGCTGATGATCACGAAGTGGTTCGACAGGGACTGCGGGAGCTTTTGAGAGACACCGACATCGCGGTGGTGGGCGAAGCAGCGAATGGGGAAGAGGTGATTCGGCTGGCCACAGAATTGTTGCCGGACGTATTGCTGTTGGATATTGTCATGCCGAACGGCGACGGGTTGAATGTGCTGCCGAGATTGCGCAGCGAGTTGCCCAAGCTGGCGGTGCTGATCTTCACGGCCCACGACAATCCGACGTTCGTTGCACGGGCAGTGGCGTTGGGAGCAGCCGGATATCTCCTCAAGAGCGCAGGCAGTGCGGAGATTATTCAGGCCATCCGGGACGTCGGCGTCGGACGCTCCATCTGGACGCGTGAATCGCTTCGTCGGGTTACCGGCGCTCTCGCCGCGCCTCGATTGGGAACGGATATCGAGGTGCCTCTGACGCAGCGGGAAACCGAGGTGCTGGCTCGGCTGGCCGAAGGGTCGACCAACAAGCAGATCGCGCAGATACTGCACATCAGCTACGAGACCGTCAAGGAGCATGTGCAGCACATCCTGTACAAGATCGGGGTGACCGATCGCACGCAGGCAGCCGTCTGGGCGGTTCGCAAGGGCTTGGTCTAGCTGCTCATCGGACCGTTGGCGACGTGGTGGAACGCACGAAACGCGGATAAGATGGCCGCTTTGTCAGGCGTCACCACCTCTTGCCCAACGGACTTGCCATGAGCCCAGCGACGGATGTCTACATTCGTGACGTGCGCACGTTCCAGCAGCGTTTCGACTACCGTGTTCCGATCAAGTTCGGCGGCAGGGTGGTTGTGGATGTGCTGTTGCTGGACGTCGAGGTCGAACTGGAAACAGCCGGCGGACGTCGCGCTGTGGGCCGCGGTTCGATGCCGATGGGCAACGCGTGGGCCTGGCCGAGTGCAGCAGTTCCTGGCGATCAGACCCTGGCGGCGATGGTTGCTTTTGCTGAATGCTGCGCCGAGGATGCGCGGCGGTTCCGCAGCTGCGGGCACCCGCTGGAGATCACGCACGAGTTGAGCCAGCGGCACGCGGCGATCAACGACAAACTGACGCGGGACAGGTCACTGGCCGAACCGATGCCGCGGTTGGCACAACTGGTGGCGGCCAGTCCGCTCGAAGCGGCCTTGCACGATGGCTATGGCAAGGTGCACCAGGCGAACTCCTATCAACTGCTCGGTGCGGAGTATGTTCAGCGCGACTTGTCGCACTATCTGACCGCGGAGTTTGCGGGCGAGTATCTGGACCGGTACACGCTGGCTGAACCCAAACCGGCGATTCCGCTGTATCACCTCGTCGGTGCGCTGGATCCGTTGACGGAGGCCGAATTGCCCAAGCGACTCGGCGACGGTCTGCCCGAGACGCTGGGCGAGTGGATCGGCTACAACGGCCTCACGCACTTGAAGATCAAATTGGCGGGAGACAACCTGGCCTGGGACGTGGATCGCGTAAGTGCTGTCGAACAAGTGGCTGCCGAGGCTCAGGCAGCGCGCGGTTGCCGAGCGTGGAACTACTCGCTTGATTTCAATGAGAGATGCCCGAACGTGCAGTATGTGTTGGACTTCTTGGCCAAGCTGCAGGAACAGTCACCGCATGCGCTTGATCGGGTTCAGTACATTGAGCAGCCCACTCATCGCGACCTGCGAGCGTTTCCTGAAAACCGTATGCACGCGGCCGCTCGGATCAAGCCGGTTGTGATTGACGAGTCGCTGATCGATTTCGAGAGCCTTCAGCTTGCGCGGGAGCAGGGATACTCGGGTGTCGCGCTGAAGGCCTGCAAGGGCCACAGCGAAGCGTTGTTGATGGGGGCGGCCGCCCAGAAATACAACCTGTTCCTGTGCGTGCAGGATTTGACCTGCATCGGAGCTTCATTTCTCCACTCGGCCAGCCTGGCTGCGCGGATTCCGACAATCGCGGCCATCGAAGGGAACGGCCGGCAATACTGTCCCGCAGGAAATCGTGGATGGGATGACCGCTTTCCCGGCATGTTTCGCATCACCGACGGCACGGTCGCGACGAGCGAACTGCGGGGCCACGGCCTGGGGTTCTGAGCGGAAGGGCCTCGGGCCCGGCTCACTGGCCGGCGGCGGCTTCGGGCGGGTTATTGCTCAAGGGCCGATTTGTCGTAAGCTGCAATTTAGCCGGATGTTCTGCGGATTTCGTTTCGCAGTATCCGGTCCGAATTCGGCCATTTCGTGGCGTTTTTCAGGAACGCTTTTCCATCAACGGTCGATACGTTACAATCGCTTCGTCGCAGTGAGGTGGCCGGCCGTTTTTTCGGTCGGAGACTGTCGCTACGCACCCCTAGCTCAATTGGATAGAGCATCGGTCTACGGAACCGAAGGTTACTGGTTCGAGCCCAGTGGGGTGTACTGAAAAAAGGGCCAGACGAGAAATCGCCTGGCCTTTGCTGTTTCAGGACTTACGTCCGCAAACCCCGAACCGTCCGCCAGTTGCGCACGCCCGGCTATCGGATTCCAGACCGATGTCTTGCGGTCGCTTTCGCTGCAGATTGATGCCAACTGAACTGGTTCGATGGCAGCTGAATGGCACCAATACGGGCACCTCGCGCATCGGCTCGGCACCAGGGCGGGCACCTTTCTATGCGAAGCGGGTACCCCACAAGGTGGCCTCCGAGATCAAGCTCGAATCGATTCACCGACTTCGATCTCGTCGTCAAGAAGCTCTGGGCACTCCTGCTGAAGCGTTTGAATGAACCGTTCCACGTAGGCCACCGTGTTCGGAGAACGAAACACGGATCGATGGGGACGCAGTTTGTGGGATTTCAGTGTCTCGTCAAAGGCCTTCGTGAACTTGGTGTCTCGGTCGTGCATCACGATGTCCGCTTCGAGTCCTTCTTTTTGTACGTGGTCGGCAAAAGCCTCCGCCTGGCGTACGATCCACGCCTGGTTCGGATTGTACGTCGCCGGCGGAATGAACACCCGGCGGGATTCCACGTGCAGGAACACAAGCACGAACAGGTGGCGAAACCCCTTTGGCGTCAGGACTCGCTTGGATAGGAAATCACACTGCCACAAGGTGACCGCGTGGATCTTCCGGAATTCATCCCAAGTGCCCACGCCACGTCGCGGACCCGGATCGTAGCCATTCGCCTTCAGGATGTTCTTGACCGTGTTTCGGGTGACCGAATGGATGGCCAGCTTCTTGAGTTCTCCAAGGATGCGCGTGTAGCCCCAATCGTTCTCCTTGGCGAACTTAAGATTCAACTTCCGAATATCGTGACAGGCAACTCAGCTGGAGCCGGAAATCCAGCGGCCACCGGGCTTGAGAACGTCCATGTGTTCTCGAATGTCCCGTTCGACATCCTCTGGCGTGCCCTGGACGAGCGGCCCAGTGATGTCGATGTTGCCCGACAGGCTGGCGGGTCCCGAAGCGGCATCTGTAGTCGCGATAGTCCGCCGGGTACATCGGGCGGGATAGCTATTGCTCCCTCAGAAACCACACGGGCCCCAGCAAGCCCGACTCCTGCAACTTGTCCGAGGCCTTCAAGTGTTTGTAGGTGACGAAAGCGTAGCGGCCCTGGGCAGTACGGCGACCGTCTTTTGCCAGCCACTCCGGCTCTCTCAGAAGCGATCGGGTGTGTGTGTTGGCGGGCGAAAATGCGGGATTAGGGTATTCCTCGGACCAGGCGGCATCGTCCGGCTGGCGTTCGTCGCCGATCAGACGATTGACCCAGGTGTTGGTCACGCGGATCTCCAGTTCGTTGCGATTGTCCCGCAGTACGCCAGCGGGAATCCGTACCCGCCACGGCGGACACCACACGATGCCTAACGGTTGGCCGTTCAGGGACACCTCCGCGAGGTTCTTCACCACGCCCAGATCTAGGAAGGTTTCAGATTTCGGTTTTGAGATTTCAAATTGGCAGGAGTAAACCGCCGTCCCAGAGTAGTACTTGATGCCTTCTTCCGGGCGAGCCGTCCAGTCTTCAAGCTTCTCGAATGTCACCTTTTCCGGACCGCCCCATTTGGGATCGAAACTCACTTCCCATGGCCCGGCGATAGTCGCGACGGGCGACAGCTCGGGAAAGTTCTTGCCTTCCATGCGCGCGGGCCCGGTGCGGAAGACCACGAAGTAGCTTTGGTGAGGCGCGAACTGTAGCGGGACCGCCGTTGTGGTTTCGCTGGAACGGAACTCCGGCAGCGGCCGCATCTCGCCCGCCACCGGATCCCACAACTCGGGCATCTTGCCCGTCACGCGAAACGTGACTTCCGTCTGCGTGTCTTCGGCGTCCTGGTTACTCAAGAAATATATGTCCGTCTCACCGACTTGCCGGTGGGTCCAGTGAATGTTCTGGGTGGTCGCATTCACGTCGGGCGGCAGGCCGACTTCCTTGAGCACGTCGTTCGGATGACGTCCGAAGACGACTCGGCCCTGGCCCACGCGGTTCTCGGTCGCGGACTTTCCGTCCACCTTGCCCCAAAGGCGATCGGCCATCTCCCGCATTTGGCGATCTTTGTCCGGATAGCCCTCTCGGCCGGAACAGCCCGTCGGTTTCGGGCCGACGACGGTCGCTCCACGTTCAATTAGTTCAGCAATGCGGGTCAGGGTCTGTGGTCGGAGCTTGTCGCAGTGGACCAGATGGAGAATCGGGTATGCTCCGCCCGGCAACACGATCTGCCCGTTGTCGCAGCGCGCATGTTGGACAAACACTTCCTCGGCGCACAGGTCGTAGTTGTATTGGCGATGGACCGGTGCGATCCCGGCGGGCGGCCCCCAGGCATCCTGGCCCGGCGCGAACGGGGCGAGCGTCAGGATATCGGCGACCGGACGACCTTGCTGCAACATCGCGTGGCAGCGGGCCTGGTACACCATCCACGCCCGTCCGGGCTCCCACCAGGTCTGGCCGGGATTGAACGGCGTGCCCCAGGCGTCGAAGGTCATGCCCGGCTTGACCCG
>CAIPEB010000359.1 GCA_903863885.1 uncultured Planctomycetaceae bacterium | reverse complement strand
GCTCGCCAATTCGTTCCAGCAGGTCGCGGGCGATCAAATGGCCGTTCTCGTAGGCGGCTTCGGCGTTCAATCTCGGCTTTGCGTTCTTGCGGCTGTTCATGGTTTCGTCTCCGTGTGTTCGGGGCTCGTAAATTCGTCTTGCGACGACACACATGGAGCCATGGGTTTCGCAACAACTCAAGCGCGGTCGGGCCGAAATCCGGCTGGAATTTCGATGATTTCCGGCGGGCGGCGAAATCGGCTAGAAGTGGCCGAGAGGGCGATTCAGACGTGAAGCGAATCGTCTTGGCTATTTGCCTGACGCCATGCTGAGCGTTGCGAAGACTGACGTGCTGGCTACTGGCAGATCAGCCCACCACCGTACCTTGCGGCGTTCGGTTGCTCGTTAGAAGCCTCTCCCGCGCGTCCGATGGGATCTGAGTCCAGGCAGCGAGAATTCGGGCAACGTCTTCAGATGTGGTCTGCCCCGCAGATCTGGTCAGTGCTTGATCCCAACTCGCCTGATCCGTTAACTGTCGTGCAGCGAACGCGCGCCGAGCCCAAGAGCGACTCAAAAGAACATAAGCTGAAGCAGTATTGCAGCAACCCATGACCTGTGTTGATAATGTTCGCTCTCCGTGAAGATTTGATTTGTTGACAGACTGGCGAGGTGTGGTCCAGTCAACACAAACTGGCGGATGCACTCAGCAGAAGAGCGAGGTGAGTGCCGCTTCGCGAATCGAAGCTGCTTGACTCGTCCGAACTTCCAGCCCATCACCGGGAGAGATTGCCGTGGCGATCGAAGTTGGATGTACGTGTGGCCAACGCTTCAGGGCTCAGCCACATCTCGCAGGCAAGCAGCTCCGTTGTCCGTCTTGTGGTTCTCCCCTGGCAATTCCCGTACCTCCGCGTCCGACGACCGCGGCGTCTCCTCAAGTGGTCGCCTGCTTGTGCGGTCAGCGTTTCAGGGCGGAGCCGCACCTCGCCGGCACGCAAGTGCAATGTCCCATGTGCAACCGGCCGCTGCATATACCGTGTGGCTCTATTGCGGCATCGGCGACGCAAGCCACCGCATCGCACACGGCAAGCGCCGTGGACGACCTGTGGGGTGATTTACCGAAGCCACCCTCCCAATTCGCTGGCGTCGCGTTATCGCCGGCTCACGCGAATCATGCCAATCAAATCCTGTTCTCAGCACGCACCGAGGTAACCAAGAAGAATAAGGATTTGGATGCTTGGGCCACGGGAAAGATTGTCTCTGGTATCGCGATGATTGCGGGATCCATACTTTGGTTTGCCCTGGGACTGCTGGCGGGGTGGATCTACCTGTATCCCCCCATCATGTTTGTCACCGGCGTGATCGCACTGATCAACGGCTTGTCGCAAAAGTTCAGTCGTTGATTGACCCAACCGCTACACCGAGGGCTGTGGTCGAGGCTCCTTAAACTCGAGACAAGCTGGCCACCGGACCGGCTGCTGCGAGACTGCAACACGTACCCGTAGCACCAGCACGCCCCAACCAAGGCGTGACCCAAGTCTGGTTGAGTTATGTAAAGAAACGTTCAGCAACTTTGCACTAATACGAGTTAACCGCGTGCGTTCAGAGTTCGAGCGATGTCACAAATCGTAACCTGCATCTGCGGTCAGCGTTTTCGGGCTGCCGCACATTTGGCTGGCACGCGGGTCGCGTGTCCGGCATGCGGCAGCCAAATTGGGATTCCCAAGGCTGAGCCCGTCATCGTGACTTGCGCATGCGGCCAGCGATTTCGGGCACAACCGCATCTAATTGGAAACACCGTGCGGTGTCCGGCGTGCAGCGGACCGTTGCGTGTCGCGGAAACAAACAGCGTCACGGGATTCCCAACCCGCATCGCCGACCCGATGGGGCTCGGTTCTCCCCACTTTCCGGCGTCGGACTCCATGCACTTGCCGTCCTTTCGGAGGCATATTCCGGCCACGCGGCCTCCCATCCGCATTCAGCTAAACAAGACGGCCATCGGCGTGGTCGTCGCCATACTGGTCGTTATATTCATGGTCGCCGGCGGCCTGACAGTAGCTCGGCGTTTGACGAAGCCTGGTCGAGAAGTGAACGAAGAACTCGCGCGTGTGCGAGAACTCGGAGAACCGATAACACCTGACGAGCTGGAGACCTACTACCGACTGCCGCCCGGCGCGACGGACAGTACGCAAGCTTGGATCCGAGCCATTCAATCGGTAAATCTACCCGCGCAGTCGCCACGCCAAGGCGGCACAGCAATGGACTCCGACGGCCTGCCATGGATGGACTTCACGCAAACTCAGACTCAGCCCTTATTGGACAACAACCGCGTGGCGTTACAGAGTCTTCACGAGGCCGCTCGCCAAGGCGGCAACGCCCGCTACCCTACGAGCTTTCATTCGGGACACGCCATGGACATGCCGGTCGTTTGTAAGCTCGGTGATGACGCCGGCCGCTTGCTTCGGATCGAAGCTTCCTCATACCAATTTAAGGCACCGGGCAGATCGGTCGAGTCGATCCGCACTCTGCTCACGGCAGCACAAAGCCTGAATCGGCATCCGACGCTGGCAGCCCAGTTAGTGCGACAGAAGTGCCTTCTTCGCGCCATCGACTCACTGCTGGAGATCCTCCCCTGTCGCCAAATTACACCAGCCGATCTGCAGGAACTCCGCGATTTGGTCCGAGCATACGACATGGATTCCAGCCTGTACGATGCCTTGCTCGGCGAGCGTGTCATGAGCATTCTGACTTTCCAAGGCAAGACGCCGCTGCCTGACGTGAAAACGTACGAAATGAAACAAGTCAAAGGATCGATGGTTGATTTTTCGTTCTACCTACAAGTGATGCGAGGATACCTTTCCGCCGCCAAGCAACCGTGGCCGGCCCGACGGACGGCTGCCCTGGAGGTCAAAAAGTCAATGGAGGCGACTTTGAATACAGGCCCGCTGGCCGCGTTTTGCTACCCGCTCTCAGCGGAAATTCTGGAGGCCCTATATTACGCGTTCGAGGCCAATGCAGTTGGCACGGTCGCGAAGGATGGCGCGGATCTGGCCATCGCAGCGGAACTTCATCGACGAGATACCTCCCTGCTTCCCGATAGCCCCCAAAACCTGGTTCCGCGTTACCTGGAGCGAGTACCCAGCGACCCGTTTACCGGTGAACCGCTGAAGTACCGAGTCACCGAAAAAGAATACTCTGTCTACAGCATAGGAGCTGATGGCGTAGACAACTCGGGCGAGGGCACTCTTTCCGGCGGACCCGATATCGTGTTGCATGTGATCTTGCCGCTCCACTGATCGAAACGTTCGGCAACAGGAATCGTTTAGAGGAGCAGACCGTGTTTTTCGACCGAGCACTTATTGCGTCGTGTGGTCGCTGTATTGTTTGGACGGCTGATCGCATCAATTCGGGTTGTCGCATTCGCTGCCGAACCGTCGACTGGCAGAATCTCTGTTGACGGTAGGTCGCCATCTCCGCCCAGCCCCGCACATACCTTTCCGTGGAAAGTCCGACGCCCTCCTGTGCCCACCGCCTTTCGGCTCGTCCTATTGTCAACGGAACCCCAGGAGTAATCGCCGCGGGGTAGTTGGGACTCCGAGGTGTGATCGCCTTCCATCGCTCACAGGCGTGGCTCGGCGGAAGGAAGGCGAGATGACGCAGGCCGGTGGCTCGTGGGCAATGTCGAATACGGACAGCGTGCGGGCGGCTGTGGGTGTATCATGGTGGCGTCTGCCGGCTGTGTTCACAGGCGGACTGGCTCGGCGACGTGGGGAAGGCGGCAGGCCAAGCGAGAGCGACGGAAATCGAGCGACCGAGACGGACAGCAATGCGGGCGGGGAGGTGCGTTCGGGGATGGCTTGTCGAACTCGGCTTACTGCCCGTCACCCGGAGGTCCAGGGCCCTACGAATGAGTCGCCGAAAAATGGAAACGATTTTGTAGGGGCCACACACGCTCCCTCACTACCACACTCGAAATCCCATCACTGGGCAACGCGAGAGACCATTTCCTGGACTGCACCAGGAGACACCCCAATGACGGCGAACGCATCCAACACCGACCACACGCACTACGCCTTGTATTGGCTGGCGGCGGCGCGCTCAGCGTTCGCCAAGCCGGCAGACTGGAAGGCGTGGGCCGACAAGCGTATCCAAGAATCGAACGCACCGAATTCATGGATAATTGAGCTAAGCCTTGCAAATGACTGCGAGTCACTGGCGGCGATTCTCGCGTCTGAGGCCGGAAAGGAGCGTCATGGTTTGCGTGAACCGAATGTCGAGGACGCCGTGCTTGGGTACGTATGGCTGCGCTACGAGCGTGGCCAGATCAGCCTTGAAACGTGTCTCGGGGACTTGGGGAGGTTGTCGGACAACTATGAAACCGCAATCGAGTGCGAAGTCTTCTACACAATGTTGAACAGGTTGGAACGAGCGCCGAGCACCGGCGACGAGCGTGTAATGATTGAAGCGGAAGCAAAGGTGTGCTTGAGTGCTCTGTGTGAGGAAGCATCGCGCCAGTGGCATATTCTGTCTGCATAGCGTTTGCTCGATTCTGGTATAATGGGAGCCATGAAGAGAACCACCCTGGTGAACGGGCCCACCTTGCGTCAAGAAGGTCAGGAGGGAGGAGGTCGTCCGCCGTCATCGCTCACAGGCGTGGCTCGGCGGCCGGAAGGCGAGAGGACGCAGGCCGGTGGTTCGTGGGCAATGTCGAATACGGAAAGCGTGCGGGCGGCTATGGGAGTATCATGGTGGCGTTGAACTGGGCCATGACGCCGCAGTGTCGATCAGGACCGTCGACCGCAAATGTTTGACCTGAAGGCGTGCAATCCTTAGAGTCGCGGTTGTTCACATGGAGCGTCATGCCGCACGAGCAGCCATCGTAACGAAGTACAAAGGTACACCGCCGGCGGGAGAATCACAAAGTTCCGTCGCCCAAGTATCGAAGCCCAAGCCATGTCATCTGACGAATCTGTTGCCGCATCAATCACCGAGATGGCCAAGTTCTTCCTTCCATGCTGCGAAGATGCATCGACACTAAAAGAATTGATAGACATGGCTGCGGATCGGACGCAATGGCGTAGGGCACATGACCTGTTCGATCGCATCCGCAGAAAGACGCTTCGTGCCGATAAAGCGAATGACCAGCTTCTTCAGCATCAATACAGTTTCGAGGAAATCTGCGCGAAGACCTTGTACAATCTGTCGGGCTATCCAGCACCATTCGACGATGATTCGCCTTTTTGGGTAATCCCAATTGCCGTAGGATTTGCCCGTGCCCTTGGCGTTGAAGATCCATGCAGCGTATCGTCGATGCTGAGGCCGAAAACGACGGCACAATGAAGAAACGACAGAACAACGGATATATGCTGATAGACGTGGACGCCGTTTCCGAAACCATGCCCGAACTTAAACAGATCTGACGAATCGGCCAGCCGATCGGCCCTCCCCGCCCAGCCTCACACGGGACGTTCCGTGGAAATTCCGACGCCCTCATGTGCCCACCGTCTTTCGGCGTGACCTTTTGTTCGCAAGACTAGCAAGAAGTCAACCACCCACTGCCGCCGCCGAACCGCCAGACCGGAGATAAGTAATCCGTCGCGACGCCGGCCGCGAGGCAGCACGAAAGCGGGCAGGCCATCCCGTGAACATGGCTACTTTCGCCAAGATCAACGCCTTGTCCACACGTTGGCAAGGCCGTTCCGCCGTTGTAGGAAAATGCCCGACAGCGTTCTGGGAGACTGAGAGTGTATCATGGTGGCGGTCGTCGCTGGTGTTCACACGCGGGCTGGCGGGAATGCCGTGTGGAAAACGTCGGCAGTCGGGAGCGGTGGTTAGCGAGCGAAGACGGACAACAATGCGGACGGGGCGACGCGTCGGCGAGAGCGTTAACCGAGCAAAGCGTCTTCGTCAGACGGGCGCTTTCCGGGAGGTGCGTTCGGGGATGGCTCTTGTCGAACTCGGCTTGCTGTCCGACACCCAGGCAAGAGAATCGCATTCCGATTGCCGGACCCTGCGTTCTGACAGAGTCAAATCGCTTTGGCGGATCATATGTTCAGCAATGCCCAATTGATGCGAATCGGTTTCAAGCCGAATCGGCCGATTCCTTCGGTGGAACGAATTGAACACATCGAGTCGCTAATCGGGGTCTCGCTTCCCGATGATTATCGGGAGTTCCTATTGTCGACCGGAGGAGGAGAGCTTAGGGCGTGGGTTGAGTGCTCACAGCCGACACCCTTTGGTGATCACGGGCTTAATTGTCTATTTTCGGTTGACGAGATCATTGAGCTTTTGGACTCAACAGTTGTACCTCGTAATATGATTTCTATCGGATACGGAGACTTTGGTGCCACAACGTGCTTGTCCATCGCCGGTTTAGATCACGGGCACGTCTACTCGCTTGACACCGAGATGAGGTACTACTGGGATCGGGAACGATTGGCACAGTGGACAGCTTTAGATGTGACTGTCGCGGAGTTCTTTCGGCTGCGCGACGAAGGCAGGCTTGTTCCAAAACCTTGGGGATACGAGAACTGCTATCACGTGGCAGATTCTTTTGCCGAGTTTGTAGGGAGGCTGAAAACAGGTGACCCTTAGCAGCCCGTTGAAGGCGCAGTGTGTTGCGCACACCTCGGCTACAAAGCCTCGCGAATGAACAGTCCCGGCGACCTTCGGCGTGATCGTTTGTCGTCGGAGTGCTGGGGGTATTCGCGGCGGCGAGCGGCGAAGGTCGCACTATCGTTGCCCGATCGATTGGGAACTCGTCGTCCGCCATCCATCGCTCACAGGCGTGGC
>CAIPEB010000358.1 GCA_903863885.1 uncultured Planctomycetaceae bacterium | reverse complement strand
TGGCCGCCAACTTCTCCATCGATGTGGGCTTCTTCAGCGTGATGAGCAACCATCTGCATCTGGTGCTGCGCGCCATCCCGCGGCTGGTCAAACGCATGGGCAACTGGGAAGTGGCCCGCCGCTGGCTGCGCATGTTCCCGGGACGCCGTGTGCTGGACGGCCAGTGGATCGAGCCCACGGAGGAACAGGTCCAGGCGCTGGCCGAGAACGCCCTGGAGATCGCCGAGATCCGACGGCGGCTGTCGGACATCTCCTGGTTCATGAGGACGCTGTGCGAGTACATCGCGCGGCGGGCCAACCGGGAAGACGAGACGACGGGGTGTTTCTTCGAGGGACGCTTCTCCTGCCGCGAGGTGACGGACGAACCGTCGCTGCTGACGTGCGGCCTGTACGTGGATCTGAACCAGATCCGCGCGGGCGAGGCGGCGACGCCGGAAAGCTCGTTCCTTTCCTCGATCGGCCTGCGTCTGGAGCAGCCTCCCCGCACACCCGAGGAGATCATTGCGGACCTCTTCGCGCGACGGCCTGCGGACTGGCTGGCGCCGCTGACGCTGGAATCGCATCACCTGGGCGACATGCCGCACGAAGGGGGGCTGCGTGCTTCGGACAAGGGCCTGCTGGAGATGACGCTGACGGACTATGCGCGGTTGCTGGACTGGGTGGGCCGTCAGTCGCAGCCCGACAAGGCGGGGGTGATCCCGGCGGACCTGGCTCCGATCCTGGAGCGGCTGGGCATCGTGGCGGACCGGTTCGCGGAGACGGTGGAGCACTTTCCCCACCGTTTCCGGCGGATGGCGGGCCGTGCCGCGCTGATGATGGACCGCGCCCGCGAGGCTGGCCGCCGCTGGTTCCAGGGCGTGCGACACGCCGCCGTCGCCTATCGCTGAGCCGACACCCGTCTCTGCCCCCTTCGCCGCCCCTTGCCCCCTCCACCCTTCTGCGCTCTCTCTGCGCGAACTCTCCTCCCTGATGGCCTTCCGGTCACGCTCTGATCGCTGCCCCGCGCCTGCTCCGCGCGATTTTCCCTCAGCACACAGACACCCATCCTCCTCCGGCCCCTTCCGGACACAGACACCCACACTCCTCACGCCGGCGCCGTGTGGGTGTCTGTTATCGCTTTGGGCGCCGTGTGGGTGTCTGTAGGCGAGGTGTCTGCAGGTGGGGGTGTGGGTGTCTGTGGGCGGAAGGAGAGCGACCATTGCTGGATGGGTGTCTATCATCGATCTACAATCCGAGTGGGTGTCTGTCACCGTCTGTCACCGAAAGGCGGGGGAGTCATGAATAGTCGCGGAGGGGAACGCATGGGCGCGATGGTTGTCGCACTGCTCCTGTCGCTGCAGATCGCGGCTGCAGCCGATGAGGCGGAATTCACGATCGAGGCACGCGATTTCGATGACGGCAACGCTCGCGTCAGCCTCAACGGCCAAGAATACGCGGATGGGCCTTCGTGCATTTGGAACGGTGGCCAACTGCCGAACTGGACCGAATACGAGATAGACCTACCCATCACCGCGGACTTCGCGCTCTCGGCCCTGTATGCTGCCGCTTCGTCGCGACCGGTTCAGATCCAACTCGACGGAAAGACCGTGCATACAGGCTTTGCGGGAGTCACCGGCGCATGGTCCACGTCTTCGGCAAAATGGGAACCGCAGTGCACGCTGCACATCGATCGCGGAAAACACATCATCCGACTCGAATGCCAGGGACCTTTCCCTCACATCTGCGCGATTCGAATGAAATCATCCGCTGCAATGCCCGCAGGTTGGCAACTGCCTCGCCTCACTCCCGAACAGCGAGCTGAACGAGCCCGCCAGAAAGCTCGGCAGGCGGAAATCCAGTCCCGTATCGCAGCGCTGCAACGACTCAACTTCACGGCCGTGCGAAACGCAATCGACGACATGGAACGAGAATTCCCCGGCCGATACCAGGGCACGGCACACAGAAACTCGCTGGAAAGTCTCGAGCGAGAACGAGCCAACCTGATGACTTCCCTGGCCAACGGGACTCCCGACGACGGTCAACTCACCGAGAAGCTGCTGTCGAGCGTTCGGGAAATCCTGCTTTCCAATCCGCTGCTGGACGCCGATCGGCTCGTGGTTGTCCGTCGTAACTTCTCCGGCGGGCAAGCAAGAAACGTCACCGGCGCAGATGCCGGATTCGTGCCTGCCAACTACCTGAACCACACGGCAATCTCACGTGGAGACTGGGACAACGAAATCGCTGTCCTCTCACAATTGCGCGGCCAGCCTAAGCTCGACCGGATCCATAAACCAGCCAACGGGCAGATTCTCCGCGATGCACGGCTGGACTTCTCCGCCGATCGCATGCTCTTCTCCAGCATCGATGCCAACTCGCGATGGGCAGTGTACGAAATCCGCAGCGACGGAACCGGCTTGAAGCAACTGACTCCCACCGGTTTTCCTGACCTCGATTTCTTCGATCCCTGCTACCTGCCCGACGGCCGCATCGTGCTCTGCTCCACGGCCAGCTACTTCGGCCTGCCATGCCTGGATGGAAACGGACAGATATCCAGCCTCTTTCTGCTCGATCCAACCAATGGCTCGCTGCGACAACTGACGTTCGACCAGGATAGCGACAACGATCCCACGGTATTGAACGACGGCCGCGTGCTGTACCAACGCTGGGAATACAGCGATATCCCGCACTACTTCGCGCGACGCCGCATGAGCATGAACCCCGACGGCACCGGACAACTTGCGCTGCACGGAAGCAATTCGTGGTTCCCCACCGCTTTCCGCTTCGCAAAAGCAGTGCCAGATCATCCGACGCGACTCGTCGGCATCATCAGCGGCCACCACGACTTCGGCGACTGCGGCCGTCTTGCCATCCTCGATCCGGGACTGGCAGGCAGCTATCCGTTTCACTTCCGTCCCACATCGAAGGAATGGGGTAAGGAAGGCGAACCGATCGCCGTCACACCCGACATCCTGCCGGCAACACAGACGGGTTTCGTTCAGTTGATTCCAGGCCATGGCAAGACCGTCCCCGGCACAGTTTGTGATGCAATCGTGGGACACGTTTATCGCAAGGAACGCCCGGCGCTCACCACGAACCCATCCCCCCTCAGCAGCAAGTACTTCCTGGTATCGATGAAGCCCATGCCCCAAAGCCTGTGGGGCATCTATCTCGTGGATATCTTCGATAACGAGACACTGATCGCCGAGTTCGAAGACTCCGCACTGTTCGAACCGCAATTGCTCGCCCCCCGCGTCCGCCCGCCAAGGATACCCGACCGAATCAAGACCGACGCGAGAACGGCCGAAGTTCACATCGCCGATATCTACAGCGGCCCAGGCCTGCAGGACGTTCCGCGCGGAACCGTGAAGAGCCTGCGCATCTTCTCCTACCACTTTGGATACAACGGCAAGGCAGGCTTCCCACTCGTCGGCACCCAGGCCGGTTGGGACATTAAACGCGTTATCGGCACATCTCGAGTCGAACCGGACGGCTCTGCCTTTTTCCAAATACCAGCCAACACTCCCGTCTCGATTCAGCCTCTCGACCACGAAGGGCGCGCCGTCCAACTCATGCGCAGCTGGTTCGTCGGAATGCCAGGCGAACATGTCTCATGCGTCGGCTGCCACGAAGGACGCGGCAGCACGCTGCCGACAAAACGCACTCTCGCAAACGGTCGTGCCCCCCAGTCGCTCGAACCGTGGCTTGGTCCGCCCCGCCCGTTTGCCTTCGCGCACGAGGTATTTCCCGTCCTCGAAAAGTACTGCGCCGGCTGCCACCAGGAACCCGCCGCCGTCGGACCACGCAGCCGCCCCTGCTTCAGCAAGCCAGACATCGCTTACGACACGCTTCATCCCTATATTCACAGACCAGGCGTGGAAAGCGACATGGCCCTGCTCAATCCGATGGAATACCACGCCTCGACCAGCCCTCTCGTCCAGATGCTCGAAAAGGGCCACCATGGCCTGAAACTCTCCGATCTCAGCGGCGAAGCCAGGCAGCGACTGTATTGCTGGATCGACCTGAATGTTCCCCGGGCCGGAAGCTGGAACCCGCCCCCGTTCCAAAATCAAAACCAGCAACAACGCCGCTGCGAACTCGCCAAGGCCTTCGCCAATACCGACGCCGATCCGGAAGCTGAATTCCTCGCCGCAGAAAAAGCTTTCCAGCAACGCGCAACCGTACAGTTCACAGCACCCCCGCCCGAACAGCCGACGCCGCAAGACGGCCTGACCGCACAGGGCTTCCCCGTCTCACAGGAACAAGCCCGCCAGTCGCAGCAGGCAGGTCCCGGCAGCCTCGAAAAGAAACTCGATCTCGGCGGCGGCCTCACGCTCACGCTGGTCCGAATACCCTCCGGCGAGTTCGTGATGGGCAGCCTCGACGGCGCACCCGATGAACGCCCGCGCGCCGTTGTGCGCATCGCCAAACCATTCTGGATGGCTGTCACCGAAGTGACCAATGCTCAGTTCTCCGTCTTCAATCCGAATCACGACACCCGCTATATCGACATGCACTCTCTCGATCGCGTCGTTCCCGGCCATATTGCCAACCACCCCGACCAACCCGTGGCCCGCGTCTCGTGGCAGGAGGCTACCCAATTCTGCGAGTGGCTGAGTCAGCGCACGGGTCTCAAAGTGAAACTGCCCAGCGAATCCCAGTGGGAATGGGCGGCGCGCGCCGGAACTCAAACGCGCTTCTATTACGGCACGATGGACACCGACTTCGGCCGCTACGCAAACCTCGCCGACCAGTCGCTTCGCTGGTACAAGATGGGCTACGACGGTCCAAGCGCACTGCAGATACGCTACCCGTACCCGCCCGAGATGAACTTCCCGCTGCACGACGAACGGTTCCGCGACGCATGGCACGTGGTGGACTACGTCGGCCAGACCGAACCGAATGCGTGGGGCCTCAAGGACATGATCGGCAACGTCAGCGAATGGACCTCGTCCCAGTATCGTCCTTATCCCTATCGCGATGATGACGGACGCAACGACGGCGCCGGCAGCGATCGCCGCGTTGCGCGCGGAGGCTCATGGGCTGATCGCCCCGCCGATGCCGGATCTGCCGTGCGCCGAGCCTACGAGTCGTTTCAAAAAGTCTACGACGTCGGGTTTCGCGTTATCGCGGAACTGCCCGATGAGATGGCCCAATCGAATTGAACCCACGACAACGTCCGCTGCGGATACCCTGATATGAAACCGGCCGGGCTCACATATTCCCTCATTTGCGCGACGCTCCCGCTCATAACATGGGCAACTGCCCGCAGCGACGAAGCCCCCAAGCCGCAGGCCCCCCCGAACATCGTCTTCATACTCAGCGACGACCATCGCTGGGATTGGCTCGGCTTCCTGGACGAGGCCCCGGAGTTCCTCGAAACGCCCAACCTCGACCGCATGGCTCGCGAAGGAGCCTACGTAAGAAACGCATTCGTCAGCACCTCGCTCTGTTCGCCGAGCCGTGCCTCGATCCTCACCGGACAATACCTGCACCATCACGGGGTCGTCGACAACCAGCGCCCCGAACCGGCCGACATTCGCTTCTTTCCCGAATACCTGCAGACCGCCGGCTACGCCACTGCCTTCTTCGGCAAATGGCACATGGGCCATGACAGCGACAAGCCCCGCAAAGGATTCACCCACTGGGCCGGCTTTCGCGGGCAAGGCGACTACACCGACCCGGTCCTCAACATCAACGGCAAACAGCAGAAACTCAAAGGCTACAACACCGATGTGCTGACGGATCAAGCCCTCGAGTGGCTCAAATCGCGAGACACTCGTCCCTTCATGCTGTACCTCTCCTTCAAAGCGCCGCACTTTCCCTTTGAACCGGCGCCGCGAAACCGAGGCCGTTACGATAAAGCGCCCGTGCGATATCCGCCTACCATGGCCAACACCGAGGAGAATTACCTCACGCAACCACATTGGGTCCGCGAGCGCCGGTTCGGTATCCACGGCGTCGATCACATGGAAACCGGCCGCTTCGATAACGATCCCGTCCCGTCGTTCGAAGACCTGTTCCGCCGGTACAGCGAAGCCGTGTACTCAATCGACGAAAACGTCGGACGGGTACTGCAGTTCGTCGAGTCGGCCGGCCTCAAAGAGTCGACATTGATCGTCTACATGGGAGACAACGGCTTCGCGCTCGGCGAACATGGCTTTTACGACAAGCGTGACGCTTATGAAACGAGCATCCGCGTTCCTCTCCTCGCCTGGGCCCCGGGCCGCATCAAAGCCGGCACCGTCGTTACCGAACTCGTGCAGAACATCGACATCGCGCCGACATTACTCCACGCAGCCGGAGTCGCTCAGCCGCCGGCCACTCCCAAAATGGACGGCGCATCATTCTGGCCCCTCGCCCTGGGTGAGAAAACACCGTGGCGAGACCACATCCTCTACGAATATCACTGGGAGTGGAATTTCCCCGCGACCCCCACCCTGTTCGCAATTCGCACCGATCGCTGGAAGTACATCTATCACCACGGCATCTGGGACTGCGATGCCTTCTACGACCTGCAGACCGATCCGATCGAACGCCACAACCTGATCAGCGTTCCGGCCTTTCAGCAGCAGATCGCCTCTCTGCGAAAAACCATGTTCGAAGAACTGGAAAAATCCGGCGCGCTCAAGGTAACGCTGCCGCCTCCAGCCGGCGAACCGCTGCACGACCGGAAACTCATGCGATGACTCCCCCGGCAGAAGACCTCATCGTCCGTGTTTATCCGTGGCCTCTTCCCGCTTCACGAGAATCAGCCACGGAGTTCGCGGAAAACGCCTGTCAGTTAAACCACAATGCGAACCCGATAAACTCGCCTCGAAACACCCGCTGCAACCGTTCCCACACGCGTTTATCGGTCACATTTCCGGCTTCCAGATACGGCACCGCGGCCGTGCCCTGAACCCAAAGCACCAGATCAAAATCGTTAGGTTCAGTAAACACTCGCTTGAGATTGACGCCCCGAGCCTCGTGGCCGCGCCAGAACGGTATCAGCGACTGGCCGCTCAACAGTTTCTCCGCTTCTCCGAGAAAGCCGAGCCAGCCGTCCACCATTTCCTGCTGCACGCCAACCCCGATCACCGCGTGCTGCTTGGGATTGGGAATCCACTCGTGATCGTCATCCGTCTCGGCGAGAATGCACTTCCACGACTCGCGGCTCAACACGATCATCTGCTCCAGGTGTCCAAGCGCGGCTTTCATGCGAGCCGGCTCACATACCGGCAACCTCAAGAGATGGATCATTGCAACCAGGTCCACGATGTTCCATGTCAGATCGTTCTCTTTGTCTTCCAAGAACGGATACTTGGCTTCCACGTTGGCAAAAACGAGGTGAGCCGTGTGATCGAAGAGCTGCTGACCGTCATGCGCGAGCGCCACTTCCGCAAACGCCATCAACAAGTTGCTGTAGCCGCGAAGCCAAGCTACGTCGCCCCGATCGAATGTGATCTGCAACGCGTCGTCACCCCGCACACCGGATCGCCCTCCCATGTAGCGGCTGAGCACCGCCAGCAGCGGCTCTTCCGGATTTCCATTCCCATCCATATCAAACCGCACTCCAATCAGATGCAGCGGCAGCTTAACGTCCTCGTTCTTCACGCCTCCGAGTGTCGCATCCGCCGCCTGCAAGTCCGCAATCATCTCCTCCAGGATCTTTCTCGAGGCAGCGTACGTCAGTTTCTCGGGGTTCTCGTTCACCGGAACCGGCAAACGGAGAAACGGGACTCCCAACTGCTGCCCGCGGTCGCTGCGCAGACCGTAACGATGCAGCGACTGGCCCAGATGCTCAATCGCCCGCAGAAACTGAACAACGCCAAGCCCGAATCGAGCCTGATCGTCACTTCCGTTCTTCTGCAACTCCGCCTCCAGCGCCCGCTGCCCCTCGGCCAACTGCCCGGAAAGCAGGTACTTCTCCGCCAAGGGCGATTCGGATGCCCGACAATTGTCGCCACAGGCAAGTATTCCAAAACACAGAGCCAGCGCAATCGAGTAACGACACATCGCTCACCCCCAGTTCTTCGATATGCCACCCATCGAAACACCGCGGACAGGCAGCAGAATCCATGCTTCAGAACACTCGACCAGCCGAATGGAAAAAGACCGGAATGCAAAGGCGGTCGCACCCTTCACTCCGCAAGCGATTCGCAGGATTCCCCCGCGCTTTCACGTATCGTAGCATAGGGCGGTGGGACCGCCAGCCAGAGCGGTGCTGCCGCACCGAATTGAAAAGGGAAACACCACGCCATGAAGCACTCATCCATTGCTTGCCTGGGATTATTCACACTGCTGATTACCGGCGCGAGTCGTGCGGAATTGCAGATCGCAACCGATCAATACACCGCGCGATTCTCTGAATCCGATGGCCGATTCACCGTCGTATCGCAGCCGTCGGGAAAAGTCTTCCTGAGCGACGGGCAATTCGCCGATGGAGGCGGAACGGCAAAAGTCACGGACGTGACGGACAAGATCTTCGGCCAGGGCAAGTCGATCGAGATCACACACTCGAACGGCAACACCCAGTCGATTTCGCTGTTTCCGCAAGTGCCCTTCGTCCTGTTCCGCGAGACACGCTGCAATCGAGGAAATGAGCCGATCGTGCTGAACCACGTTACAACGGTTTCCGCGCAAGTCGATCTCGGCGTGCCGGCCGCCGCCCTCCGTTCACTTGGCACAGGCGGACTCCTGGAGCCGGAAAAGAACCCCGGCAGCTACGCGTTCCTCGCCCTGGTCGAGCCTCAGCAGCGCAACGGCGTGGTCGCCGGATGGCTGACCCACGACCGAGGAAGCGGCGTCGTCTTTTCGCCGGTCAAACAGAATGCAGTACGATTGCAATCACAGATCGACTACGGTCGACTCCGGATCATGCCGGGCCGCGAAGCCGCTTGCGAGACACTTGCCATCGGCTACTTCGATGACGCGCGGCTCGGACTCGAGTCCTATGCTAATGCGATCGCAAAAGTCTATTCCGTTCACTTGCACCCGAGACAAACCGGTTATTGCACGTGGTACATGGAGCAACACGGTGGAGCATGCGACCAGCAACACCTCGCGGAACTCTCGCAATACGCTGCAAAGAACCTGAAGCCGTTCGGCTTCGATTTCATCCAGATTGACGATGGCTGGCAGGAAGGAACCGACAACAACGGACCTCGCAAGAATTTCACGACCCACCGATCCGGCGGCCCTTACCCGAACGGCATGAAAGCCATGGCAGGTGAGATCGACCACCTCGGCCTGACGCCGGGAATCTGGTTCATGCCGTTTGTCGGCAACTTCAAGGACCCGTTCTTCAAGGACCACCAGGACTGGTTCGCCAAAGGACCCGACGGCAAACCGTTTGAAACCGATTGGGGAGGGACCTGCCTGGACCTTACCAACGAGGGCGCAAAAGCGCATGTGCGAGATACCGTGCGCCGTATTGCCCACGATTGGGGATACCGTTTGTTCAAACTCGATGGATTCTGGACGGGCACCGCGACACGGCAAATCTATGTCAACGACGGATACCGCGACGATTCCATTGGCGAAACAGAGTTCACTGATCCGGACAAGACGAACATCGAGGCGCTGCGGGACGGCGCGAAACTCGTGCGAGAAGCGGCGGGGCCCGACGTGTTTCTCCTCGGCTGCTGCGTTTCACAGAACATGCGATCGCTCGGCGGTTCGTTCGGCCTGCTCGACGCGATGCGAGTCGGCCCCGACACGGGCGCCGGCCACATCGGCGCGCCGCATGCTTCGAGACTCTGGTTCCTGAACGGCCGAGTTTGGTGGAACGATCCCGACTGCGTCTCCGTCCGGTCCGCCACGCCGCTGGAGCAGGCCAGGCTGAATGCATCCTTCACGACGATCGCCGGAGACCTTTTCTACAACAGCGACTGGATGCCCGCACTGCCGCCGGAACGACTCGACATCTTGCGCCGCTGCATGCCGTCCCACGATGCCGTGTCCCGCCCGGTGGACGTATTCGAACAACAACCCGCGCGAATCTGGCACGTATCCGACACACGCGGATCAACTCGCCGCGATGTCGTGGCGCTGTACAACTGGAGCGAGCAACCGGCGACTATCGAATGCGATGCAGACCGAATCGGACTGCCGGCCGCAGATGAGTACGTGGCTTTTGATTTCTGGGCCAACCAGTTGCTGCCGCCGTTTCGCGGCAAGCTCCGCGCCGACCTTCCCGCCGGAGGATCATGCCGAATCCTGGCCGTCCGCCCGAAGTGCGAACATCCGCAACTGCTCAGCACTTCGCGTCACATCACCCAAGGCATCGTTGATGTGACGGAAGAAACTTGGGATGCCGCGACTGCCACGCTGTCGGCTGCAAGCAAGATCGTCGCCGACGACCCTTACGAATTGCGGATCGTGCTGCCCGCAGGCGACAAGCCGTGGCGAGCCAGATCGCTGAATCTCTCGACCGAAAGCAAAGGCGTGCAGATCAAGGCTGAATTGAAACAAGACGGCCAGTTATTGCGAACCACGATCCGCTGCCCGGCCTCCGTCGAAGTGAAATGGAAAGTGCAATTCGAGCCGGCGAAGACCAATGCACCGGCTTCCCGGTAGGCTCGGCCGACAAACGAAGAACGGAATCCCGCTATGAAGAACTGCCTGGCCATTGCAGCTCTTGCCGTCACAGTCTCGGCCGCGCTGCCGCCCTCGAGGTACCTGGTCGCCGCTGAATTTCATGTCGCCCCCAACGGCAATGACTCGAATTCAGGGACGGCCGACAAGCCGCTGCAGAGCATCGCCGCAGCCAAGAAAGCCGCAAACTCGGCAAAAGGACAAGGTCCAGTCACCGTTTTGCTTCACGGCGGCACCTATTACCTGCCGGAAACCGTCGTCTTTTCGGATGCTGATTCCGGGTCGCGCGAAGCGCCAGTCGTATACGCAGCCGCGCCCGGCGAGCAGCCGATCCTCAGCGGCGGCCAGCGGCTCAAACTGAAATGGTCCGCCGTCGGCAACGGCATCTACCGGGCAAAACTGGCCGGCGATGCGGCAGTCGATCAGCTGTTCGTCAACGGGCAGCGTCAGTCCATGGCGCGATACCCGAACTTCGGCTCCAACGCAAATCCTTTCAATGGCTCGGCCGCTGATGCCATCGATCCAACGCGAACCGCGCGCTGGGCAGACCCGGCGGGCGGCTATATCCACGCAATGCACAGCGCGCTCTGGGGCGATATGCATTGGAAGATTCTCGGAAAGAAGCCGGATGGATCGCTCGACTACCAAGGCGGTTGGCAGAACAACCGAGCCAGCGCCATGCACCCGCAGTTCCGCTTCGTCGAGAACATTCGCGAGGAACTCGATGCGCCCGGCGAATGGTTTTACGACGCCCGCGACGGAACACTGGATTTCTATCCGCCCGCGAATGTCAGTCTCGACACGGCCACCGTGGAAGCCGTGCGACTGCGCCACCTGATCGAATTTCACGGCAGCAAAGAGAAGCCCATTGAGTTTATTACACTGCGAGGACTGACATTCCAGCACGCGGCACGCACCTTCATGGATAATCGCGAACCGCTGCTGCGCTCGGACTGGACCGTGTATCGCGGCGGCGCGGTGGTCTGTGAAGGCGCGGCAGACATCACGATCGAGAACTGCGATTTCGATCAACTCGGCGGCAATACGATTTTCATCAACAACTACAACCGTCGCATCACCGTGCGAGGCTGCCTGCTTTCCGACAGTGGCGCCAACGGCATCGCCTTCGTCGGGAACCCCAAGGCTGTGCGCAGCCCCCTGTTCAACTACGAAGCAAAGCACGACTACGCCTCGCTCGACAAAACCCCTGGACCGATCGGCGATGATTTCCCGGCGGATTGCATTGTCGACGACTGCCTGATTCGTCGCAGCGGACGATACGAAAAACAGACAGCTCCCGTCCAAATCTCGATGGCCCAGCGCATCACCGTGCGGCACTGTTCGATCTACGAAGTGCCTCGAGCCGGTATCAACATCGGAGACGGATGCTGGGGCGGACACGTTATCGAACACTGCGACATTTTCGATACCGTGCTGGAGACCGGCGACCACGGCAGTTTCAACTCGTGGGGACGAGATCGCTACTGGGAACCCGACGTCCGTCTCGTCGACAAGCATGTCGCAGCGGACAATCAACTGCCGTTTCTGGATGTGGTTCAGCCCATCCACATCCGCCACAACCGATGGCGCTGCGATCATGGATGGGCCGTTGATCTCGATGACGGCTCAAGCCGCTACCGGATCTACGACAATCTCATGCTGTGCGGCGGACTGAAACTCCGCGAGGGCTACGACCGCATCGCCACGAACAACGTCATCGTCAATGACAGCCTCCACCCGCACGTCTGGTTCGAAAACAGCGGCGATGTTTTCGCCCGCAATATAGTCATGGGCGAGTATCGCCCGGCCATCATGAACGTCGCCAAGTGGGGCAAAGAAGTGGACTACAACTTGTTCACCACTTCTGAAGCCGACCGCAAGAAGTTCGCGGATCAAGGCTGCGACGCGAACTCGATATGCGGCGATCCCCAGTTCGTCGACCCGGCACATGGCGATTTCCGAGTCAAGGACGGGTCGCCCGCACTCGGCCTCGGCTTCGTGAATTTCCCCATGGATGAATTCGGCGTGCAATCACCGCGTCTCCGCGCCGTGGCGAGAGTGCCCAAGATCCCGACGGTGAAGATCACCGCCGAGAAAGTCAATTCGCCGGCGGCAAACGTGCTGGAGTGGCGTGGCGCAGCGGTGCGGGATCTGCAGGGCTCCGAATTCTCCGCAGTCGGCGTCGCCGCCGATGCGGGCGGAGCGTTTGTTATTGCCGTACCGCCAACATCTCCCGCCCACGCCTCCGGACTGCGCAAAGGAGACCTGATCCAGCAAGTCAACGGTCGGGCAGTGCGCAACTCCAGGCAATTTCTCGAGGCCACCTCCTCGGTTGCGCGCGACGCTAAGATCACGCTGACCGTCCTCCGCAATCAGAAAGCCGTTACCGTCGAGATGAATTGACACTTCCGTGCTCAAGAACTCGTCTCAAAGCGTGCGCCGTGGGCTGAAACCCGCGTCTACCTTCGTGCCGCCGCCACGCGACTCCGGCAACTCGCAGAGTCTGTCAAGCTCGCAAAGCGAGCGCGGGCGCACCAGCATGCCGCTCCGGGCTTTTTCGTACGGGACACTGAGAGCTTCTGCGCAACGCATCTTCCTCCGTGATCCCCGTGCCTCCGTGAGAGATCTCCTGCACGTCGTGCAATTCACTGAAACGGCTTCGCGGGCATGAGTTTCTTTGCCATAATCGTGCCGAACCGTTTTGCGCACAAATGTTCTTGCGAACGATTAAGAGCTGCACCATGACACACCCGCGTTTGCTTCTCCTGGCGGCCATTCTCGTTTCTTCGTCAAACCAATTGCAGGCCGCGGATTCACCGGCCAATCCGTTGGGGCTGATGGTCGCTCCGGACGGAGGGCTGCTCAAGGACGGGAAACCGTATCGAGGAGTCGGTGCGAACTTCTTCGATCTGTTTCTGCGAGTGCTTCACCATCCGGACCAGGATTCGAGCCTGGCCGGTCTGCGGAAACTCGGCGCCACGGGCATCCCGTTCGTACGATTCGCCGTGGCATACAACGAACGAGACTGGGATGTGTTCTTTCGCGACGAGGCCGAGTTCTTTCGCAGTTTTGATCGAGTGGTGAAGACCGCGGAGGAAGCCAATGTCGGGCTGATCCCGTCGTTCTTCTGGAGCTTCATGGGTTTCCCCGACCGTGTCAGCGAACCGCGGGACCAATGGGGCAATCCGGACAGTCAAACCAGCGCCCGCATGCGAAAGTGCGTGGCCGCGATCGTTGAGCGGTACAAGAACTCGCCGGCGATCTGGGCCTACGAGTTCGGCAACGAACCGAATCTTCAGGCAGACCTGCCCAATGCGGCCGACTTTCGCAAGAAGGGCGGTACCGAGCGCGATGATCTGCACTCGAAAGACATGGTCGTGATGCTGGCCGAGTTCGCGAAAGAAGTGCGCCGGCACGATTCGCACCGACCGATCATCGCCGGTCACTCGCATCCGCGCGCCGCGGCATGGCACAACACGGCCGAAAAATCCTGGACGGGCGACAGTCGGGAACAGACGATCGAGATCCTCAAACGAGATAATCCGGCGCCGCTGGACACGATCGCAATTCACATCTACGCGGAAACTCCCGTCAAGCGGGAATTGGCGGCCTGGGCCGACGACCACGCACATTACCTGCGAGTCGTGCGGGAACTCTCGCTGCGGATGAAACGCCCCGTCATCATCGGCGAATTCGGGCTCGAATCGACCGGCAGGAAGCCGGACACTCGCGAGAAGTTCGAGAAACTGATCGCCGACATGGAACAGGCCGACGTCGACCTGGCCGCCTTCTGGGTCTTTGATCTCAAGGATCAGGAAGGCAGTTGGAGCGTGACTTTCGACAACGACCGGGCGTTCATGTTGAAGGTGGTCAGCGAAGCCAACCGGCGTTGGAACGAGGCCGCGCTGCGCCGTATCGCGAACGCGGAGAAACACTGAATCGACGTTTGGCCCGTACGAAAAAGCCGGCAGTCAAAAAACGGGATGAAACCACGGATTGGCACGGACGAAACACAAAGATGCTCACTCTCCGGCATCCGGCATCGCGTTTTCATCCTGCGTGGTGAATCTCCTTCACGTCAACACCGTTGAAGCTCGTCATCGATTCTCACGGTTTTCCTGTGACGCCCGGGACCTTCGGCTTGATGAACAGCACCTCGGCGTGGTCGATCCATCCCGTGCGCAAGTCCGCGCGGAACCAGCCTTCGCCGTTCTTTTCGTGGAAGCGGGTTGCCGATCGCGGACCGAACTCCTTGAGATCGTACTGCGCCCACGTCTTGCCCATGTCCGTGGAAACAATGATGCCGGTGGCCATCGGCGATGCCGGCGCACAGTGCGATGCCAGGATCACACCGTCCTGGATGAGCATGTTCCCCGATTCGACTTCCGGGTTGAACAGCATCGTATGCTTCTCGGGCCTGGTGATATCTTCGGGCGAGCAACAGAAAATGCCGCGATCATACGGCAGCGGTCCGTTCGAGTCGCTGATCCAATAGACCTTGCCGTCCACGAAATTAATCCCGCCGCATTTGTAACGACTGTTCGCATTCGTCGAAACGAGAACCTTCCAGTCCCACGTATCCTTCTTCGCATCGTAGATGCCGCGAAGCCAATGGCATTCGTGTCCGTCTCCGCGATCCAAGTCACCCGTGCACGCATAAAAAGCGTTCTCCACGGGATTGTAGGCCACATCGTGCACGTGGCGACAAATCACGGGGTTTGCCGGATTGCCCAGCAACGCTCCGGTCGTTCCCCCTCCCTCCGATCCATCGTCCCGAAAGTGCGGATTCTGGCCGAAAGCACACGCAATCTTGACGGTCTCGCCGTTATCCACCGTGTAATAGATGTTGACCGGCGTGGCGCCTCCGGACACGTTGCAATAATTGCCCCAGACCATTACCTCTTTGCCGTCAATGTCCCACGAAAGCAGGCCGGACAGCGTGTGGTAGTACCAACCCGGGCAATTCGGGTTCTTCGGTGTATGCGGATGATAGTCCGAACCGTCGGCCGACTTGACGATGACTTCGCGGAAGGTCTTGAGCTTGTCGGTGCTGAGATACAACCGCGAGCCTGTGGCGAACAGCACGTTGCCGTTCTTCAGGATGTGGCTGAAAGTGATTCGCGGCGATGCGGGAAACTCTGCACTGTGAGGCCAGGTGTGTCCGTTGTCCTCCGAGAGAAAGATCTTGCCGCCTGCATAGCCGAACGCTCGATTGTCGCGCTGCGAATCGATGTACATCCCCGGCGACTGCAGGCGATACCAGAAATGATCCGTCTCGCGGATCTCCGACAAGGCTCCGCCCGCTTCCGCGCTCCATGCCGCTGCGCCGCACATCCACACTCCGCCCATGGACGCGGCCGTCGCGCCGAGAAACCAGCGTCGAGTCACTCTCTGTAATGGCGACATGGTCATTCCATTCCTTTCAGGTGTTTGCTCTCGCGGGTTGACTACGCCTTGAAACGGTAACCGATATAAGGCACCGTTTGAATGTAGTCGGAAAAAAACCCCAGTTTAGCGCGAAGCGAAGCCACGTATCGGCGCACCGCACTCTCCGTCACTGCGTCTTGTTCCGTGCTGGCGGCCTCCGCAATGCGGCGGCTTGTGAACGCCTGATACGGCCGAGCCGCGAGAAAACTCAGAATCCGATACTCGATCGGATCCAGTCGAATCGTCTGGCGGCCCAACTTCATCTCGTACGAGAAGGGAGAATCGTCGCCCGACTCTCTCTTCCTGCGGTCTCGTTTGCGGTCCGCAGGCGCATAGATCGGAAGCACGCGAATGAGCGCGATTTCGAGATCGTTGGACGAAGACGAGGGAGAATCTGACATGTTTGCACACCCACCGTGTCTGCGTGATTATAGGCACGATCCTGGATTCCGGCGAGTGTTGCGTTCCGTCCGGGAACCGGCGGCTACTGCGGCTTTTTCTGACCCAGGTCGGGCTCAACCACATAGCTTCCCCCGACGCGTGTCGCAAAACGCAATACCGGCTCGTCGCCCGCTGCAATCACCCGGTCTTGTTCGCGAACCGACCAGCGTCCCGGCCCCGGACTGGCAAGTGCACATTCTCTTCCAAGAAGACTCGTGATCGTCGCTCGCTGCACAGTACCATCGCCGAAGTCGGCGGCGACGATGAAACCGTTTTGAGCGCGGAGGCGAAAAGAACCTGACCATTCCTTGGCCGTCGCCGGTGCAACCCGCAACACACCGCCGTGACTCTGCAGCAGAATCTCCTGCAGCCCGAAAGCGCTCAAGCCGCCGGCGTCCATGAACGGAGCGGCCGACAATCCTCCCGGAAAGACCCGCGAATCGTTGCTCGTCCAACCGCCGTACGGAAATCGCTGGAACTTCCCGGCATGCTCCGCAAGCAACCGGCAGGCCTGATCCCGCAAGCCAAGCCGAGCCGCCCAGATCGCGTCCATCGACCAGCCGTGTTCGACCGGAGAGATCCGCTGCTCGAATGTGCGGCATGTCAGCGCATAATCCGGCGAACCGATTTCGCTCAGCCCGAACGGGAACACGCGATAGAGCGCTGGATTCTCCGCGTTGCTGCGAGCGTGCGACCGTTCCGAACTGACAGCCGGTGCGTATACATCCACGTCCTGCGAGATCTTGCCGTCCGCCGCCCACAAACCCCGCGGCGGATCGGGCAGCGAGTTCAAGATCGCAACGCACGTGGCTCGCAACTCAGCGTCTTCTTCGTATTGTTGCGACAGTCGAATGAACTCGGGAAACACGGCGCGGATGCCGCTCATCACGTCCGCCGGATCCCGCACCAGCCACCATGTTTCGAGAGCGTTGGCCGGATCGAGATGGTAGCGGCCATCTGATTCGCGCCGCAGCAATCCCGTGAGGAACTTGCACACGCCGCGCAGGATCGGATAGGCATCCTCGCGCAGGAACGTCTCATCCCCGCTGTAGCGATAGTACGTGAGGTAATGCTCGCAGATCTCGAGTCCCGCGGTGAACAAGAAGCCGACATAAGGATTGAACGAATCGAAGCGGCCGTACGGGATTCTGTCCGGCGATCGCTTCTGAAAGAAAGGAGCGGCAGGCGTGCTGCCGTCATCTCGCAATACGAAATCCTCGGCATGCCCCCAAGGCAAGGTCGTTTCCGGGATCCACAGCCCGTCGCATCCCCACATGTTGCGAGTCTGCTGTTGGAGATAAGGCGCCATCGACGAGTAATGCCGCGTCAGGCCTCGCGCGATCTCCAACTGGTTGGCCGCATATAGCGGCAGATAAGTGAACCGAATCTCCTGCACCCACTCCGACAGACCCCAGTTCCGTTCATCAGCCCGCATAAGCCCGGGACCGCCGTCCCATTTGGCCGGATAAGGCCCGCGATTGACGCAGCCCAACGTATATAAATGCACATGGTACGCGCCGCAGATCCGATCGGCTTTCTTGTCGGGGCTCGTCACGTGCACCGATGACCTTTCCCAGAAATCACGCCACCATTGCTCGTGCTCGCCGCGGAGCCTTTCCAGCGGAATCTGTGTCGCGGAATCGAGTTCTTTTCGCGCCGATTCCAGCGGGTCGCCGGAACGAGTTACCGCAACGGACACCATGAAGTGGTACTCCGCCGGAGGAGGCACTTCGGCAACCAGCGAAGCGGCCAACGCATCGGTACCCTTCGGTGCAGGCTTGAAACCGGGCCCTGACACCAAGACACCGATGCCCCGTCCTGATAGTGGATCGTCGGCCGGAGCAAAAAACTCCTGCATGCCCGTGTTCACCAGATGCGGCCGCGCCGGACGATCCTGTATCTCACTCGCAGACAAACGGCTCCCATTCAATCCCACGCGCATCGTCGGCCGCCACTCCGAAAGTTCGACGCGCGGCGAACCGAGTTGATGGTCCGGGTCCGACACTTCCACAACGAGGATTTTGCGCTGCGGGTGGCCCCAGATGCGCACGCGAGCGATCTTCTCCTGGCTTCCCATTTCGATGCTTACGCAGCCGCGGCAGAGATCCAGCCGCTGGCGAAACCACCGCGACGCGGCCTCCCTGCCCTTGTCGCCGAAGTCAATGCGCAGGTGCCCGGGACTCAGGTTGTTGAAGTAACGCGAGCCCAGCGGCGCATCGGGCGGAGCTTGAAATCCCCAGCAGTCGGACTTGCTGAGATGCAGATGGACATCGCCGTCGCAACGCACCATGGCCGACAGATCGCCGCCGCCGGTCGGCATCGCCTCCCACGGTTCCTTCGAAAGCGACGTGTAGACCACATCGTGGCACGACACAGTCTCGCCGGGCGAGGGCGACTCGCCTGCCGCCGTGGCCGAGACGATCATCGCGATCAGAACACTTGACAGAAATCGCCGTGTCATGAATGCAGCCTCCACCTTTGCATCTGGCCGTGTTTCGCGTCGCACCATGGCATCCGACATGCGAGTGCGTTTCGCCGCGGCAAAGATGTTAGAATCATACGGCCGCGAGTCGCCGCCGTGCCACTGGCTATGCCAGTGCGGCAGGGCAGCACTCACGGCCAAACCTCCTGAATTGGACGTGTGACAAGTCCAGTTGATCTCCGATGAACGACGCCGAACTCTGGCAGATCCACTGGCACTCGAACAAATTGGTCAACATGTTCTTTCGCTCTGCCTTGCGGCTCGCGAGTGAATACATGCGCATTAATCCTCCGAAAGGGAGCCGTCCATGTTTGACGCATTGAAGCGCGCGAACACATCCGTCGCGCACTCGAGGCTCGCAATTCCGTTGACCTGCATCGCGCTGCTCTTTTCGCCAAGCATGCACGCCGCCGAAACGGCTGACCGTCCGAACATCATCGTGATCATGTCGGACGACATGGGCTATTCGGATCTCGGCTGTTTCGGCAGCGAGATTAACACGCCCAACCTCGACCAACTGGCGAGCAACGGCTTGCGATTCACGCAGTTCTACAACACGGCCCGCTGCTGTCCGACCCGAGCAAGTCTGCTGACGGGTCTTTATCCGCATCAGGCGGGAGTCGGCTGGATGACGCGAGACGACCAGCTGGACGGATATCACGGCGACCTCAGTTCCACGGCGGTGACGATGGCCGAGGTCATGCGCACGGCTGGTTACGGCACGTACATGGTCGGCAAGTGGCACGTCACCCGGTTCGATCGGCCGGACAGCGATCGGCACAACTGGCCGCTTCAGCGCGGCTTTGACCGCTTCTACGGCACGATCATGGGAGGCGGCAGCTACTACGACCCGGCCATGCTCACTCGCGACAACACGGTGGTGACGCCGCTCACGGACGCCGAGTACAAGCCGGAGTCGTTCTATTACACCGACGCCATCACCGACAACGCCGTGCAGAACATCCGCAAACATAGCGCCGACACACCGGACAAACCGATGTTCATGTACGTCGCGTACACCGCTGCTCACTGGCCGATGCACGCAAGAGAGGAAGAGATCGCAAAGTACCGCGGAAAATATGCCGGTGGCTATCAGCCCATCCGCGAGGCCCGCTACAAACGAATGCAGGAGTCGGGCCTGATCGACAGCCAGTGGAAGCTGAGCCCGCAGGCCGGGAATTGGGACCGGGTCGCAAATAAGGAGTGGGAGTCCCGCTGCATGGAGGTGTATGCGGCGATGATCGATCGTATGGATCAAGGGATCGGCCGCATCGTCAACGCACTGAGCGAGACGAAGAAACTCGACAGGACACTGATACTCTTCCTTCAGGATAACGGCGGCTGCGCCGAGACAGTGGGACGCGAAACTCAACCTAAGCAGGCGGCCGCGCCAATCACTCCGATGCGCGACGACCAATTGCAGACCGAAGTTCAGCCGCGTCAGACTCGCGATGGACGCCCGGTGCGCCGCGGACCGGGTACCATGCCGGGACCGGCCGACACGTACGTCGCCTACGGCCGCGGCTGGGCCAATGTTTCGAACACGCCGTTCCGCGAATACAAACACTTCGTCCATGAAGGCGGTATCTCGACTCCGCTGATTGCTCATTGGCCGGCGGGGATCCCGCGCCGCGGGGAACTTGAACGTCAACCGGGGCACTTGATCGACATCATGGCCACTTGCGTCGATGTCGGCGGCGCGAAGTACCCCGCTGAATTCAGCGGCCACGCGATCACTCCGATGGAAGGGCGCAGTCTGCGGCCCGCGTTTCACAGCGAGACAATCTCGCGCGACGCAATCTACTGGGAGCACGAGGGCAATCGAGCCATCCGCATCGGCACATGGAAACTGGTCGCGAAGTTTCCGGACGGCAAGTGGGAACTTTACGACATGTCACGGGACCGCTCTGAACTGAATGACCTTGCCGGCACCGAACCCGAACGAGTCAAGGCAATGTCCGACCAATGGGAGGCATGGGCCAAGCGTGCCCATGCGCTGCCCTGGCCCTGGAAGAAACCGGTGTACACCGAATGACGAATTGCGAGGATCTCAACCGCTGAGCACTTCGGCAAACTCTGTTTTCCTCACCGCCTCAATGCACTCGAACAGCTTCCCGCCAACTGCCCACACACCCGCTCCGAGGAACAAGTCATGATGCCGTGGATTATCGCTCTTGCGCTGTCAGCCGCCGCACCCGCCCCGCAGGCGAAAGTCGAAGTGGACGGCCGCGGAGTCGTGACGCTCGTTCGCGTGGGCGACTGCACCTTTCTGTCGGATCTCGCCGTTTCGCTGACCAAGCCGAAGTGGCAAGGCGCATTCGGCGATCAGCATGCAATTGCTGAAAACACCGTGCAGAGCACAACGGACGCAAGACTTCGCAGGGCTTTCGCGTCCACGATTGGCTCAGCAGATCATCGAGCGAAACTCCGCGAGCGAGTGTTGCCAACCGACCGGGGCGCTCGCATCGAATACGAACTGGAAGTAGAAACTCCCATCGAGGTGGAAAACGTCCTCCTGCTCGGACGACTGCCGATCGAACTTCACGCGGGCAAGACTCGTTACATCGCCATCGGCGAAGATCCCGATTCCGGAACGTTCCCCAAGGAGCTGAATGCCGAACGCTATGCCTTCATGCCGGGCCGGGTGTGCGACGAATTGGCGCTGATCGCAGCTGGCGGACCTGCTCTTCGAATCCGGCCGGAAGGAGTGACGCTCACGTTGCAGGACGATCGCAAGTGGAATGTACAAGGCTTCGCCCTGCACGCGATTACCGCCGCATCGAGAAAACTGGCTCCCGGCGACACGGTCCGCTTCGCGCTCGAACTATCGGCCGCCACCGCGGAAGAAGTGCAAACGCTGATTGCGCGCGGATCGGCAAGCGCCGTATCGGCCGTCCCGCTGACTTCCGCACAAGCATTGCGGGCGGGCGATGTCGCCGTGGACCGAAAGAGCGTGCCTGTATTCGAGCGGGTGGAACTGACACCTGATATTGCCGCGACGTTCGACAATCCGTTTGACCCGGACGATATCGCAGTTGACGCGGAGATCCGCACACCCTCGGGCGGCAAGCTCAATGTGCCGGCGTTCTACTTCGTGCCCTGCGAGTGCGTGGGCACCGAGAATCGCGAGCGAATCCAGGTCACTGGACCTCCGTCGTGGAAAGTTCGATTCGCGCCCACGGAACCGGGCGCTTACACCGCCGTTGTGCACGTGCGCGATCGATCCGGAACGAAGGAATGCCCGCCCGCCACGTTCGAGGCAACCGCCTCGCCGCGAGAGGGCTTTGTTCGGGTGGCAGCTGATTCGCCGCATTACTTTCAATTCGATAATGGCCGCTCTTACTATCCCGTCGGGGAAAACGTGTGCTGGGCCAGAGCCTCGAATGCGGTGAAGAGTTATACGGACTGGTTCGCTGCGCTCTCCGCTGCGGGAGGCAACTGGGCCCGACTCTGGCTGGCCAACAACGAAAAAGGTCTTGAGTGGATGCCTGCGCCGACGCCGAAAGGCGGCAGCGGAACCTATCTCGGACTCGGCCGTTATTCGATCGACAACTCGTATCGATTGGACGAGGTCGTGCGGATCGCCGAGCAGACAGGCATTCGACTGATGTTCTGCATCGGCACGTTCGGCGAGATCAAGGCGGACAAGGATTACTTCAACGCCAATGACTGGGTCAGCAACCCGTACAACGCGGCCAATGGCGGACCGTGCGCGACACCCGGCGACTTCTTCACCAATCCTCAGGCACGCAAGCTGTATCAGCGCCGGCTGCGGTACCTGATCGCTCGCTGGGGCTACAGTCCGAACGTGTTTGCCTGGGAATTCTGGAATGAGTTCGAAGCGCCGGCCGATTGGGTCCAGGAAATGGCGGCCTACTTCAAGCAGCACGACGTGAACCAACACCTGGTCAGCAACACGTACGGCAACGAGTCGGTCTGGAAGTTGCGCGACGTGGACTTCACCATGACGCACCACTACGGCGACAGCGGAAACACGGCCGACTTCGCCGACCAGTTCGTGACGACCGCGCGCGGGCAGCGAGTCTTCGGCAAGCCTTTCTTCGTGGCCGAGTTCGGCATCGATTGGCGCACCAGCGACTCGGATTACGACCCGAAGGGCCAGGGCCAAAACCTGCATAATGGCATCTGGGCCGGAATGCTCGCGGGCAGCGCGGGCACGCCGATGCTCTGGTATTGGGACAACTACGTGCACCCCAAGAACGTGTACTTCGTGTTCACACCGGTCGCGAAGTTCGCGTCCGCGATCGACTGGGCGCACACGCGTCTGGCGCCGATCGACGGCATCGAGTTGAAGTCCTCATCGACGGCGCCGGAACAGTTCGCCGATGTGGATATCCCCACGCGAACGGACTGGGGCCGCACGCGCGAGTCGAGCTTCACGGTGATGCACAATGGCACGATCGAGCCGGAGCCCGCGTGCGGGACGCTCGGCAGTCCCAAGCGGGGCAACGGCAACGAACTCCTGAGCGAGATCACGTTCAACCTGGACATGCCCGAAGAGGGGCGATTCGCGGTGCAGTTGGGCACGGTCTCCAGTCAGGCCCGACTGCAGATCGACCTGGACGGAAAACAACTGGTCAATGAAGCCCTTCGCGCCGGACCGCCGGGCGAAGGCCCGTGGAAATCGTCGCGATTGTTGGCTCAGTGGAATTGCTGGCAATCCGAGTACGATCGCGACGTGACCATCACCGTGCCTGCGGGCAAACACCGAATCCAGGTCCGAAATGCGGAGGGAGACTGGATCAGTTTCCGAGGCTATCGGATCTCGAATTATCGCAGCAGTCGCTACCCCGACGTCCGCGCGCTCGGCCTTCGCGACAAAGACCTCGTCGTTCTCTGGCTGCAGCATCGCAAGAGCACTTGGAAAGCCGTGCGCGACGGCGCGGCTGCGCCGAAGATCGAGGGCACGCAGGTCCTGCTGCCCAATATGACCGGCGACCGCTATGCGGTTGAGTGGTGGGATACTTACAAGGGCGAAGTCACCCGCCGCGAGCAGGCCAGTGCCCGCGACGGGGTCCTCACTCTTGATATCCCGACGGTCGAGCGCGACGTGGCCGCGATCGTACGACTGGAATCACCGAAACCGTAGCCTGACAACGATCGCTCGATTGGACGTGTTTGAGAAGACAAGTCACGCTGATGCAGTGCGGGAGCGTCAGCGCCCCCTCCCCGGCCCGGACGGGCCGACTCTCCCCGGGGGAGAGTGAAGCTGGAAACTCGTTCTCACGAAGTGGGCCGGTCGGAAGACCAGCCCACTTCAGCGCCGGAAAGCGGTCTACAACGCTGGGTCGATAGCCCGCTAGATCTGCGAGAATTCGGTCGGCTTCAACGGCAGATTCGTGATGTTGCTGAGGATGTTCTTGTCGGCGTATTCATCCATGCCGCGCAGCTTCAGCCAGTCCGGATCCGCCAGGAATTTCTTCCAGCCCGCTGCCTGTGCTTCGTTGCTCTCGAAGCCCAGCATGTAGGTGAGGTTCGGCATCTTGGAGCCAACAATTGATTCGCCGAAGAAGACCGGGTTCAGGCCGACGCGGCGGAAGATCTTGATTTCGCCGGCTTCGTTGAACATTTCGATCTTCTTCTGGCCCGTCTTGACGCTGGGGCTCTCGTAAATGCGAAGCTGAAAGACTCGGCCCGGATTCTTGACCGGCGTCTCTAGACTCGGCATTCCCTTGAATGCCAGGAGCAGGGAACTCTCCATGCGATCAAAGGCCGGCTTATCCTTGGGTGCGTTGAGCAGCGCGGCCCCCTTCTTCACGTGCTCTTCGTCGGCCAGCAGTTTCTGCGTGGTCGCGGCCACGGACTCCAGCGAGGAGTGCGGCAGCAGCACGTAGACCGGGCTGTTGCCTTCGGCCGGCACAAATACGCCGACCGGTTTGATTCCCGCGCGGTTCCAAGCCGGCACGGCGGCTTCATTCAGGTACGTTTCAAGACCGGCCCGCTGTTCGGGGCTGCTGACAATGTACTGCCGCAGTTCGTAAAGCTGCCGCGGCGCCGCTGCGTCTTCGCCCTGCACCTTCTGCATTGCTCCAAGTGTCGTCGCCGCAGCGCCTGCCGCCGCCAGAAAAGTTCGTCTCTGCATCATTGTTGAATACCTCTTGCATCGCAGATTGTTTAGGAAACTAAATCTCGCTCTTGAATCCCACACTCAGAGCGCGTTTGAGAAATCAACTTCACCTTCCCGTATCGCGGGCGGGGCACCGCCCCCTCTCCGGCCCTGCCGGGCTGACTCTCCCCAAGAGGTCGTGCGGTTTAGAAGTGGTTGCACCGTCGTGATTCATGCTTCACTCTCCCTCCGGGAGAGTCGGGCCGAAGGCCCGGAGAGGGCTACCGCTCTGCCGGTCGTAGAATTCACCACTGGTTCGAAAGACCCTCCCCGACCGCTACGCGGCCGACCCTCCCGCACACTGGCGGGTGAAGCCAAGTCGTTATGTCCAACTGGTTCCTAAACCGCACGACCTCCCAAAGGGAGAGTGAAGTTCGAAACACGTTCACTCACTGCGCCGGCTGGATGGCCTTGAGCGTGAACGGCGCAAACAGGCCGTAGTCGATCGTGTCGTAGCGATCTCCGGCGGGTTGCCCGCCCTCGGCGCCTCGCTGGAACATGTTGGGCCAGGCGGCTCCGCGGAGCGTGCCTGCGTGATGCGGCCCGAGTGTGTTCTTCAGCGTGCCGACTACCGTGACCGTGATCGTGTTGGTCCCCGGCTTGATCGCAGACGTCACATCGCACTGCCAAGGGGCGTAGGCGATGTGGCCGACTTCCTTGCCGTTCACCGATACACGTGCCACAGCTCCGGTCCACGCGCCGAGCCCGACGATGTACGAACCGCTCGGCTGAGCGACTTCATAAGTCTGCTCGTAGGCAACACCCGCCGAGTAGAACGGATATCCCTGGCGATTCCAGCCGAGTCCGGACTCGTGCAGACCGCTGCCGTCTACCAGGTGGGCCGGCGCCCGATCATGCGTCCCGCCCAGCGCGCTTGACGCCTGGTTAATCACGACGCCCTGGACCTCCTTGGCCGCTCCGTCGCCCGGGGTGAGGAAGCGTACTTCACTCAACCCGACGAACGCGCAATCCTCGCTGCCGTCTTCCGTCGGATACTTCACTCCGCGCTGGTTCGACAGGATGTCCAATCGCACGAATCGCACACCCTTGGCCCGCACCGGCACATCCTGCGACGGAAGCGATGCTTCGCCGCCGGCGGACGCCAATTCGACCGAGGCCAGCGATTCGAACTTGTCCGGAGCACCGCTCGTTGCCGCTGAGATTTTGACGCCCTTGGCGCCGCGCTGCGGCAGATTCACTTCGTTGTAGTTCCAGACTCGCAGGCCGCACACGTCCGTGTCCCGGCCGAGATCAAAGACGACATACGGCGCTCCGTCGTTCTCTTTCGAGTCCTTGGCTCGGCCGCGATAGCCAATCCCGCTGCTCAGCCACATCGCGCCTTCGACGGAATTGTCGTGACCGAACTGGTTCTTCATCTCGATCGGCCGATCGGCGACCACCACGAATCCGGCCGCCGCCGGCTCCAATGCAAAATCACCCAGCAGGTAGGCCGGCTCCAGTTCGTGATACATAGTCATCGGCGAGGCCGCGATGGTCACCGCGTTCTCTCCGACGGCAGCTACGCCCGACAGATCGATGCGCCCGAATGCATGATCGAGCCACCATGCATCTTTCCTGGCACTCACGGGCTTGCCGTTGCAGGTGATCGTATACAGATCGGGCCGCTCGATCACGATCTCCAGCCGCGGCGGCACCCGGTCGCGAATCTGGAATTTGTACGTGGCTTTGAAGCCGCTGCCCGCCGGGAACTTCTTCTTGATCAGTTCGTCGCGGAACTGCACCGAACTGTCCCAAGGATTTCCGGGGAGGCCGTTCTTCTTGAAAACAAACGCCGATGCCTGATAGAAGTACTCGTTCTTCTTCGTCTCGTCGCCGGCCGTCACATCCACGTAGTCGATCGTCAACACGTTGGGCTCAACGCGCTTGATTGCAGTCGATCCCTTGGGTGCGACCATGGTCTCCACGACCTTTGCAGCGGCCGTTTGCCCTGCGGCTTTGCTGTCCGAGAAAAGCAGCAGCAGGCTGCCGCACGGCGGCAAGTCGAACTTGCACTTCGTTCCCTTGCCGTCATTTGCTGTTGAAGCATAGGGACGCATCTCGCCGGTCTGCAGATCCCACTGCTCAACGCTCGATGCGGCCGACGTGATCTCGCCCTGACTCGGTCCGTCGATGCTCGTGTTGACCAGGAACACCAACTCGCCGTCATCCAGGTGCCGGCGCTGATGGAACAGAATGCCCTCCTTGCCGGCCTGAGCTTTCACGCAGAACCCGTCCTTGGAACGTCCCAGCAGAATGGCCGCAGCCTGTGCGGCCTCGATGCTCTGGTAGCCTTTCGACTTGGCCAGCTCGGCCGCATCGGCGCACTGCTGACCGTCGATGCGAGTCGGCACCGGGCTGCAACTCAGCACCGATCCTCCCTGGGCAAGACTGTCCTGCAGCAGTTTCAACGTGGGTCGATTGAGGTTCTCGACCGCCGGCGGCAGCACGACCGTATCGTACTCGCGCTGCCCAACAACCACCTTGCCGCCGCGCACGCTGCCGTGCCGGGCCATGATGTCCTCGCAGCCGATATCGAACTCGACCTGTTTCTTGGCCAGGTCGGTTACGAATGCCTGGAAGCTCGAACCGATCTCCCCGAGCTTCGGATCGGACTGATACATCCAGGCCGTGGTCGTGGGTTCCAGAACCAGGATGCGATTCAACTGTTTGCCCGAAGACATCGCCAACGAGACGCGGGTGAAGTACCCGGCCATGACGTGATACGAATCCCACCACGGCTCGTGATACGAGAACGACTGTGGATGGTCGCGCTTTCGTGCACCCCGGATCGTGATGTAAGAGAGATGCTCGTCGAGCGTATTCACGCCGAGCACCGAGATCCAGTCGCCGATGCGTTTCATGTCCTCGAAACGCAGATCCCATCCGCCCGCACCGTACGCTTCACACAACGTGCGCTGGCAGCCCATCTGGTTGGCAACGCTGGCCAATTCAACCACCGCCCGCACGTTTCCGAACTGAGCGTTGACTCCTTCGTTGTACTGGTTCATCAGGATGTCGATGGACGGTCGCTGGTGCCACGCGTACATCGCCATGTTGTCGCCACCGTGTCCGGCGTCCGGCCAACCGTGTTCCCAGTAGTGGCCGGTGAACTCCAACTGGTGGTCGGCACAATAATCGTGAAACGGCTTGGCCCAACGTTCGATGAACTTCTCCAGCAGCAACTGGTAGTAGTCGTGCCGAATTCGTTTCCAGTCGCCGATCGGCGCCGCGAGACTCGGCAGGCTGTCCACCAGATCGTAACCCCATCGCTCCTTGAACCACTTGGGCATATCGTCGGTCCAGTGCAGACCGCCGGCCGGAGCGAGATGCGGTTCGTCGGTGAACACGCCGGGCAGACGCTTGCCGAAGAACTGCCCCAGTTCGCGCTGGTACGCACCCATCGTGATTTCCAAGAACTTCTCGGTCACTCCGGGCTTCAAAAGGTCCACATAATACTTGCCGCCGAACCACCCGCCGGTCGGCGCCAGGCTGCGGGTCGCCAGGAGATAGCGTCCCTCCGACAGCTTCTTGCCCGCCCGGAAATCCGACGTGACATTCGCGCTCTTGTCCCCGTCGAGACGAAATACGGCGAACACGTCGTCCTTGTCTTTAGGCTCCGGCACCGACTTCACTTCCCGCAAATTCAGTCCCTGTCCCCGCGAGTCCGGCATTGCTTCGGGAACCAGTCCTCCGGCAAACCCGGACGGATACGAATTCTCGTCGTAGATCCAGACATTCATGTCGAGGCGTTCGGCTTCCTTGAGCGCACGCTTCCAGAGGCGAAACCAGTCGCTCGACAGGTAGGGCGTCATCAGGCCGGGACGCGGATGCACAAAGACCTGCTTGACCTTCTGTTTGGCCAGGTCTTCCATCGTGCCCGCAATCTGCTCTTCGGTCAGCAAATCGTTCCACACCCAGAGCGGAGCCGAACTGTACGCTCGCCCCGGTTGTGGAAATTGCTGCCGCACCTCAGCCACCTGCTCGGCGCGCACAGCGCACGTCGCGAGCAGAACAAACGCTGCCGCAAGACAAAGGTGTTTCTCTCGGATGTGGGAAGCGAGTTTCATCAAGGACTCCCCCTGCAAAACAGGACGACCAATCGGATGTTTGCCACTCCTGCGATCAAGACCGATGAATCGGCCCGCCGCGTAATCCAGAGTTTAAGCAGCCGACAAGCGCACATTAAAGAGGGAAGCGGCGAGAAACTGTGCCGGACCGCCCACGCGACGCGAACAAAGCGGGCGGGACTTTATGCCGCACCTGCTTCACGGTGCCATTCGCGACGCGACTCATTCCTCGTCATTTGCGACCCGGCGGCGGATGATCGACGATCAAGAAACCACCACAGAGGACACAGAGGGCACCGAGAAGGACCTGTGACTTTTGCATTATTCGCATATGCCCGCACGCAAGATTTCCTGGCTCCAACGTTTTCCTCTGTGTGCTCGGTGTCCTCGGTGGTTTCCCTCCGGCCCTGCATTCGCGAAAACGAATGCAACAGCGAACGAACAAAGCGGGCGGGGCGGACGACGCGCCAAGCCAAACCAAGAAATGCAGAAGCACTCGGAAAGATACGAGTCTTTTTTCTAAAGATCACGCCAGCTCAAATGCAGGATAGAACTCTGCGAAGCTTCTGGCGCCGGCCCTCCTGATGCCTTGTCAACCGATGCCGTGTCAACCACGGCCGGAAGCATTGCGGAGGGGGTTGCGTGCTACCACTCGACTCGTGATAGCATATCAACGGCGAGCCAAGCGTTGTCGATACCGCCTATGCGATCGACAAAGTCATCGACTGCTACCGCTTCATCGTCCGAAAGCAGGAAGCTGGGCGTCGAGAGCAGTTCGGCGATTGCCTGCGGGCTCATGTTGTCGATTCGTGTGCGTTCTGACATGAGATTCCTTTCCCATCGCGACATCGGTGAATCATCGGCACGACGGACGCGTGAAATGAGTCGCCATGATCGAGCCCTGCAAGAAGAAGCGTTTTTCACCATACGGCAGTTCTCACGAATGATACTCAAGGGAATTCTTCCGCAGCTTCCGGAGCCGGGACGATGAACAAGGCCTTCACGCGCGAGCCCGATGCATCGAGCGACTACTGTCCACGATGCGGTACACAAGGTGAAACCGTCGGCATCGAGACCTTGCAGTCGTTCCTTTCCGATGAACAACGCCGCATGCTATCGGTCCCTGCGAACTTCTGTCCGTCTCCTTCATGCGACGTCGTGTACTTTGACAGCTTCGAGCGAGCGTTGCTGGCAGCCGACTTGGCCAAGCCCGTCTATCCCAAGGACCCGAACGCTCCCCTTTGCGGCTGCCTTGGCCTGACCTGGGACGATATCGAGGCGGATGCGATCAAGGGCGATCGCTCTCGCGTGAAAGCAGCCATCGAACTTGCCAAGTCGCCGAGCGCTCGCTGCCACGTGACGATGGCCAGCGGTCACGCGTGTGTTGGCCTCGTGCAAAAGTGTTTCCTGCAGAGCATGAACCGCGGCGGATGATCGCGGCGGCACCGGGTGAATCACCCGCTCCCCCTGGCCGCCTGACTATGCGCGGAAAATAAACCTCGTGACCGTCAGTGTCACGGACGCCGCAAGGTCACGTGCAGAACCGCATCGCCCGTGAAAGGCGGCACGAACGAGCTGCCGCTCCCGTTAAGCTGAATCGACTTCTGCTGCGTGAATTCGCCCGTGCGCGGATTGAACCAGCGAATCCTGGCCGAGCCGCCGACATCCGGCGGCAACCGGAGCGCGAGCGAACCGCCCTCCGGTGCGTACGCGACGTACTCGACTCCCGGTCGCGCCAGGCAAATCCCGCTGCCGGCCAGTTCTCCGTGCGGCTCCATTTCCCAGAAGGCAACGCCGGAATTATTGAAGAATCTGGCTGCGTGTCCCGCAACGTCGTAAGCCGCCTCTCGCAAAGCCGCTCGCTCGGAATATTTTGCCTGGGAATCCCAGCCGAAACTCGTGTCGTTCTGATTCACCCAGCCGGCGCCCGCTAGCAGCGTCTCCCACGCGCTGCGGCGCACGATATCCAGTGAAGGCGACTGGCCGTCGAACTCCGGGACCGGTTCGCTGTAGAGGCACGGTTTGGGCGGCCGTTGGCGGAACGCGTCAGCAAACCGGTTGAACTGCCCGACCCACCCCTGAGGATGCCACGAGACGACGTCGACTTTGCCGTCGGCGTTGGGATCGTCGTTGGTGATGTGGTCCGTGTTCGATAGCAGCACGTTGGAGCATCGTGCGCGGAAGAACGCGAGAAAATGCTGTTCATGCTTGCGCCGCTGCTCCCGCGGATACCACTCCCCCTCGTTAAACATCTCGTAGATCACGTTCGAGCAAGACCGCAGCTCCGCGATTAGCCTCGCGCAGAACCGTTCCTGATAATGCTGGTTCTTTTGCGCTCGGCTCCACGCGGGATCGAACTGCTCGGACATTTCGTGGTCGTAGTCGGCCAGTTCCACGTACTGGCGGCGATCCGACAGCGGGCCGTTGCCGCACGCCTGATTGAACGGATGCCCCGAAAACGCGGTCTTTGTCCATCCGTCGTGAATGGTAATCAGCACGACGATGCCGCACTGTTCGGCGCGAGACACGAGTTTCTTCAGTCGCTCGAAGTACGCGTCGTTGAGCTGCCGCAGATCGAGAGAGCTTGAATCCGCGGAACCGGACCAGGGGATGATCTCGGGCGCGTCGTAACCGATGCGTCGATCGCTTCTCTGCATTTCGGCGCTGGTTCCCTTGTAAGCCCAAAGCATCAGCAGATTGATGCCTCGCGAAGCCAGGGCGTCCACGTAGTGATCCTGATCCAGATTCGCGCCGCACTCCATCCAGCCCTGTGTGATCGAGTCGCCGCACAACAGCAGGGGCTTACCTCGCCACTCGAGGTAGTGTCCCGCGCCGGGACCGTGCGAGAGAACGCGGACTTTCTCCTCCGAGCCCCGGCAGATCGAGACAGCGCAGCACGAGGCGGCACAGAACGGTACAAGGCCGGCCAACAGAACAGTTGGTGATGTCGGCAGCAAACGCCGCATGAACGAACTCCGAACGAAGAAGGACCTGTGGAGCCCCCATCGTAACTCCCGCTCGACTGACTGCCCACAGAACTGGACTGCACGAGTCCGGTTTTCTCCGGCCGAGTGGTGGCGTGCGGCCAATCAGTAACGTATGTTGCAGCGCCGCGGGTGGCGATCCGCGCCGCCGGCGGTTTGAGCAATCAACAGCAGAACGAGGGAGAACCAATGATGCCGCAACTTGAGAATCCATCGCGCGTGCTGAGCTTGCTGGCCGCGATCCTCCTGTGCGTGACGTGTCGCACGATCGCCAGTGAGCCGGACTTTTTTGTCGCGACGGGCGGCAACGACCAGTGGTCGGGCACGACCGCGAAACCGAATGCCGACAACTCCGATGGGCCGTTCGCAACGGTGCAACGAGCCCAACTGGCGGTGCGCGAGTTGCGCAAGAAGCAACCGGACCGCGCTGAACCGATCATCGTCGCGATCCGCGGCGGCAACTACTGGCTCGATAAACCGATTCAATTCGAGCCCGAAGATTCGGGCACCGAGAAATCACCGGTGATCTACCAGGCGTACGAAAACGAGCAGCCGATCCTCAGCGGCGGACGCCCGATCACTGGATGGAAGCTGGATGAGAAGCAGCACTGGTACGCGGATCTGCCCGAGGCGAAAGACGGCAAATGGAGCTTCGTGCAGATCTTCGTGAACCAGCAGCGCCGAGACCGGGTGCGTATGCCCAAGCAGGGCTACTACAAGATCGCGAAGTCTTGCGATGCGTCCCCGAAAGCCGCCGGCAAGGGAAACGACCGCTTTGGATACAACCAGGGCGAACTCGATCCGAACTGGCAGAACCTGCAGGACGTCGAGGTGATCGCCTTCCACCAGTGGGCCACGTCTCGTCTGCGAGTTGCGTCCATCGATGCCGCTGGTCAGGTGGTGACCCTGCAGGGAAGCACGACCGGCACGAGTTCCTGGGCGCAATTCAATCCGGGTGCCCGGTATTTCGTGACGAATATCCGCGAAGCGCTCAGTGATCCGGGCGAGTGGTACCTCGACCGCACGACGGGCCGCCTGACGTACGTCGCCAAGGCTGGCGAGTCGATCGAGAACACGAGTGTGGTTGCTCCGTATCTTCGGAACCTGTTGTTGTTCACGGGCGACTTGAAGCAGCGGCGCTGGGTGCAGCATCTGCAATTGAAGGGACTGACGTTTGCCCACACGAACTGGACGACGCCCCCCGAAGGACAGTCGTTCCCGCAGGCGGAGATCAATCTCGGAGCGGCGGTTGCCGCGATCGCCACGCGGAATGTCTCGCTCGAAGGGTGTGCCGTACGGCACACGGGCGAGTACGGCATCGGTTTTGGTGCCGGCTGCAAGCACAACCGCCTGGAAGGTTGCGAACTGGTCGATCTCGGCGCGGGCGGTATCAAGATCGGCAACGCGCTGCCTTCCCAGTGGAACGATAGCCTCGCGGCTCCGGCCGACGAAGAAGCCGAAGTGTCGCATCACACGGTGAACAACTGCCTCGTCGCTCACGGCGGCCGACTGCATCCCGCCGCGATCGGCGTCTGGATCGGTCACTCGCCCTACAACACGATCACACACAACGACGTCTTTGACTTCTACTACACCGCTTTCTCGATCGGGTGGGTCTGGGGATACGCCGAGAGCCATGCGCATCACAACGAGATCGCTTTCAACCACGCACACCACATCGGCCAGGGCGTGCTGAGCGACATGGGATGCACCTATACCCTGGGCGTGTCGCCGGGCACGACGATTCACGACAATCATTTCCACGACGTCGTGTCGTACGACTACGGAGGCTGGGGGCTGTACACCGACGAAGGCTCGACGGGCATCGTCCTCAAGAACAACCTGGTATATCGCTGCTCGCGGGCCTCTTTCCACCAGCACTACGGAAAAGAGAACCGCGTCGAGAACAACATCCTCGCCAACGCGGGCGAACAGCAGCTTCAGCGCACACGCACCGAGCCACACACGTCGTTCTTCTTCGAGCGTAATCTCGTGTACTGGGAAAACGACAGCCCGCTGCTCGGCTCGAACTGGAACGACAACAATTTCCGCATGGACAATAATCTGTATTTCCACGCGGGAAAGCCGGTCACGTTCTTTGGCGGCCTGACGCTCGAGCAATGGCAGAAGGACCGCAAACAGGATCAGCACTCGGTGATCGCGGACCCGGGCTTTGTCGACGTCAAGAAAGACGACTTCCGTCTGAAGCCGGACTCTCCTGCACTCAAGCTCGGATTTGTGCCGTTCGACTATTCCAAAGCTGGACGGACCGAACCGCCGAAATTGACTGCCGGTCTTCCGGAAGTGCCTTCGACATTTCAATAACGCCCGTGTCCGAAGGATGGTCTCACAGTACTCGGGTTGATTTTGGCGGAAATCGACACTCTTGAGAGTGGTCCAGCGACCGACGGGAGCGGGTTTGCACGCCGGTGCGGCAGCACCGCTCCAGCCGGCGGTCTTACCGCCCCGGGTTGATAATGCGTGAAATGCGCCGGCGGTTCCTGTATAATCACGATCACGTTTCGCCGTTTTCGGGCTCGTCCCATTCGGCGCCTACCTGATAGTCCCACCCTTTTGAAATCCAGGTTCCATCTGAAATCCAGGATCAATCCCAGGAGAGAACGCAATGGGGCGCAATAGCTGGTCTCGACGTGACGTCCTCAAGGCGGGAGCCGCTGCGTTGGCGGTCCCTTATTTTGTTCCGTCGCACGTATTGGCACGCAACGGCAACGTGGGTGCCAACGACAAAGTCCAGGTCGGGATCATCGGCCTGGGCGGGCGGGCTCGGTCGATCGTCAGTGAATCGAAAGACGTTACGGCCATGCAGATCATCGCCATCTGCGACTGCTACGCACCGATGGGCCCGCGTTTCATCAATGACGTGGGGAAAGACCAGAAGTGGGCGATGTACGACGACATTCGGGAGATGTTCGACAAGCAGAAGCTCGACGGCGTCTTCATCGAAACCACGACTCATGCGCGTGCCTGGATCGCCATCACCGCCATGCAGGCCGGGCTGGATACTTACATCGAAAAGCCGATGTGCCTCACGATTGCCGAAGGCCGCGAGATGGTGAAGGCCGCGCGCAAGCTGAATCGCGTGACGCAGGTGGGCACGCAGCAGCGTTCGATGCCGATCAACAACTTCGCCAGCGACCTGGTCAAGAACGGCGCGCTGGGCAAGATTCACACCGTCATCGCTCCGAACTTCGTCGGCCCCGACAAGTGGAAACCGCAACCCGAGCAACCGCTGCCGCCGGGCGGACGGGAAGGCTGGTGGGATCGCTGGACGAACCAGGCCGAGATGCGCCCGTATCATCCTGAGCTGCATCACGGCTGGGCACGCTGGTGGGATTACGACGGCGGCGGTCTCTGCTTCGGCGTGACCGGCTGGGGTACGCACTCGTACGATCAGGTGCAGCGGGCTTTGGGCACCTGCGAGACCGGCCCGGTCGAAGTCATTCTCGAAGAAGCGGTCAACCCGACGGCCGAAACCGGCAAGTTCATTTCGGGCACGACGGTGGGCGAAGTCGGTGAGGAGGATACCGGTACGGACTACCACCAGATGGCACGTCCCGTTCGCGGTCCACGCGCGAAAGTCACCATGAAGTTCGCCAACGGCACGTTGCTGAAGCTTCACGGGGACGGCGACCGCGGCCCCGGTCTGGGCGCGATCTTCATCGGCGACAAGGGCAAGCTCGAGATCAACCGCAACAAACTCGCGGCCAACCCGAAGGAATTGCTCAAGTCGCCGGACAATCCCGGCCCGATCACCCGCCCCGAAACCGCGTACCACATCGAGAACTGGATCGACTGCATCAAGACGCGGAAACGTTGCAACGCGGATATCGAATACGGCCAGCGTTCATCGTCGCTGTGCTACCTCGTGAACATCGTGCGTGAAGTGGGCCACGTCGGCGAGAAGCTGAAGTGGGACCCGGTTGCCGAACGATTCACGAACTGCGACGAAGCCAATTCCTACCTCTCGCGGCCGCGCCGCAAAGGTTACGAATTGCCGACCGTCGGCTGATACGGCGGCCTGGGGCTCATAACGCCCGCCGCAGCAAACCTGGCGAGGGTGGGAATCGGCACGCGCTGTGACTTTCAGCCGCAGCCGCTTCCCACCCCTCGCGCTTCCTGCCTGTCGCGGTTCATTGACTTTCCCACCGAGGAGCTTCGCCATGTTCAATTGGTCCGCACGACGTCCATGCGAGCCGACGAAAAAGGAAAGCACTCGCGACATTGCCGCAAGGCATTTCTGTATTCGAGCGATAGCCGCTCTTCTCTTGACGCTCGGCGTGCTGCCCGGCTCCGTGCAGCTTTGCGCGGAAGAGCCGCCGACCCGGTTTGTCGAGCGGCCCACGTGGACCGAGACCATGCTGGCCACGCGGGCGAGTCTCAACGAGTGGCGGAAAGCGAACCACCAACAGCCGCCGGCGGGGGCCCAGCCTTACGCGAGCGGCCCCGTGTCCGGCGACGGTCCCGCGCAACACATCTCGATCTCGGTCGCGGGCTGGCAGTGGCTGCGGCTGATCAGCATCCTCGAACGAGGCCCCGGCAACTGTCATATCTGGGGCGAGGCCAAGCTCATTGCCGCCGACGGCAGCGAAACGCGCCTCAGCGATCTTTCGCCCGTGTCGATTCACGTGGGCTGGGGCGAATTGCTCCCCAACAAGAATTGGCGCGACGAACCGCTGCAGATCAAGGATCGCAAATTCACACATGGGATCTGGGTCCACGCCAACAGCGACATCTGCTACGAAATCGCGGGAAAATACGAGCGGTTCGAGGCATGGGTGGGTATGGACGCGGCCCGGGTCGGAGGACAGGCCAGATTCCAGGTGCAGTTCGATTGCACGGACTGGTCGGCTCAGGCATGGCGCGAAATCGCCAGACGGTTTCCCGAACAATCAAAGTGGTTCGCCGAAGACGGCGGAACAAGCTATCTGGACTGGTTCGTCACCGGCCCGGATACGTCCTGGGAACAGCGATTGATCGCTCAGGCTTTGAAGCCGTCTGCCGATGATCGAACCGGATTGAATGAGCAATTGCAGCAACTGAAGGCGGCCGGTGTGCCGCGCGAGGATCGGCGATGGCTCGATCTGTATGTCAAAGCCTGTCGTTACCGCATCTGCCGAACGTCTCTCGACCGTATCACGATGATCGATGTGCGCCGTGCGGTGGAAGATGAACTGAAGACGCTCTGCGCCGTGGAAGTTCCGCCCGACGACGCCCGTTGGCCAACGATCTCGCAGCGGGCGGAGAAGATCTCTTCCGCCATGCCCGCCGGCCTGCCGATCGAAGCCGGGCAACTCGACAAGTCCGTGCGCACTCTTGCTGAACGCATGCCGTCGTTTCCGCCGCCCGACAAGCTGCTTGAGCGTCTGGCCCGCGACCAATCAAAGTGGATGGAGACTGCGACGGCTGCGGCCCGCGGCGATGCACCTGCTCTTGCCAACATCGAAATCGTGGCGAAAGAGATCACGGGATTCCAGCGCGAGTTGCTCTGTGCACTGCCTGGCATGTCGGATTTCCTGGCCAAGCATCCGCTGCTCGAAAGGGAGTGGCAGCAGCAGTTCGCCTCGCTGCTCGGAAGTCTCGACAACCGCCAGGCGATCCAACAGCTCGCCGCCGAAACACTGCGAGCCGATTCACTGATCGCGGAAAGCGACCGCGATCCCGCGGATATCGTGCTGCGGCGCACGACATCGCTGCTGAACGATCTGAACCGACTCGGCGCCGCAGCGGAGTTGACTGACGCGGCGCGGCGGCTCGCCGAGTTGAAATCGGCCAGTGCGGCGATCAGCCCTGCGGACCGAGTCGCTCGATTCGTGTTGTTTTCCGAGGCTTGCCGTGTACGCCGTCAGATCGCGCTGGCCAATCCGCTGCTGAACTTCGACGAGATCGTGTTCATCAAGCATCATCGCGCATTGATGAATCACATGTGCGACCAGTATTACGGCATGGCCGCGATGCCAGGCGGCGGTCTGTACGTGCTCTCCGGGGCATTCAGCGACAGCCCTCAGCTTCGCGATGTACTGGACAAATCCGTTGTGGAACGAGGCCGATTGAAAGGCGAAAAACTCTCCGGCGGACCGCCGACGCCGTCGCCCGTATCGTTCGACGGTATGGGCAACCGGCACGGCGAAGATCGGGGCGGCGGCACTTTTCTTTCTCCCGACCTTTCGTTTGACGGCAAGTCGATCACGTTTGCCTATGTCGAAAACCGGGGCGACATGAATCACTGGCACCACACCGACCCGGCACGCGGCCACTGGGCCGAGGGGCGCTGCTACCACATCTTCAAGGTCCAGGCCGACGGCTCGCAACTGGAGCAGTTGACCGACGGCACGTGGAACGACTTCGATCCGTGCTTCCTGCCGAACGGCCGGATCGCGTTCATCAGCGAACGGCGCGGCGGTTATCTGCGATGCGGCCGCGTGTGCCCGACCTACACGCTGTTCGACATGGCGGCGGACGGTCAGGACATAACCTGCCTGAGTTTCCATGAGACCAATGAATGGCAGCCGAGCGTGACGAACGACGGCCAGATCATCTGGACCCGCTGGGATTACGTGGACCGTCACGGCTGCACGGCACACATGCCGTGGCTGACGACGCTCGACGGCCGCGACCCTCGGGCAGTCCACGGGAATTTCTCTCCTCGCAGCACGCGGCCCGACATGGAGCTGGACTGCCGCGCGGTTCCGGGTTCGCCGAAGTTCATCGCTACGGCCGCCCCGCACCACGGCCAGGCTTACGGCTCGCTGATTCTGGTCGATCCGAATGCCAAGGATGATGACGGCATGGGACCCGTCCGGCGCATCACGCCCGAAGTCGGATTCCCGGAGACCCAGGGCGGAGCGCAGGTTTACGGCACGCCGTGGGCTTTGAGCGAGGACTATTACCTGTGCGTCTATGATGCGACGATGCAGCCGAACGCCGGCATGCAGGGGCGGGATTTCCAGGCCGGAAACTACGGCATCTATCTCGTGGACTCGTTCGGCAATCGTGAACTGATCTATCGCGATCCCGACATCGGCTGTCTCAGTCCGATCCCGCTGCGGTCCCGGCCGATGCCTGCCGCTGCGCCGTCGCTGGTCCGTCGGGGTCCGCTCACGAATCCCGCCACGCGTCCGGTGCAGTCGGTCGGCGACAGCCTGCCGAAAGCAACAATCAGCATCATGAATGTCTACGACGGCATGAAGCCGTGGCCCGACGGCACGCGCATCACTCAGCTCCGCGTGCTGCAGGTACTGCCGATGTCGGTTCCTTCCGGCGCTCCGCCGCACGAGACCGCGCTGCGTGTCGCGACGGCCGGCGATTCGGTGGTTCCTGTGCGGCACGTGCTCGGCACCGTGCCCGTGGAGTCGGATGGCAGCGCACATTTCCAGTTGCCTGCGTGCAAGGAGATCTTTTTCCAGGCACTGGACGACAAGGGCCTGGCCGTTCAATCGATGCGTTCGGCGACGCAAGTTCAGGAGGGCGACCGGTTGGTCTGCGCGGGCTGCCACGATCAACGTTCCCGCGCGGCGCAGCAATCGGCGCGGGTTCCGCTGGCCCTGCAGCGCGAGCCTTCCTCGCTTCAACCGGACGTGGACGGCTCGAACCCCTTCAGCTACCCGCGTCTCGTCCAGCCGGTACTGGATCGCCACTGCGTCGAATGCCATGCTCGCGAATCGGCGAAAACATTCGCGCTCTCGCGCGAACCCATCGTGCGCGGCTGGTACGCGTCGTACAGCAACCTGATCGAACGCTATGCGTTCCACGACTATGGCGACGGTTATCGCACAACCCCCGGCCAGTTCGGCGCACGCGCTTCGAAGCTGTACGAAATCCTCGAAAAGGGACATTACGACGTGCGGCTGTCGCCCGAAGAGATGCACCGCATCACTCTGTGGCTCGACTGCACATCGATGTTTTACGGCGTCTATGAAAAGGAGGGCGGTCAGGCGCAGCTGCGAGGCGAGGTTGCGCTGCCCACCCTGGAATGAACGGCGAGGCGAAAGCCGTCCGCTGACGACTCGTGTCGCACAGTGCCCGCTGCCCGGAGACGGCATTCGCTTCTGTCCGGATCGTGCTTCCGCGTCCTGATCTTCTGCCAACCTGCATCAGAGGAGTCTGCCATGGCCTCGTCCCCACGCGAAACGTCCGTCGGGTCTCCGTCGCGCCGCGATTTTCTCAAGACATCGGGCGGCGCGTTCGTCGCTTCGGCGCTGGCAGGAGCCGCGGTGCCCTATTGCCATGCCGCGGAGAGCTCCACGATCAAGCTCGCACTCGTCGGCTGCGGAGGCCGCGGCACAGGAGCGGTGGCCGACGCGTTCGCCGCAACCGGCGGACCGGTCCAGTTGTATGCGATGGCTGATGTCTTCGACACGCGACTCGAGGCGAGCAAGGCCAATCTCTCGCGGCAGTTTGCCGACAAGGTCAACGTGCCCGCCGAACGCTCGTTCATCGGCTTCGATGCCTACAAGAAAGCGATCGACAGCCTCGGCCCGGGTGACGTCGTGATGCTGACAACGCCGGCCGCTGCACTTCGAGTACGCCGTGCAGAAGGGCGTCAACGTCTTCATGGAGAAGTCGTTCGCCGTCGATGCGCCCGCCGTGAGGCGGCTTTTCAAGTCCGTAGAAGCGTCCGAACAGAAAGGACTCAAGGTTGCCGCGGGCTTCAT
>CAIPEB010000357.1 GCA_903863885.1 uncultured Planctomycetaceae bacterium | reverse complement strand
GGCTCGCCTCATGGTGCATTCACGATAGCCGAACAGGGCGACGGAAGCAAGCACGAACGCGACGCCGGCACGCCGGTTGACTGGATCGGCGGCAATCCTGCCACCTGCCGCCAGGCCGGCAAGAGCGAAGGGGACGGCCGGACGCCGGTTGACCTGCCGCGGACGCTCGCCGACGGGGCCGGCTTGGACCTCGACCGGCTTGCCGATGAACTGCGGCGACGGCTCACAGACGAACAACGTCGCCGGCTCGCCGCGCTGCTGACCGGAGAGCCGGAGAATCTGGCACAACTGCAGGAGAACCCGAATTGACCACCGAAAACGTACCAACGCCGACCGCCCCCGCGAACTTGACACCGGAGAAGCTGGACAGGCCGGACCCCGCGACCCGCGAATTGCTGGACTTCTGCCATCGAGTGCTGCGGAAGCCGACGCTGCAGGGAGGCCCCAACGCCGAACGGACGGATGCCGACGCGGTGAACCTCGACACGCCGACTCTCGACGCGATGAACCTCGACTTGCCGACCGCCGAGTTCGAGAGGCAAATCATCGCCAGACTGCCGCCCCGACATCGGGACTTCGCGAAGGAAGTGTTCCGCGCTGGCCGGGAAGTCCTCGTCCGGTGGCGAATCGAGCGGGCAAGACGGCGACGGGGGCGGGGGACCCCCAACCCGTGATCGAACAATCCTATATTGCCCGTCCGGGATTTCTTGCGACTTTCGCGCCTGGTAAGCTGGAACATTGAGCAAGCCGTTGATTTCGTGGCGTGGCGCCGTTGGGCGTGAGTTCCGGCAGTACGTTGAAAGGGCAAGACCGTGGGGAAAAAACGGGCGAAGAACAAGGTGGACATACTGCAGGAGAAGATCGAAAGACTCGAAAGGAAAGCGAGTAAGAAAAAGGGCGCGAAGGAAAGGCTGGCCGAACTGGAGAAGGAACTAAAGTCGCTGCCCAGTCAGGCAGAGCAAGATGCATTCTATGCCGAGTGTATCTCGAACTTTGTCTGGGCCATCGACTGCTTGCGGCCAATCGCAGAGCAAAACGAAACTGCCATAGCGGCCTACGAATCGGCCCGCAAGGCGGAGCATGATCGGTTCCAAGTCTTGTGGGAACCCATCGCCGCAAAGATCCAACAGCTAAGGAAAGAGCACGCTGACTACAAACGCGATCATCCGTTCTTGGCATTCTGGAAAGAAGCTAACTGGCGTGAGGAAGAACGTAAACTAGAACGGCAAGCAGGAAAGGAACTCGTACCACCTGCCCCAAAGCTGATAACGTTGGGTGAAGTCAACGTCCCCGAAGAAAGACGGGGCTGGTGGCAGCACCTATTGAAATACAGGAGCCTCGACAACAAGAAATTCAAGTATCGGAATGAGGAGGACCGTTACAAACTCAAACTGGTGGTACGCATGGAACACGTGAACCGATTTGAGGAGTGGCTTGCGGAAGTCCGCCGTGGCCAGGAAGCCGACAAGGCCGGAAGACCTGAAAGAGAACTTCGACTGCGCAAGAGAATCGAACGAATCAAGAATGCACAAGGGGCACGCGCCCGCGTTCAGGCCGCTGCCGCTGCGCATTTCGACAAGACGCGGGAGTTGGCCGTGACGGTGAAGCGGCAATTGCGGGATCAAGTGGCCATTGTGCCGGTGTGTCCATACTGCGGTGGCCAGTTGGGCAACGATGCAGAGGCCGACCACATCCACCCGGTCTGCCTTGGAGGCTTCTCGACGCCCGAGAACATGGCCTTCGTCTGCGCGAAATGCAACGGCACAAAACACGACCGGACGCTACGGGAATTCATCCTGTCCGAAGGGCTGAACCGGGACGAAGTGGAATCGCGACTCACGAAACTTCGGAAACGCTTTTGACGGACTGGAAGTCAGGGCGTTCTTGCTCGCATGGAAGTACATTACCTGCACGAATTGGCGGCCCCTGGCGAAACGTGGCGGGGGATGACGAGAACCGCGATTTTGCTTTCCGCTACAACGGCTTACGACGCTGTACGCCGTGTTTCCGTCTGCGCCAGTACCAATATCTTGCGGGCGGGAGACTTTGGCTTGGGCAGCGACGGGGTAAAATAGAGGGTAGAGCACATCGGGCGGCCGGCTAGCTACCGGCTGAACGGTCCGGGTGCCGGTTGTCATTTTGCCCGGTGACAGCGGCCCCGGACCTTCCCGACCAAACAAGGGCAGAAGATGGACACACTCAGGCC
>CAIPEB010000356.1 GCA_903863885.1 uncultured Planctomycetaceae bacterium | reverse complement strand
GTCCGGAGTCTGGAGTCCGGAGTCCGGAGAAATAAAACATCCATCCGACTACCGGCATCCGGCATCGGCATCGGCATCGGCATCCGCAAAGAGAAACACTTCCGCGCGGCATGCTTGTCAGCATCGCCCGTTTGAATTATCTTTTCTGGGGTACACGGATCTGGGCGAGTCAGATCCGCGTGTTTTTTCGGGGGCGGTTAGCTCAGTTGGTTAGAGCGCCACGTTGACATCGTGGAGGTCACTGGTTCGAATCCAGCACCGCCCACTCCTAAAGCTTTAAACGCTAAGGACTTGCGAAGCGACATACCCGGGCCCATCTGGGCCCTTTTGTTTTGGGCCCTATCTTGGTCCCCTCTCCGCAAACAATCTGCAAAAGTCTGGGGAGAGTTGCAGTTCGTCAGCGTCACCAAAGGTCGCTGTTCAATTCTCGCTGTGCGATTTCCTGATTCTCGCCACCAATTGCAGGAAAAGCTCTCCACGCATTTTGCCGATTTGGACGTACCGACCGAATCGCATCACCCACCCAACCGCCAGTCTCCAGCAGTGGAGCAGCGTGGAATTCCCAACTCGACAATCGCTTGGAAGGCTCTCTGCGTCAACTTGATCACCGCCTCGGATGCACCTCGCTCGGATGGAGCGCCGTAGGTGATCAGTGTGTCGAATTCGCTGGTGGTATTCTCGCCAATGACCAGAGCACACGACCGGAGATCCATTATCTCGGCATTCAACATCCCTGCGTGGTCGGTTGAGTGGAGCCAGAGGAGCCTTACACCCGCTGGTACTCGCCAGATGTTTGCAGCTTGCAGCGGTTCCGATGGATACTCGCCTCGGTTCAGCTTCTCCAAGTACTCTTGCGTCAAGAACGCCCCGGCGACTTCCGTTGGATGAAGTTCCATCCACTCTGGTACATCGCAAGGTCGATTGGTGATGGTGCAGAAATCACCATCCTTGAACTCCCACACATCACGAATTTTCCAGTCGGATGGGGCGTTTGATTTGACGATCGACTTTGCCTGAACCCACATCAGATATTCACCCGCCCGAACGGCGAGCCTGCGCGTGCAGTCGTCCCGAATCACGGAGACCGATACGGGGGATTCGGCTGGGCGGCCGTCAATCCCTCGCTGTTGTTTGATTGCCGAGTCCAGGGCGGGTACACTCGGTCCATCCGCGAGTTGGAAAGCAACTGCGCGGGCAGCGTTTCAGATCGAATCGACTGCGTGAAGGAGATCATTTGGTGACTCAAGCAGGCCTTCCATTGGCCTGCTGACAATTTGAAATGACGCGCGAGCGTCAAGCTTCTGCTTCCCCGGAAACTGCGACCCTGGGCTTAACGCCCTTGTACCACAGAAGCAGTGCTTGGACCGCGCTCCCAAAGAAGGGAGCGTTGGGCTAGGTGCTGTTCTGTGGTACGCCGTCGCAGGCGTCTGGGGAGCGGTCTTAGTTCTGACGCTCCTTTTTTCGTTGGGAGAAACTCGAATGCTGAATCTACTCGCGTTCGCAGTGATGATCGACCTTGGAGTGGCCCACCGATTGTCCCTCAGCTATTACCTTCTCCTGGCGGGCGGAACGAGCCGCTCGGCCGATGCGAACAACAGCGGCCTTGCAGTACATGCCACCTTCTCTCTCAACAACTGAACCGCAAATCGCAGGGCAGCAATGACAAAGCTCGCAAGCAAAGCAATGGGCTGTGGAATTGTTGTCGTCCTGTGCGGTGCGTGCCTTATCGTGACATCTCAGTGTCTCGTTGGTCATGCCTTTTGGGGGGCGAGGTGGACCATCAGCGCTATCGGGTGGCTCATGATTGCTGAAGTAGTGATCCCTGTTTGTGAGCGAATCAAGTCGAGTGGAGAAAAGAAATGAACTACGGAAAGAAACACGTCATTGCCGTCGCAGTATGTGCAGTCGAAGCTCTGGTGTACGCCTGTATCGGGGCGATGCTTGGCTGGAAGGGCGCTGGGGGAATCATCCCGATGATGATCCTGATGGCAGTGTGGGGCGCTACTTGGACCGGCATTACGAAGGCGGATACCGAATCAGCAACACGGGAAAGTGACAACAAAGACGAAACGCCCGGTAAACGAGAGGCCACATAATTCCGAGCAGGCGAATGCACTTGCTCATGCGTGGCACGAGGCTACTTTCTAGCGGTGTTCCGTCTTAATAGGACACGTATATATGTTTGGTAAAACCGCGATAATTGAAGTTCTCGCAAACCAGCAGGAAGCAGCTATTAGCGAATACGGTGATCGCTACTGGCAAGCTTATGTCAAGTATCGCGATGCATACCTTAGTGGCCCAGAAGGTGGGGGAGACGATCAAACTGAAGAAGACGTGTTGATCAAACGGTATCTCATGAGTTCGTCAGTGATCGCGGCCCATTTTCACCTTCTGGGCGAAAAGGAGAAGCGCGACAAAGCCGCGCATTCATGCGCCATGCTGGTTTCCCAATTTGGGTACGATCCGGTGCGCGTGCTTGAACAGCATGTCATGAACGAACAACTTTGGGTTCAGTGCATGCGGCACGAGGGTCTTACTCCACAACGCGGATGTGGGGTGATCGCACTCTTAGTTGCGATTGTCGCACTTGGCGTCTCTGGCGTGGTTTTCTGGTGGTTGCTGAAGCAATGAGCGACTAGCAGCGAGTATCTGATTTGATTGGGCTCTGTGGGTGGAAAGCCAAAAAATGGTGTAGCGCGCCAAAGTAGGTTAAGTAGTACCAGGCCCGGCGGGGCCGGGCCCATCTGGTAAAACTCTTTCCAACCTTCCTTCCCCCCACCCCCCCCTCACTTTATTCCCACGAGCGGTAAAGCGTGTCGATCTCCTGCGCGACTCGACTTGCCACCTGTTCGTACAGGCCAGCCACTCGCCGAAGCTCCTGAGCGACTTGCTGTCCGCTCAACTGTCCCTCGATATCACGGACCAAGGCCGATACGTCGCACGAGACGGGGAGCAGTTCAACAACCCCTTCCGCTCCTGTTCCCTCGATCACGAAATACGGAGAGAGCGCCCTTTTGAGCACCAGGCTTTCCTCTTCGTACCTTTCGAGATCCATCTGTGTGGGTAGCGTGTTCATCATGCATGTCTCCCGTGAATGAAGAGGTAAGCCCGGACAAACCGTCAGGGTGCGACGTGAAGTTATGTGTTATCGACAACGCCGTCAACTGGTTGCCAGATAGGTAGTTAGGTAGCGCAGCAACTGCATGCTAAGTGACTCGCATGGAGTGCATAAGTGGGCTCTAAGTAATACCTATTTGACGACCAAGCTAACCGCGGTTTTGCGGGATGCGGTTCCTAACTTCTGAACTGTTCTGGTGATGAGACGCGAGGCTTTCCGCCGCCTGAAGAAATTGGAAAGAACTTAGGAAATTCCGTTCTCGACTGTTCATCTCCGCTGCCCTGTGGCATTCGTTCACGTTCGGCTCTCCACGGGCTTTCCACCCCGCCTCACCTCCCTCGGAACGGCAGAAACAGAGGCTCGCCGGTGGAGAGCGAACTTGTCATTTAGGGCCGGTGACTGTTTTTTGCCGTAAATCCTTATTCCTCGGTGTTTCGATGGTTCGTCATCCGTATACCAAATAGGGCTTAGACCAGATGACTACCTGTCGCCGACGAAAAAAGCCGCTTTCCACACACTCAGGAGCATTCATATGACTTCCCGCCACATCAGCGCCATCTACGTCCGTTGTTCTACCGAAGAACAAAATGAGGCCTCGCAACGTCGCGAAATCTCGCTCTATCTGGAGCGCGAAGGATTGTCCAGTGATCGCGTGCGCTGGTTCGTGGACAAAGCCACGGGGGATAACCTCGACAGGTCAGGATTCGAAGAGTTGGACCGCCTGGTGGAGAGCGGCGCTGTGGCAACCGTCATTGTCTGGAAGCTCGACCGTCTCGCTCGAAACATGCTCGATGGGTTGACTACCGTATCACGCTGGTTGCAATCGGGCGTCCGTTTCGTCTCCATCACGCAGGCGTTCGACTTTCGAGGTGTGATCGGCAAAATGGTCGCGTCTCTACTCTTTGGCTTCGCCGAGTTAGAGCAACAGACTCGGCGCGAACGTCAACGGGCTGGTATCGAAGCAGCCAAAGAACGCGGCGGCGTGTACACAGGCCGTCAGCGCGGTGCTACCAAGGCGGGGATACGTCCAGAGCGGGCGGTCGAACTGCGGGGGAAGGGGTTGAAGTATCAGGAGATCGCGGAAGCAATGGGCGTGAGCCAATCCACAGTCATCCGGTACTTACGAGCGTCTCAATCGGCTGGATGAGGAGTGCGGTCGCTTTCCACATGCCGTTCAATGCGTCTCTGAGGCCACAGGAATGCACTGAACCTCACAGGGCGTGTTCTGCATCGACCGAGCCTGTCAGCGCTCGCTTTAGGTCGTCTGGCGCGTCGTTTCCTGCATGAGATTTGCAAAAGCGGAAGGCTCTTAGCCGCTCGATCGCCGCCGAACGGGTTTCAGGCCTCAGGGAGCGTTTTCGTTTCGGGGCCAGGATCCCCGCGACCTGATCGAAGCTTTCCACTGGGAACGTGACCGTACTTCCGTCGTCGCCATCCTGAACCACTTCGACGAACGGTAGCGATCGGAGACGGGCAGCAATCGGGCCGCGTCGGCTGGTACTAGCCGCCAACAGTCCGCAGCCCCAAGGAAAGATATGCCCGTGTCGGCAGGGGATCACCTGTAGCCAAGCATCTTCGTCGCCACGGCAACGGGATTCCTCCGCGTAGTAGCTTTCCTCGTGCTGGATCCGGTAGCGATCAGCAAAGAGTTGTCGCAAGTCAGGACAGGCAAACTTCTGTTTTGGTTTCATCAGGATGCTCCAGAGTGATGGGGAGATGTGGAGGGGGAATAACTGGGCTTTCCAGCGGTGTTGTGGAAGGCGTGACTGACGCGGGTTGGATCCGAACGCAGCGGATGCCATAGGAACGCAGTGCCGCCTTCAGGAAGGCGCGAAGTCTTCGCAATCCGGCTGGATCATCGGCGCTGGTCGCGAAGCGCAAGCGAAGGTCGTATTCGGCGGCAGGTTTCGCATTCATTGGCCTACCCCGGCAGGCAGGGGCGCGTTTTCTTCGATCTCGTCGCCGGTGTAGAAGTACTCGCTCGCCTGGCCATATCGAAGATTCCCCTCACTCACAAGTTCGATGACACCGTCCGCCTGTAGCATTTTCAAACGCCGTGAAGCGGTCATATGATCAGTGCCGATTCGCTCTCCAGCTATTCTCGACGAGAGGAAGAAGGGGTTTTCGCCATGGTATTTCTGGAGTCCTCGACACAGGCAAACCAGAGCAACAGTGATTGGGTCGCTGGCGTATCCAAGTCGGTTGATGATAGGGGGCATGGGGCCTCGCAATTCCTCGTTGAGTAGCTTCTCGGTGATCCATTTTCGGTCGTCTACCCTGTCCCAAGAGAGAAGGGCCTCATTCCATGTGTCCGTAAACGGCTTTGTCCCAATGAACGGCAATGCCTTCTCGTGCCACTGCTCCACGAATGGTCTGATCGCTTCCACTGGTTCATCCTTGAGATCAGGATGGGACTTAAGCAAGTGAAGGAATCGAAATATCTTTTTGTGTCGCTGCGAAATGCCCGTAGGCAGGGTGCTGGAAAGCTTCTCCGCTACGTATTCCCTCAGAGGAAGAACGCTGGAGGCTTGCCCTCCAGCCACTTCACAATCAATGCGTTCGGATGAGTGCGATGAGTCTGATGAGTACGATGAGTAAGATGTGTCTGATGTGTAAGATGTGTAACACGGGCCTTGAACCTGAATCCATTCAAGCCACTTCGGCGGCAACTCCGGCACTACAAGCGGGAGTGGATCACTCGTCCACTCATATCGTTTGCCGCTGATGTGCAGGGACGGGGGCGCGACGACATATTTTCCGTCAGCCTGGAGATCAAATCCTGGTTCTCCGCTCGACTTGCGAATCTTCTGAATGGGGTATGCAACGTAAAGGTGGTAGCCACCACCACCCGTTGCGACTCGTAGATCAACTGGGAGCTTGCCGTGGACTTGCACAAGTCGTTCCATGCTTTCCATCCCCCCGTTCCTCGGATCAAAGTCGAGGACGGCAATTCCGCTTTTTTTTCCAGTCGCGATACCGATATTCATGTTCGGCCATTGCTTGCACCATCGCCTTATCTTGCGTTCATCCGTCGTGGCGATGTGAACACCGCCCATGATGCGCGGATGCTTGCCGGGTGTCGGGCAGTCCTTACGCTTCTTGCATTCACAGACACCATGCACGATTCCCCAGAGGGGAAGTACAGCCCAGTCTCTTGATGCGTAGTAGAGCGCCGCCGATAAGAGTTCATCGCTACATTGCTCGTTCCGATTTGCCATGCGGGATCTCCTATCCCAAACTCCATGAAAAAAAGCGGCGTGGAAGCTGGTGGAGTTTGCCAGCTTGTCGGCTCCGGGGCCTATCCACGCCGCGTTGTAGGTCTACGGAGATGTGGTTCGTTCTGGTGATCTGGCCTGGGTTCCCTGCTTCAGAAATTCACTCACATCCGAGTACTTCCAGCGCCTACGGCGACCGACAAGGATTCCAGCAGGGATCACGCCTCGGTCAGCCATTCTGGAGACGGTTCGATAAGAAAACCCGAGCATGCCTGCGAGTTGTTTCGCAGTCAGCAATGAGTCGCTTTCCATCCGTTCACGGTCCATGTGCGTGCCTCCGAGTACCAGAAATGCCGTGCATACGTCACAGGCCCATTGGATGACCAAGACTGCCAAGCCCCAACAGAAAGGGAATGCACCAATAGCGTTCCGCCGGATGGGCGGAAGCATCCACGGTGAGGAAGAGTGGTCGCGACTCCCTGACAACGCTCCGGGCAAGGATTGCTAACCTGAATCCAGCAAGATACTTACGCGATGCACCCCCCAGTGGAAAGCAAGAGTCGTGAGCGCCCCAGCCGGGAAGCAAATTCGCGGCAAAAGAACCGGGTCTATTTTCTGTTCGGGTGCGCGACATCCGCAGATGAAGCCTTCCACGACCCCATGAACGGGCCAGTCGGCTCGCGGTTTCAGATGGGCGAATCGGCGGATGAAGTATTGATGATTCGACCCGCCCTAGAATCGGCTTCCCGCTGCCCTCCACGGGTGGAAAGCCGTGACGGTCAGAAAACCGTCAACAGGCCGAGAGTTCGCGAATCCCGTCCGCTACCAGGCTACTTGTGCGGGAAAGCAGCCAGCCGAAGGGGTGTGTGGTTCGCTAGTTTATGTCGAACTGCTTACCAAGCCACTGGATGGCTTTATCAAATCCGCCACCCTTGGGATCCACGTAGTACTTGTCCGCAACGGAGCGAGGACTATGGCCTAGATAGAGTTGCTTGTACCGGAAGAACATTTCGTGTTGCTCAAGCCAAGTCGCTCCGGTCTTTCTTAACAATTTCAACGGCTTGTCCTTGATGCCAACCTTGCGTGCCAGACGAAAGAAGAGGCTCTTGATGTTGTCGTTCTTCTTGTATTTCCCGTCAACTATTTCCTCCGTTTTGAGTGGACGCCCGCCTTCGTTCACGAGGACGAGATCAGGATCACTGCTCCGGTAGTGTTCAAGCAACCGGAACGTCTCTCGCCAGAGCAGGTAATCGACTTCCGGTACGTTTTCACTGGCCTTGGTTTTCGATCGTTTGCGTCTGATGCGTCCCGCTTTCCAGTCCACTTCGTCATGCCTCAGGTCAGCGATATCCTGTTGTCCCATGCCACAGTTCAGCATCAGCAACCAGTACAGCTTGCCGCGATCATCGGATTCGGCCAGCAACCGTTTCACTTCCTCAACTTCAAACGTGACGATCTTCCCTGGCGTGACCGTGACATTCAGATCCCTGGAAAGCTCCCGCGACTCCAAGATGCGTGGTAATTGTTCGATCAACTCCCTGTGGTACAGCCAATGAATGTACGACTTCAGGACGGATATCCGGTCCCGTTTTGTGTACGGGGAGCCTGGTCCTGATACCAGGGAATCTCGATAACTCGCAATGATCTGCGTTGTGATCTTGCAGACGTCCGTTCCAGATCCGATGTACTTCCGAAATTGTTCGACGGCAGCACGAATATTCTCACAACGCCCAGTGGAAAGCTTTGATTGTGCAACCTTCGCTTCCTGGTACTTCATGAATAAGTCAACCGTGCCACCGACTGTCTTATCTCCGTTCGCTGGAGTCGCAAACTCCCAAGGGGCTGGGCCTAGAAGTTCTCTTGCGCGTTGATCGATGCCGTCTGACCAGATCTCCGGAGCAAGTGAGTCCCGTAGCATCGATGGCGTTCCACGATCTATTCCCGTCGCGTCTACCGCCGATGAAGGTAGTACCTTCTTCCGCACCAGCAGTTGTTCCAGCTTCTGGGTTAGTTGTGGGACGTCTGCTTCGCCATCGCCTCCGCTCAAGAGGATGCCTGTCAGCGCGGCAGCAAGCGGCGACTTGGATTGCCGAAGATACTTGAGAAAGTCTGCGGAGTATTCAGCCAAAGTCGCGGTAAGGGCATTCAGTCGCGCGCACTGATCGATATCGTATGCGTGGTCAATCAGTTCAGACGGTTGCGCTGGGCACGCCTTTTTCGTGAGAATCGCATTCTGCGCATGACGAATCCGCAGTTCCAGATATTCCCACTGTGCCCTAGTTCTTGGTGTATCCCCTTCACCGGCGATGCATGCCTGGTAGGACTTCAACGCATCAACAACCCGCTCCCAATCGCCCTTTTGGGATTCCGCTTCCGCCTGATCCGCCTGTTGCTTCCAGAGGCGAAAGGCGTCTTGAGCCTTCTTGTAGGATCGGATCTTGCCAAGGTCGCCCGCTCCGAAGGAAAACCTATGTCCCTTGTACTTCTTTCGCCAGCGATTACCCTTTTTGTCCCAGGTCAACTCATACCGATGGTCAGTAGACATGGCTGATTGGATCCAAGGGGCGAAGGAATGGGCCCCAATCTGGGCCCCTATCCGCAGATTATCGGCAAAAAGGGCCCAACAGTCAACGACTTAAATGCTCACCACCAAAGAACTTACAAATACAGTCGGCTTTCCCGATCTCGTTGACATCGTGGAGGTCACTGGTTCGAATCCAGCACCGCCCACTCGATCTAAAGCGAATCACAGCAAGGGATTGCGGCCACCGGCCGCGATCCCTTGTTTGTTTTGGAGATACCTTTGGAGATACCTTTGGGAGAATTTTCGGCCGCTTTCGGTGGCCGATTCGACACGTCAGGACAGCTCGATTCTGGTCAAGAAAACGGTTGGTACACCCGTGATCGCCAACCTGTTCTCGATTCAATTCGCTCATGCATCGTC
>CAIPEB010000355.1 GCA_903863885.1 uncultured Planctomycetaceae bacterium | reverse complement strand
CGAGCATCCGTCCTCCGGCATCTCCTACATCCTCCCCGCCAACATCCCGAACACCTTATACGCCACGGCGATAACCACCACGGCCCCGACCGCGTACAAAACCCATTTCCCCGCCGGGCGGATCTTCTTCTTCAGCGTCCGCACGCGAGACTCCTTGTGTCCCGCATCCCCGCAGCGGCGGCAGATGTACTCGCCGTGCCGGTTCTTGTGGCATTTCTGGCGCGGGACCTTGGCGCCGCACCACGAGCAGCGTTTCAAGCCCTGCGGATCCTCTTTCTTCGGACGCTTGGCAAAGCACGCCTCGCAGTAGTATTCATCCTGCAGGTTCTTCCACCTGCCGGCCTCTGTCACATCCGCGCCGCACGTCCGACAGACCTTACTCTTTTCCGCCTTTTCCATCTCGTTCTCGTATTTATCCGTGCCTTTATCCGTGTTTGATCCGTGCCCATCCGTGGCTTCCCCCCTCCGATCGTACTAAAATGACCCGATCTAAAAGGAGCATACCATGCGGATCCTCGTCACGGGCGGCGCTGGTTACATCGGCAGCCATACTTGCGTCGAGCTCATCGAAGCGGGCATGGAACCGGTGGTGGTGGACAACCTGTGCAACTCCAAGGAGGATACGATCGGCCGCATCCGCGAGATCACCGGCCGAACTGTCGAATTCCACAAAGTTGATCTGCTCGACCGAGCCGCCCTGGCCGAAATCTTCTCGCAGAAACCGATCGACGCGGTGATCCACTTCGCAGGCCTGAAGGCCGTCGGCGAGTCGGTGTCGATTCCGCTTCGATATTACCATAACAACATCAGCGGGACGCTGGTGCTGTGCGAAGTCATGCGTGAGTTCGGCGTGCAAACGCTCGTGTTCAGCTCCTCGGCCACCGTCTACGGCGACCCGAAGTCCGTGCCGATCCGCGAGGATTTCCCCTTGTCGGCGACGAACCCGTACGGCCGCACGAAGCTGATGATCGAGGAGATCCTGCGGGACCTGTACGTCTCCGATTCAAAATGGAACATCGCGCTGCTGCGGTACTTCAATCCCGTCGGCGCGCACCGCAGCGGCCTGATCGGCGAGGATCCCAACGGCATCCCCAACAATCTTGTGCCCTACATCGCCCAGGTCGCCACAGGCAAGTTGCCCTTCCTGAGGGTCTTTGGCAACGATTACCCGACCCTCGACGGCACGGGCGTGAGAGATTATATCCACGTGGTGGATCTCGCCCAGGGTCACCTGCGAGCGCTGGAAAGATTGCGCTCACGGCTCGGCATCATCGCCTGCAACCTGGGCACGGGACGCGGCTACAGCGTATTAGAGATGGTGCGCGCGTTCGAGAAGGCATCCGGCAAGCAAATCCCTTACCAGATCACGCCGCGCCGACCGGGCGACGTCGCCGCCTGCTACGCCGACCCGTCATTCGCCGAGCAAGAACTCGGCTGGCGAGCTACCCGCGACATCGACGAGATGTGCGCCGACACCTGGCGTTGGCAGACAGAAGCGGATGCCGGATGCCGGTAAGCGGTAAGCGGTAAGGGAGGTAGTGTAGCTCGATGCCGTGGGTTGAAACCCACGTCTACCTTCAAACGTCGCTACCGCGACGAATTGGTTTGGCATCCCCCCGTTCCGCGATCGACCTGCGCCCCGAGCAGTTCTACCCCCTCACCCCCGCCCCTCTCCCCCAGCAAGCTGAGGGCGAGGGGTGAAACATTTTGGTTTGAGGGGGGCACTCACAATATCTTCCTTTCACCCTCACGCATCAGCTAGGTGTCAAGGCGAACGGAGGAATGAAGCTAACTTCCCTGCAATGCGTTCTCCCCCTCGCAACTTGCGCCCCGCAGCATCAAAAACAACTCGTCCAGCCGATCGATCCTCCAAGAATATTCTTCTCCCCTCGCCCCAAACTCGTTTTGGGGAGAGGGGCGGGGGTGAGGGGCAAAAGTGCAGAAGTCTGCAGTGCAGCAGTCGGTCCGGCATTTGTCTTCCTCCGGACTCCAGACTCCGGACTCCTTCCTCCCGCCCCACTTCGCACCGCGAGCGCGACTAGTCAGCCACTCTCGCAATACAGTGCGATAACTCGGGCTCGTGCGAGGCATCCAACAGAAAGCGAACCTCGCCGCCGGCGGTCACCGACGCCCGGACAAAGCCCAATTGCGGATAGAGTTCCGCCACGACGGAGTTCTTCACGGTGGGAACGTACACCCCCCGGATTCGTCTGGCCCCGCGAAGACGCAGTGCCTCGATCATCTCCTGCGCCATGAATCGCTCCATCCCGCGACCGAGAACGCGGCAACTCATCAGCCAGGTGTCGATTTCCCAGACGTCCGGCTCGCTCGGAACCCTTTCGGCCAGAAGCACGCCGATCAGCCCGTAGTCGCCGAACTTGTCGCGCAGCTTGAACGTGCACGTCCACGCGTCGGCGGAACTCATCATGCGGCGCACTCGTTCCTCCGAGTGCCGCCGCGACGTGAGATTGAACTGGTTCGTCTTGCCAAGCAGTTGCACCACGCGTCCGAGCGTGCCGTCCGTCACCGGCGCGACCTGCGATTCCATCTGAGCCGATCGCAAGAACTCCTCCAGCGAAGTGCAGCTCTCTTGCAGGTATGCACGAGCGGCATTTGCACGATAGCTGGCATGGCGTTCCAGATCTTCGGCAAAAAGCCCCAGAGCATCAAAGTACCGACCCGCGTCCAGTGTGCCGACAAAGGTCGACGGGTCGGCCCCCAACTCGGGCACCGCGACCTCGGGCAAGGCAGCCCGCACCGCCGCGCGTTCGATCGGGTTGTCGTCGAGGAACACCAGGCTGTCCATGCCGAGATTCAGTTCAGCCGCAATCGCCCGCAAGTTGGCCGGTTTGTCGAGCCAGTTCGCCTTGATCGCGGCGAAATCCTCGACCTTCAACGCCATGGCGTCATGTCTTCGAAACGGCTGTAGAGCGTCTTCTTCGTTGTTTTTTGAACAGATCGCCAGCAGCACTCCGCGTTCCTTGAGTGCCAGCGCATACCGCTGCAATTCCAGGTGCGCTTCACCGACTGCGGACGGCGGCCCGACCTGGATCCCCTCGACGCCGTCCTCCCCGACGACACCGCCCCACAGTGTATTGTCGAGATCCAGCACGAGTACTTTGCGACCCAACCCCACCTTCGCGCGAATCAAAGCTGCCTGATGCTCGACCAATAAAGGCAACGCGCTGGCCGCCGGTGTCTGTTTTGCAGTGTGCCAGTACGGCGCGTCGTGCCACTGCAGTTTGCCGAACAATGACGAGACAAAATCGAGGTCGAGGATCGAGACGCTGGACGGCGCAGCCAGCAGCAGTTCGCGGTTCACGTCTCGCAGCATGGCACCGCGTCCGCCCGGCTGGCTCAGCGTCAGATTCCCGTAACCGGAGAACGGGGGCACGTCGCAGTTGTGCTGGATGATGTGGCACGGTCGATTCGCCAGAATCGTCGTCCAAAGGCTGCGAGCACCGCTGACCACACGCTCGACTTCGTCGGACGGGTTCGACGAAAACTCGGGCAGATGCGCGTCGCGCCAATTCGTGGCGACCAGAACAATGTCCGGCGCAAACCGGTACATCCCGGAATCCTGGTTGAACGCCTCCTGCTGTATGTTCCCGAACGGCGCGCAGTAGCACTCGGCCACGATGCCGTCGCGCAGGCACAGCAGTTCCAGCAGCGGAACGAGCAGATCGGTTGTAGTGGACGAGAGCACCGCAACGCGGACGGTGCGGCTTCCCGTCGGCTTTTCCTTCTTTTGCAGCCGTCGCAGGAGCATGGCGGCGCGGGAAAGAAAGCGGTAGTTGCTTCCGAGTGTCGCCGCCCGACGAAGATCGTCGTACGCCGCGGCGAGCTGTCCGGTGGCCCCACGCACGCGTGCTCGGGCGAGATGTGCCTCGGCCGGATTACCGACCTGCTCGGAAACGACCCGGTCCCACGCGGCCAAGGCGGCCTGCGTGTCGCCGCGAAGATCGTGGACCTGCGCGACGAGCCAAGTTGCAGCCTGGTTCTTCTTCAGCGAATGCCGCTCGAGCAGCGAAACCGTGTCGGGGGCATCGGCAACACCGCTCGCTTCGATGACGGCAAGTGCTTCCGTAATGACGCATTCATCGCATGAGGACTTCCGCCCGAGCAGGTCGTCAAGCTGCCTCAACGCACCGTCCGGCTGACCCGCAATTCGCCCTGCCACAGGATCAATCTGCATATCCGTCCGTTCATTCCCCGTTCGATGTCAGCACAAGTCCTTGCCAGGAACATGTCTCTGTTGTGGTGTGGTCTCGAAGTAACCGTTCACGGGGTG
>CAIPEB010000354.1 GCA_903863885.1 uncultured Planctomycetaceae bacterium | reverse complement strand
CCACCGCGCAGCGGTTTAGTTCAACTTTGTAATTATCCCGCCGGCGGAGCGCCGTCGTAATTAGTTACGACTGCCACTCCGGCGGCATAGGGCGCAGTCGGAACAACCGCGAATCTAGGGCCCAAGTGCCTGCGAGTCAATCATTTCCGTCCGTCCGTCGCGCTTGACAGTGCGGCGTTATTCGGGCGGCATAGTCCGCAGACTGTCCGTTCCGCGAAACCCCTCGGACAGGCTGGTCCTTTTATTTCCACCGTTTCCGGCGGCATAGCGAGCCGGCGAATGCCAGCTCCGCGTCAGTGTAAGTAGTGACAATAAAACCAGGTGTGACGCAAGACCACCCCTGAACGTGCGGCGTTATCGGACACGGCTTGGCGGCATATTCGGCCCCTTCCAGCCGGATCGACATAGTAGTGTAAGTATGTATAGTTATGGCAGTCACCCTCAACGGGCTGGATTCCGACAATGTCCAGCCCCCTCCCGGATCCCCGAGTGATTGGTCGATCGTCATTTCTTGCCGAGGGAGACTTACGATCATGATTACGCCTGAAGAAACACGGGTGTGGCAGCCGGGGCAACCCAAACTTCTGGATCGTGTGCGAGACCGTTGTCGCGCCCGGCATCTGTCGCTCAACACGGAACACGCCTAAACGGGCTGGATTCGTCGCTTCATTCTGTATCACGACAAACGCCATCCGCTGGAAATGGGAGCGACGGAGGTTTCGGCGTTCTTGACTCACTTGGCAGTGGATGGTCACGTGGCCGCCTCCACGCAGAATCAAGCACTGTCGGCGCTTCTGTTCCTCTATCGGGAAGTTCTACAGCAGGACTTTGGGTGGCTCAGCGACGTGGTGCGCGCCAAGAAGCCGAAGCGACTGCCCGTGGTATTCACACCCGAAGAGGCGATGGCCATTATTGAGCAGCTGCAGGGTGTCCGCTGGCTGATGGGCCTGCAGTTGTACGGTGGAGGTTTGAGGCTGATGGAATGCCTGCGGCTCCGCGTGAAGGATCTGGATTTTGAACGCCTGCAGGTCACGGTACGGGAAGGCAAAGGCGACAAGGATCGCATCACTCTCTTGCCCGAGGCCATCGTCGAGCCTCTGCGGCGGCACCTGGCTCACGTTCAGCAGGAACACGAGCGCGCTTTGCGCGAAGGTCACGCCGGCGTCGAGTTACCATATGCGCTCGCTCGCAAGTACCCGCACGCTGATCGCGAGTGGGGCTGGCAATACGTGTACCCCTCGGCGCATCCGTCGATCGATCCGCGCAGCGGCGCTCGCAGGCGACACCACCTCGACCCGTCGTATCTGCAGAAAGCGGTTGGCGCTGCCATCCGTCAACTGGGAATCCAGAAGCACGCCGGTTGTCACACGTTTCGTCATTCCTTCGCCACTCACTTGTTGTCCGATGGAACGGACATCCGAACGGTTCAGGAATTACTTGGGCACGAGGACGTGCGGACCACACAAATCTACACGCATGTCCTCCGGCACAATGCATTCGCGGTGAAGAGCCCTGTTGATCGCTCTTGGTCGTCCGCACTTCGACGCCGCAGAGTTGACGGGCGGTGATGCCTCGGTGGGCCACACAGCACGAGGGTTGTGACCGATCGCGGAGTCGGCCCCCACTTCGCACGATCTCGGCACCGATGACTTCGACGGTTTCGTTCACCCCTGAGCCGCTCCGACTGCTGCCGACTGGAGTTGCCGTCCTCGGCCAAGCAGGCGACGACGGGGCAACGGTCGATAGATTGCCCCAAGGGCAGCGCGGTAGGTAACGCTCACACGGGTACCCCTCCCAACGCTCTTCTCGCGACTCGCCCACCGCACGTCTGTGAGCGCTCTGATCAACGACCTCTCCGGCACCTGAATT
>CAIPEB010000353.1 GCA_903863885.1 uncultured Planctomycetaceae bacterium | reverse complement strand
CATCCAGCCAGGCCGACAGAATCCGGTCCAGAATGACCAGTCCGATGTGCGTCTGATCAACGCGAATCGACTTGAAGTACGTCTGATGGTCGAGCCGGCCGCTGGCGTAGTTGTAACCGCTCGAATTCCCCGCTGCGACGCAAAAGGGCATGTTCAGACATCTAGCTATTTCATTGAGAAGCTCTTTCTTAAACTCACTATAGGTCGTGCTGGGTTGGCCAGCTGCGAGTAACCTGACGCGTTTTCAAATGAGGAGCGTCCGACCGGTGGTGGCCCGGAAATAGGTCGGACATGCTGCGGGGAATCCCGCTGTAATAATGTCGGAGCATCGAAGGGGATCGGCGGCTGCAAATGATTGACCCGAAGACGATTGGGCCGTAGATTCGCGGCTGTCCAGGCTGAACGTCATTCCGCCGTAGTGGCCGTCGTAGCGAATTACGAAGGCGATTTTCCTGGCGGGAGAATTACAGAGTCGGCGGCCTGCGCGAGGACCGAGGGACGCGTGAGTTTATCGCGTTAGCAACACGTGCGCTCCGTGCCGGTCGATGCTCGTCCAATCGAAGGAGAGGGAGATGAGATGGATCGCGTGGATAGTGCTGGTGATTGTCGCGACGTCCGCATCACGCGGCCTCGCCCAACAGGAACGTGGGATTTCGGTCACCGGCTACGGTGAAGTAAAGACGGAACCCGATATCGCAAAGGTCAGTCTTGGCATCTTCATATTTCAGAAAGATCTGCTCGCGGCAAAGCGAGACGTTGACAAGAAGATCGGCGACATTCTCGCGATGCTGAAGAAGATGGAAATCAAGAGCGAAGACATCACGACGACGTCGCTCAACGTCAATCCGAAATACAACAAGGGCGGCGACAGCGTCGCATTTGAAGGTTACGAGATTACCCGGTCCATCACCGTGACGCTGCGGAAGATCAGCAGCTTGAATGAACTTCTTGAGCAGTCGATCGGAGCGGGCGTCAATCGCATTGAGCGTATCGAGTTGGCTACCAGCAAGGAGGAGGACTTGAAGAACCAAGTCGTTGGCTTGGCGATCACGGATGCCAAGCAAGTCGCGGGCCGTATCGCAACGGGATTCGGAGCCAAACTGGGAACGGTTCTTTATGTCTCCCTGAAGTCAGGCGGCGGGGATGTTCGGTTCAACGTGCTGAGCGAGCCTGTATTCCCAGAGGCGAAATATCAACCAGGATTGATCGCCGTTACCGCAGAAATCGAAGCGGTCTTTGCGCTTAAGGATTGAAGCGAGAGCGTCAAGAAGGCCGCGGAGCGATAAGCGCCGAAATCGGGTAGCCGTGCGGATCTTCCGCCCATCCTCCACACGGGCCCTTCCGTGCGAAGCCCGATGCCCGCCACCGATCGCTGACGGCGCGCCGAGCATTGAGTGGATTGGCGGCTTTGAGACTCCCAGTCTCGTACCGGGGGCTTTCACCCCATAAAATCACACCCATGCCGGGCGTACACAAAGCGGTTAACTTGAGCGGCGGTGACGTCGGTCGCAGTGGAAAGTCGCCCCGTCGTCGCCAGGTTACCGCCGTCGCTATCGCAATCGATCATGATTGACGCGAATTTGCGTATCGAGCTTTCTAACGACATTCGCCGTCTCGCGACTGGGCGTATGACGAACGACTCGTTCGACGATCGCTACTACGACCTGTATGAATCGTCGGATGATCGTGCCGTCAACGCGATCGCCACCTACTGCTACTGCTTGTATTCCAGCGATCTGCTGTTTCCGATTCGCTTGCGTGGTCGACATGCACTCGACCGGGAAACCAAAACGACGATCGCACGGTGCGTGTTGTTCTTGCGATCCTGCGACGAATATGGATGGCCGCCTCTTCCCGATAATCCATCAGGCCGGGTTTTGACCGGTCTCGCGTTCTCCCTTGGGTTTCCAGGTGGCGTCGCGATCACTCTTATCGGACTGGGGATCGCAGTATTCGATCCTGAACCTTTCGCATTTATCGTGCTTGCGATCGGGTTGCCATTGACTGTCACGTGCTTCTATTTCGGCTTTGTGCGCTCGCCTGCGTCGTCGGATGACTGGAATCGGTACACTGCATCGGGTGATTACGATTGTTGGCCGTTCCTTGATCGCGAGTCATTCGAGTCTGCGTGCCAACACAACCACCTACTCGGTCACTGATTTCGCGATAACCATGGGATGTAACGGAGCGGTGGTGCGTTTGTAGGCGGAATCAATGTCAACTCCCGTCGCTCGCTGATCCCAACGTTTGTCGGACGAGAGCACCCACATGCCAGGACAATCAACGCCTCATCCGTTCATACTCGTTCTGCATTTTCCACCCGAGTCGCCCTTGAGCAGCGCAGACATTGAAGACGACATTGCTGAGGCCATTGGTAACTCGCGAGACGACGAGAATGCCGATCACATCGTGGACGGAAACGAGATCGGTGATGCGATCGACATCTTTGTTCTTACCCGTAATCCCACGGTCGCATTGGAACTATGCAAGCCTCTCCTGCGAGAGGCAGGGCTGCTTGATACCATGATTGCCGCGACTCGAAAGGTCGACGGAGAGAGATTCGAAGTCCTACATCCTTCGACGTACCAAGGTGAGTTTCACCTTTGATGTGAAGGTCCGACAAATCGGTCAGCCGGTCGGCCCCGCCGAGCCCCCACGCGGGCCCTTCCGTGCGACGCCTGACGCCCGCCATGGCTGACGGCATGTTGAGCATGGAGTAGATTGACGCATTGGAGACGGGCAGTCTCGTACAAGGGACTTTCACACGGTGAGGTCACGCCCATGTCGGGCGTACCCATGCCGTGAGCCGGAGCGGCCGACAAGGCGGGTTTTGAAATCAAGGTCTATTCGCGGCCTTCCGGTTACCGCTGTCGTTACGATCAACTGATCGCATCATCGGACCTGACTGCAACATCTGGGTCGTGCCAATCCGGAGGGAACAAATGGCTGCCGTTTGCCGAACTCTGTTGGTGGCGACCACTTTGCTGACGGCCGCGTTGGTATCTTCATGTCTTCTCTATGCCGAAGACGAGCCGCTCTTTGCGCGGCCTTCCGATGCAGTCATCGCCAAGGGAAACGAAGTGCTCAAGCGGGTGAACTCCCAAACAAGGGAAGACGCACAGAAGTTAAACGGTTGGCCCTGGTCGGGGCAGTATTACGCGGGCGATGGACTAGCTTTCAATCTCCGACTAGCAATTGCGCCGAAGGCCGGTGTTGTCTACTGGTGTGATGGTGATTTGGGGGGGCTTTACGAGCTGAACGTCGGCTCATTCCAAGAAGATAAGGATGGTTACATCCATCTGACTTTTGACAGAAAAGGCGTCAAAGACACAGGAAGCGCCGAGGGACTGCATCCGGTGCTGGTACCAATCCGTTGGGGAGATTGCCGATATTTGATCCCAGACAACGAGATGATTGACTTCTGCAACCACATCAACAGCGGAAGCCAATATGTTTCACGAGCCGCCCGATTCCTTCGACATGTTGACGATCGAGACAAGAAGACGTCTGGAGTTCCCAAAATCCCACCGAAGTACCAAATGTACTTGCTCAAAGTGCCGCTCGACGCGGAGGTCATCTGGATTGGCGAGACTGTCATTCTGGAACGAAAGGGCAGGTGGCCTCCCGGAAAACACCGAGTGACGAGAGTTCGGCTTAATCGAGGAAAGGGGGATGGCCTGCTGCCAGGCATGACGTTGTTCCACCCGAAATCCCCAGATCTGCGCGTCGTTGACGTAACCGCATCCACATGTCACGCTGAGATTTCGGAATACGTCTCAGAAGAAGATGCGGCCGATATGGGCGACGCCAAGATGCCGCAGATCAGACTGGCACTTCGGTATTCTACACGGGCTTCCGACTCCTCAGCGGACGACAGTGCGAAGAAGTAGCCGATGGAGGGCATTCCGTCGCCAGCACTGGGATGATTCTGCTCGTATTCACGTAGCCGGGCGGCTGTCTCCGCCCAGCCCCCACACATGGCCCTTCGTGGAAAGCCCGACGCCCGCCTTGGCTGACTTCATCGCAAGCATCGGGTAGACTGCGTACGCATCGACTGCAGTCGAGCGGCGGATGGGCCGGTGCTGATGGCCAGTATTCTTGGCCGCCGCCGGTTGAATTGTGTCGTTCGCCGACGACAGCACCTAGCCATCTAGGGAATTACTTGACCAAGCATCGTGGAGGAACGCTGTGCCGCGTAAGCTCACTGCAATTCTTTCGGTAAGCGTGATCACGATTGTTGGCCTTTACGTCTACAACAATCGACAGATTTCATTCAACTCCAGCGATTGGAAAATGAATGTATCGAAACGGCCGCGGATGATTGAAAGTCTTCTACGCGATCACAAGCTCGTGGGTGCTGCGCGCGAGAGTATCGACGATTTGCTGGGAGTTCCATCGGCATCACGAGATTCCGTCATTGGTGACCGCTATATCTATTGGGCCGGATCGGATGGCGTTATTGACGACATGTGGCTCGAAATCCGATTCGCTGATGATCACGTCGTCGACGCTCGTTACATACCGGACTAACTCATTCGCTTTCGTCAGTTCGTGCGCGAGCGTGTAATGCGCCGAATCGGGTAGCCAGTTGGCCCTCCCCGCCCAGCCCCCACACGGGCCCGTCCGTGCGAAGCCCGACTCCCGCCATCGCCAAGGCTCCATGTTGAGAGGCGGCAGGCCAAGCCTGTGAACAGCTGGTGTCCTTCCAGTCCCGCTCCGCCGTCAGTCGCACAATGCCGCACCGTCGGATCGCATGGCAGCACCGCACGTATTGGACGGTCCGCCGCGCGACCAGTACATTCACGGTTGAGCTGAGTGCGTCGTATGCGGCTGGAATCACGGCGACAACCATCGAATGGCCTCGGCGGGAAATGCGGTCGGCGGAACGGTATGGCATCCTCATCGCCGCACAGTCACCCGGGAGATAATCCCGCACATGAAACGACTTCTTGTTATCTCGCTGCTCTCAACGAGCCTGTTTGGGTGCTTCGGTTCGAACACCCCCACTGTTGCTCCCCACGTGACGGCCGCGCAACAAATCAGCGCGAGTACGTTGATGGGGCTTTCATTTCCAGCCGAAACGCAATTCTTGTTGTACCACCGTGCCAGGGACGAACCGAGCCTACTGCCCGCGCCCGATGACGCGGTGCATCTGAAGCTTAAGCTTCCGGCGTCCGCAGCGGCGAAACTTCTGGCACAGACTCCGTTATCCTCGGCGGCGTGGGAAAGCCAACATCCGTTGATATTCGACCAGCCGACTTGGCCGGATTGGCAACCGTCGAGGATCAGGAAATTTCGCTTTGCCCAGTTTCAGCTTCCGAAGGCGCAGGTACTGAACGTGCTGATCGATGATGACCGCGACGACATCAAGACTGTTTACCTTGAGTGGTTCGAAACCTAGCGATGACTCGGCAGTGTGACAATCGGACCGGGAACTGGAGTTGCCGACAAGGTGGGTTATGAATTCAGAATTTTTCAGCGCCGCCCGGTTACGGCCGTCGTTACGTCCACTGAGACGGGTGGCGAGTGAGGCTGACAATGAGTGAGTCAAATCCGTACCGCTCGCCTGAATCTTCCGATCGTGTCCGCAGTACCGCACGTGGCGCACGGCTCTGGTTTTGGTGTGTGAGTTCTCTGGCGACATCCTCCGCTTCGCTGGTGTTTTTCTTTCTGTACGGTCATTGGCACTGGCATCCAGGACCTTGGGAGGTGACGTTTCCCGGACAATTGGGTCTATCCTGGCCCGCAGCCGTTGATGGCTCGAAGACCGTGAGCACCCTCCTCGCGCTCATCTCGTTGGTCATAACCATTATGCTGTATGCAAGAAAGGCTTACCTACAAGCGGCGGTCACGGTGCCAACATGCCTTTTGTCGATCTTGACCGTGCCGGCCGTAACGTAGGCGAATCTGATCTCAACGCGCGAGGATGTAACCACTGCGTGCACCGGAGCCGCGATCCGGTCGGGAAATACTGAATGTGCCATCGGCGCCGACCGGTGACGATGGTCGTTACGTGCGAACAACCAGCGTTAAGTTCTCGCGGATCAGGCTTGCTGTGGACGCTATCGGAGGACAAGTGATGGATGCGACATGCACCACGAGCAGACGACAGACATCCCGCACGCTGATCGTCGCTCTGCTCCTGTGCGTCATGGCGATTGTCGCGTCGGCCCTTCTTGCTCGACAGATCGACATCATCAAAATTGGCGATTGGGTAGCGAACCGCCAGCGAACGAAATCCATTGTCCTGTTCCATGCTCCAGCCGGCACCACTGGACGCGTTGAGGGCTGGATTGGCGGAATGTGGATTTCAGTTGAGGACAAACTCAAGATAATCGGCGGTGGAAACGAGCTCGATCTTAGGTCAAGCCCAACCGGTCTGACGGGGACTGCGAACGGTATGCCCGTAAACTGCCGGAATCTGACCATCGAGTCAGGAACCGGCAGATTGACAGTGGACGATCCAGAACTTCTTGCGAGGATCGGCACAGCGTTCGAGTTGCGAGTTGACCCATGAAACGGCCTCATGGGCGGGAGTGGTACGTAAGTCGACCAGCCGTGCAAGTCTCTCCGCCCAGCCCCCACACGGGCCCTTCCGTGCGACGCCCGCGGCACTCGTGGACTAACAAGCCGCAATGGCTCTCGTTTCACCGCAGCATGAGTTTGAAAGGAGCCAGTCAACATGCGATCAATGCGATTGGTGTCTTTTGTGTATCTGTTCGCAGGCGGCATAGTGCTGCAAACGGCTCTTGCCGATGGCCTGATTTACCAGTTACCCACAGACGGTGGATCGGTGACGTTCGACTATGAATACAAAGCAACTGGCACCGCAGACGATCCAACCGTGGATATCCGCAAGGGATCGCTCACGATGAGTTCGGTCGGCGAGACCACTGTTTACAACGAAAAGTGTCGGTGGATCGAGTTCAAGGAAGTCCTGAAATGGGAGTACGACGGCAAGGAACGGGTCACGATCACGAAAGTGCTTGTTCCCGAGAATCATCTGGGCAGGGGCAAGTCGCCGGGCGAACACCTGATCCAAGGATGGGTGAAATTCGGAGACAGCGCCCCGCAGGAATTCCATGACTTACGTTCGCCGCTGGTAGCGGCGCAGGGACTTTTTCTCGCCGGTCCCCCGAAGGAAGTCAAAGATCTGAAGCAGACTGAGATCAATGGGAAGCTGGGGATACTGCAATGCGAGGGAGTGACCGGCCAATTCGTTGAGGAGCAAGAGGGTGGGAATGTGTACCGCACGTTCGAGAACCGCCTCCATTCGACGGCACCCTTCGGTGTCGTCGTATCACTTTGGAAAATTGAGCGCAGAGACAACAAAGGCGCGATTCTGGAAGCAGGCACGGTCAAATTCACATTACGTGACACGCAAAACAGTGCTCTCAGCGAGATGCCGGAAAAGAAGTAGTGCGCGGCCGAACATCGGGTGACTTCGCGGGTCCCCGCTCAGCCCCCACACGGGCCCTTCCGTGCGAAGCCCGACGCCCGCCATCGCCAAGGCTCCATGTGGAGAGACGGCAGGCCAAGCCTGTGAACAACGCGTGCCCTTTCCCGCTCTGCCCCTGCCGTCGGTCGCTCGCAGCCGGGGCGGACTGTCGTATCGCAGCAGTTTGACGGTCGGTCAGCGGCCCTCTAAATTCACGGGTGATCCGAAGGCGCCATGCCGCCGGAGCGGCCGTCGTAACGAATTACGAAGGCGCTTTCCCGGCGGGAGAATTACAAAGTTATCCGAAGAGAGCGCCGTCCAAAGCTCTCAGGCAGCAAAACGTTCGACGGCCGTAACATGCCAGCGTTCTACGTCATCGAATTTGAAGAGCGTAGCCAAAAACCATTTGCTTTGGACCAATGGGCGGACGACTCCCACTGGGACACAATGACGCTTGCAAATGATGGAACTGCATGGCAACTGCGCAATGAAGGAGAAATGGAACTTGGCACCGCATTCCAACGCGGAAATCACATCTATATCAGTTGGCTGTACGTATCGTTCGGTCCTCGGCACTGCTGGCTCGCAACGCAAATTGTCGGCGAATTGCTCTATCGCGGCTGCAAGATATCGTTAGACACATGCTCGCAGGAACGCTTTAATGATGCTCAATCGTCCGAGTCGTGACGTTGAACATGGCGTTCGTCCCCACGAATCGGATAATCGGGTAGTCGGGCGGGGCTCCCCGCCGAGCCCCCACACAGAGCCCTTCCGTGGAAAGCCTGATGCCCGCCATGGCCAGGGCCTCCCATGCGGAGAGACGGCCGGCCACCCCTGTGAACATCTAGTGCCCGCTGCGCTCCGCCGTCAGTCGCATCACGCCGCACGGCCGGATCGCAACGCCACATCGCAGCAGTTTGACGGTCGGTCAGCGGCCCTCTACATTCACGGGTGATCAGACTGCGTCGTGCGGCCGGAGCGACCGCCGTGACCAAATACGAGGGCGATTTCTCGGTGGGACAATTACAAAGTTCGGCGTAATAGTATGCAGTCCACCGCAACACTGAGCCGCGAGAGTTTCACCGAGTTGGCGGAGTTTCTATTCGAGTCGGGCGCGCCGGTCGTCTTCCACGCGTATTCCGATTACGACCAGCCCCTTCGCAGCTTCAAGACCCGGTCGGAGTTGATCGCTAATATTGAGTCGGCGTTGGAGAAGGGCCAAAAGGCACTGCTGTTCGCGCTCCACTATCCCGACACCAAGGGGCATGTTGCCCAGCGTAAGATCACGCTCGATCCCAATAAGTGCGACGGGCACACGTGGCGATACAGTGTCGAGGGTTGGGGATTGATCCAGTTCCAAGGTGACCTCAGACATGCTCCCTTCATTGAATGCCGCGTCGCAGTGAATACCCAGAAGCGGGCCGAGGCATGGGCAGGCACGTATCCAGAGTTACGCGATCCGTATCTATGGGACTGGGGACTCGTTCAGCGCCACGCAGGACGGATCATTCGCAGGATGAAAAAGATCGCCGAACCAGCCGGATGCACCGAACCCCGCGATAGCGGTTCAGTTTCAAATCGAGCGTCACTGCCGCGGGGTCGGTGATCCGGGACGTTCGCTGACACAGACCCATGAAGGACATCACGTCGATTGCTGATTTGGACAAGATGCGATCTCTGCCCCGTGCGCTCGTGTTTATCTACGTGAACTGGGCCATGCAGGCACGGCGATCCGATGCTGCGTGTCATAGGCTTCTGTCAGCGCTTCAACGCGAGTATCAGAGCGAGGACATTGCTGTTTATCGCGTGGATCTCAGCGACCAAGAAGGCGAGGTCTGGATAGCGATCCGAAAATGGTTCAAGGACGGCGGCCAACCGTACGATTCGCTCAGCTACGGCGGCTGCGGTGCATTGTTGTGGGTACGTTTGGGTGCAGTTGCTGCATATGTACCGTATCTTGCCGAGGTCGAATGCAATAAACTCATGGCAATGACCCGAGGAGTTTTCGAACTCGGAGCGGGCTTCGGATTTGGGGGTTCAAACCCATTGCATTGACGGCGTCAGCAAATCGGGTAGCCGGGCGTTTCCCCTCGGCCCAGCTCCACACGGGGCCTTCCGTGAGAATCCCGACGCCCGCCATGGCCAAGGCTCCATGTGTCGAGACGGCAGGCCAAGCCTGTGGACAACAGGCGCGTTCACAACTCCCGCCGCCAATCGCTCGCCGTCGGATGGCACGTCAGCCTGCAACAGTTTGACGGTCGGTCAGCGGCCCTTTACATTCGCGGATGATCTAAGTGCGTCGCATGCCGCCGGAGGAGCTGACAACTCGGGTCTTTATCATCGTCGTTCGCGGCCGATCGGTAACCACTGTAGTTCTGCCGCTTGCACGGAGAGAACACATGTCATTTTTCGATCGTTTTCGCAAGAAGAAGCCAACTAAGGAAGCGGCCGATGATGAGCACATAACACGGCATTGCTTTGTCCTTTGCAAGAGCAATGCACCCGACGACCTGTCGCTGGCAGCACGGGTCGTTGCCGATGTGTTTGGTGCTGGATATTCCGCAGAACCCGATGAAAAGAACATCATCACGATTACTCGCGGCAACCAAACTGTTGGGTTTCTGGCTCACATGCCTGCCGCGATTCCTGGCGGTGAGGCTGAGGAGAACGCTGACGCCAATTTCTTGTGGCCCAATGGACGAGACGAGGCCGCCGCTCACCGTGCTCACGTAATCGTAACGAACATTGGTGCAGGTAACCTAACGCCGGTGCAATCGGCAATTGTTGTATCGCGACTAGCCCTGGTTGCGCTGAAACTTTTCGATGGCATCGGTGTTTATTGGGGAAATGCCGGTGTCTGCAATTCGCGGGCTGTCTTCGAGGATTTCTGCGAAGACATGTCGGAAGAACATGTGCCTGTCCCGTTGTGGCTCCGTTTTCAACTCGTGCGCACGTCAGACGACCAGATCGGCATGTATACGCTTGGCATGCGCCAATTTAGCCTGATGGACATCGAAGTGGATCGCTGCAGTTTGGATGTTGGTGACTTGTTCGGATTTGTATCGAACATCGCGAACTACCTAATTCAAAGCGGCCCAGTTATTAACGACGGGGATACCGTTGGCGGGAGCGCTGAGGAGAGAATACTCGTGCATCACCGGCCGAGCATGGTCGACCCAAAGAAGCGAGTGTACAAGATCGTCTTCGAGGGATGATGCCGTCCCAGATCACGGCATAATCGGGTCGCCGGTTGGCTCACCCGGCACGCAGGTGCTTCAAGGCAATTCCCCTCACCCCCTCGGCGGCCCCGGCAGCGCCGCGATCGCGGCGTTCTGATCTTCCAGCTCGACGTGCGAATACACCTGCATGGTGAGGTTAATATCGCTGTGGCGGGCCAGCGTCTGGGCCAACTTCGGCCGGACTCCACACCGTGATAAATTGGATATAAACGTGTGCCGCGTGGCGTGGAAGTCGGCGTAGCGACCGGCGGCATTGCAATACTTCAGGAAGTCGGATTTCTCACGCTGCTCGCGTTCTTCGTCCGTTTCGACTTCTGCAATCCACTTCTTGCGGGCGGCCGCCAGGTCCAGCTTCATCATCTTGGCCGTCTTGCGTTCGGTGCCGCTGACTTTGCGGGAGACGGGGAACAGAATGTCGTCGGGTTGGAGATCGGGCTTCGTCTTCAGCCACTCCTTGAACAACCGCACTACGTCCGGATGCAGCGCCTGCGTGTCGGTTCGCTTTCGCTTGCTGTAGCAGGCCGCGACCGAGCCCCGCATGCCCCCGGCCACCCGATTGCAGGCGGCGGGCGAACATGAAGGGGCAAGGGCGTGGAAGTGGTT
>CAIPEB010000352.1 GCA_903863885.1 uncultured Planctomycetaceae bacterium | reverse complement strand
TCGGGCAGCCACGCCAGGCAATCGGCCTCGTCCACGATGTCGCCCGTCACCACGATCAGATCGCCTGCGAGCTCATTGGCCTGCCGGACGACGAAGTCGAAGAACTCGCGCGTGATCTGTCCCGTGATGTGCAAGTCGGACAAGTGGACGATGCTCAGCTGATCCAGAGCGGCGGGCAGCCTGGGGAGCTTCACGCACTTTTCGTTGATCTCGAGCTTGAACATGTCATTGCCGGGCAGCCAGTCGAACAGCCTCGCCATTCGACCGCCGACCGGCCGCTTGCCCAGTTCGCGGGCCACATCGCGGCATGTGCTGCGGTTGTGCTGCAGCAAGGCCGGATGAGGCCACAGCGTGCGGCGAAACCAGCCGGCGGCACAAACCAGTCCAAACAGCGAGCAGATGCACGCATAGCCCGTCAGCCAGACATGGTCGGCAATGAACTTCAGCCACCGCTCGGCCATATGGTGATCGAGTGCCAGTTCGATGCCCGCGGCCGACCAGACCGCGAAGACAAATATCACAGGGACTTTGTCGATGATGTGCAGTACGCGTCGGGGAAAGGGAATCGCGTGGAAGCGGTTATAGACACCGACCCACAGCGCGGTATGGCTCAACAGGAGGAGCAGCAGGACCAGAAACGGCATGCGCTAGACTCGCTCGACACGGCGGTACACGTCCAGGATCGTCTCCACGGTGTCCACCAATTGATCGAGGCGGAAAGGCTTGTACAAGACGGCCTTGGGATGCAGGCCGGCCTTGCGGGCTTTGACGATGGAATGTCCCGGGTCGTAGCCGAAACCGGTCATCAGCACCAGCGGCACGGATTCGAGGAATTCCTGAAGACGCACCATCAGGTCGTAGCCGCTCATATCCGGCAGGCGGATATCGGCGATGATCACGTCGTATTCGGCATCCGGCCCGCTGTTGCGCACCATGCAGACGGCTTCTTCGCCCGAGTGAGCCGTCTCGACCTGGCAGCCGTACCGATCGAGCAGCGTGTGGGCGTCGTTGCGGACACGTTCGTCGGCATCGGCCACCAGCACGCGGCACTCGCGCAGCTTCGGGTGCTTGTCGAATTCGGCGGCATACGGCACGGCCTCGGCGGGCGCCATGCGTTGGCCGACACGGTGAATCACCTGCTTGATGTCGCGGGCGTTGCGCAGGATTCGCTGCAGCCGTTCGACGACATCGGGCTCGTGGCCGATGTAACGCTCCATCACGTTCACGGCGTCGTTGAGGATCTCGTCCACCGGCAGTGCGACGGCGCCGTGAATCGCCTCGACGCTTTCCTGGGCCGTGCTGGCCTTTTGAGCGACCATCAACTCGAGCGTATTGAGCGCCACGGCCACGTCGCGCGAGAAAATCTCGACGAACTGCAGATCGCTTTCGCTGAATGCGCGCGGCTCGGGACTCTCGACGTTGAACGTGCCGATCACCTGGTCATGGAACATGAGCGGCACGGTCAGTGAACTCTTGGCCCCTTTGAACCCCTGGATGTACAGCGGGTCCTCGGTGGTGTCCTCGCACAGGTAGCTCTTGCCCGTGGAGGCGACGAACCCCGACACGCCGTTGTGCTGAGGTCGGGCGAACAGCGGCCGCGTGGCGGCTTCCCCGTCGATGCCGACCGACAGCAGCGGCACCAGTTCGTTCGTCTTGTCATCCAGCAACCGCACCTCGACGACGTCGAAATGCAGCAGGTCCTGGGTGTGCCGCAGGATGTTGGACTTCAGCAGTTCGATGCGGTCGTCCACTTCCATGTTGAAGATCTCGTCCGGCGTCAGATCCGCCAGCTCGATCCCGGCCTTGTGAATCGCTTCCAGCTTCTGCTGCTGCAGAATCTCGGTGGTTACATCCCGCACCGTCACCACCAAGTGCTGCGGACTCGACGTGCCTTCGTTCAGCGGAGCCGCATGCGTGTGGAAATAGCGATTCTCGCCGACCCGGATCACGGTGCTGCTCGGTCGGCCCGTCGCCAGCGCCGTGTGGAAGGGACAGAAATCCGGGCCGAGGATTTCAGGATTGCCCATCACGGCATAAAAACTCTGCCCGTTGACGTCGTCGCTTCCGACCCACTCCCGCAGACGCTCATTGGCCCAGATGACTTCGTTGTCGGAGCCCAGCATCGCAACGCCGTCGGGCATGCCGTCGAGAATGCGACCATCCTGAATGGCCCTGCCCAGTCGCAGCGCTTCGCGCAGGTGATTTCCGCACAGATACAGGCCGCTGAAGCTCGAACGCGTCAACTCGCCCATGGCGCGGAGCAGGCTGCCAACCCGAATGACCTCACACTGGTCTCGCAGGTGCAACGGAAGCGATGGCTGACAATTGCCGTCATCGCATACAAATAGAATTTTGGGTTTGTCTGCCAACCCAAGACTCCCCATCGAGCCACGTACTACCCTGCGGCATTGTAGGCAAATCCCCATCCCGGAACAACCGCTTTGCCAGCAGAGTTCTTGCGGACCGTCGTCAGGGTTCGGCCCCTAACTGATCGAACCGCCGTGATTGTGCCGTTGTGTGCTCTTTGCCCGGACTCCCAAGACGAGCCCTGAGTGCAATGGCCGAAAGCCGCAACGACTGACCACTACGAACGCGCGACGCATCAATTTTTCGACGCACATTTAGTCTTAGGCAGAGCGAAAAAATAACCTATACAATTTCGCGGATGTTTGTAAGCAAGCGGTACGTTACAGAAACCGAACGGTGTGCCACTGGCTTTGCCAGTGCTGTAGGACAGCACTCAGGACCAAACCTCCTGAATTGGAAATGCGACAATTCAAGTTGGTGTCCG
>CAIPEB010000351.1 GCA_903863885.1 uncultured Planctomycetaceae bacterium | reverse complement strand
CCGAACATCCCGGCGAGAGACTTCTGGTCGTTCGTTCTCTACGACAACCAGACGCGCTCGATGCTTCAGTCCGATGCGCAGTTCCCCAGCATCGGCAGCCAATCCAAAGGCATCGTCGTCAACCCCGACACGTCGGTGGACGTCTATTTCGGCCCGACCGCGCCCGCAGGGCGCGAAGCCAATTGGGTGCAGACCGTTCCCGGCAAAGGTTGGAACGTCATCCTGCGTCTCTACGGCCCGCTCCAACCGTGGTTCGACAAATCCTGGAAGCCCGGTGAAATCGAGTTGGTAAGGTGATGCGCAGGTGAAACCTGCCGACTGACCGGGTGGACGGGCCGTGACTTCACCAGCAAACGAAACGCTCGAGCTACCTGATCAACTCGCCGCTGCTGCCCGATCTGAAGAAGGACGCGGATGGGGGCCTGACGATCTACATCCAGAACGAGCCGCCGAGGCCTACTACCGCTGCCAGTTGACCCGGCGATCGAGGTGACACCGGACATCCAGTGGGTGCATGGAATGTTGGGCGGCTTGACAGGCGGCGTGACGCGGTTGTGGCCGGCATTCGGCTGAACATGAAGCTTTACGGTCCAGAAGTGCCTCCGTGGGACGGATTGGCAATCCGTCCCACGCCCAACCGCGTTTGGCAAGGCCAAGCCGTCGATTCAACAAAGCTGCGACGGTCGCCGGATTTCGATCCAGCGGAAAGGACGTAGCCGGTTGCGACGGGACCGGATCGCATACACCGCCGGCCCCGTGCCGGTGGAACGATGGCTTACGGGGGAGAGGAGCGGTTGCTTCGGGGACGCGTCGCGTTAGCTGCCAGTCGTCAAACCACCCATGCGGGATCCATTGTTCCGAAATCCGGTTGGACCGCTGGATATGCACCATGGGCAAGGGAGTTGCGATTCCACATACTATAACAGCACCCCCCCCGTCGGTGCAGTGATCTGGCCCGTCTGAGCACGGTTCGGGCGGCCAATCGCGTCAGTCCAGGCAGGGACGGAGGTCCGGGCAAAGAAAAATAATTCCACGATGTTAGACTCGGTGATAGACCTTGCGCCTCCCTGCCAGAAACGCAACCTCCTGCCTGAAAAGAACTTGTGGCCTGGGCGCAAATGGCGTGCCAGCTCAATTTCGGAACAATGGATGCGGGATCGGTGGAGTCGCCTGCACGCCAAGTTTGCCTCGACGATCGGCATGAGGTATGATCCGTTCTGACTGATCTTCGTTTCGTTACATTCGTGAGAACTTGACATGCCTCGCTTGGACCTCGCAAAACGGGTGGCGACCCTCGAATCGCAGGTCACCGAACTTCAGGAACAAGTTCGGTCGGATCGCCCACAGCGCCGGAAAGACTGGCGCCGCGCGGTCGAGAAGTATGCTGGCGATGCGGATTTGCAGAGCGTATTTGCGGATGCGATGAAGCTCCGCGAGGCGGACCGCAAGCGTGCCCGCAAGTCCGCCCGCGCGAGGTCTCGATGATCCTCTTGGACACAGACCATCTGTCGGTATTGACCGATCCGCGGCAGGCGTTGCGAACCCATTTGATGGCCCGCCTGCAGGCATCTGGGGACGAGGTGGCCATTCCAGTTCCGGCGGTGGAAGAACAACTGCGCGCGTGGCTGGCGCAGATCCATCGAGTGAGTGACGCTCACCGGCAGATCGCTCCGTACCACCGTCTCGTGAAACTCATTGACTTCCTGGGCGACTGGACCATCGTCGAGTGGGACGAACCGGCGGCCGATACCTTCCGGCGCCTGCGTGTCGGTCGCGTGCGTATCGGTACGCAAGACCTGAAGATCGCCGTTCTGGCCATCATTCATGACGCCCTACTCCTGTCGGCGAATCTGCGCGACTTCGAGCAAGTGCCGGGCTTGAATGTCGAGGCCTGGCTCTACGGTTGAACTCCGAGCCATACGCAAACAGCGCAACTGCCATTGGCGACGTGCGTTACGCTCTGACTGATCTCCCGCCCCGAAGGGGCATGACAAATCAGCCAAGGGCAACGGCCTGGGTGGGGGAACCGCGAGTCAACACCCAACCACACCCGGCCGACTGACGCAGTCGCCGCGCCCGTTCGACTATGCAACCCCTGGGCAGCCCAGTCGCGGGAGCGGTCGGCTCACAGCCGCTCGCGTCCAGCGACTTTCCCGCAGAATGAGTATTTCTACTCATGGATCGGCCATGCTGCCGGACCCTATACTGCTGGACGTTTCGAGTGGTTCTTCTCCGGGTTCTCGGAATCGTTGGCCAGCACGCGGCTGGCGTTTCGAAGTCACCTCGCCAAGATCTTGGCCTCGGTATTCTGGGGAGCCCGGTACTTCAAGAGAGAGTTATCTATGAAAATCCGAAGAAATGTTCTGCATGGGTTGGGTGTGGGCGTGATTCTGCTCGCCGGCTTGACCGCTCTGGGCCGGTCGGGCGCCCTTTTGGCACAAGACTCGAAATCCGGGCCCGCAACTGCCGAGGGGACTCAACTGCCCAAACCGGACCCGGCGTTCAAGGGGAAGATCGGCGAGACGTTCAAGGACTCGAAACAGGACTTTCCTCAGCCCCTGCAAGCGCCCCAGGGCGCTCCCAATGTCGTTGTGATTCTCCTCGACGACGTGGGCTTTGGCCAAACATCGACCTTCGGCGGCCCGATTCCGACCCCGCAGTTCGACAAACTCGCCAGCCAAGGGCTCAGGTACACTCGTTTCCATACGATTGGCATCTGCTCGCCAACCCGCATCGCGTTGCTGACCGGCCGGAATCACCATCAGGTGGCCACCGGCACGATCACCGAGCTGTCAACGGGGTTCCCGGGATATAATGGCGTCTGGCCTCGCGAGGCGGCCAGTGTGGCACGCGTGCTCAAGGAGCACGGTTACAGCACCGGGGTCTGGGGCAAGTGGCACAATACGCCCGACTGGGAAACCTCTCCGATCGGGCCGTTCGACCGTTGGCCGTCCGGCCTCGGGTTCGAGTACTTCTACGGCTTCCAGGGCGGCGAAACCAGCCAGTGGGAGCCGCAGTTGTTTCGCAATGAACTCGCGGTTGAACCGGGGAAGAAGCCGGAGCAGGGTTACCACCTGACCGAAGATCTGGTGGATGACGCCATTTCCTGGCTCAACCGGCAGCAGTCGATCGCTCCCAACAAGCCCTACTTCATGTACTTTTCCACCGGCGCGGCCCATTCGCCGCTGCATGTGCCCGACGAGTGGATTGCCAAATTCCAAGGCCAGTTCGATCAGGGCTGGGATGCGGTCCGTGAAGAGACCATTGCTCGGCAGAAGAAGCTGGGCGTGGTCCCGCAGGACACGCTGCTCACGCCGCGTCCGAAACAGATCCCGGGCTGGGACACGCTCTCGGTCGATCAGAAGCGGCTCTACGCCCGGCACATGGAAGTCTTCGCGGCCTTCCTCGCCCACACGGACCACCACGTCGGGCGACTGATTGATGCCATCAGAAAGTTGCCCGACGGTGACAACACGCTGATCGTCTACGTGGCCGGCGACAACGGCCCCAGCGCGGAGGGAACCCACACCGGCACCAGCAACAGCATGATGAGCATGAACGGCGTGGGGGACTCGGTCGAGGCGCAGTTGCCCTTGATCGACAAACTGGGTGGCCCGGAAACGGACAACCATTACCCGGTGGGTTGGGCGTGGGCTGGGTCGTCGCCCTTCCAATGGACGAAGCGCGTGCCATCGCACTTCGGCGGAACCCGCAACGGAACCGTCATCTCGTGGCCCCAACGAATCAAGGACGTCGGAACCGTCCGCACCCAGTTCCATCACGTCATTGACGTCGTCCCCACGATCTACCAAGCTGCTGGCGTGCCCGCTCCCAGCCACGTGGACGGCGTCGCTCAGATGCCGATCGCCGGCGTCGACATGAGCTATACGTTCGATGCTCCACAGGCGAAGGGGCAACGCACGACCCAGTACTTCGAAACGGGCGGCCACCGCGCGATCTATCACCATGGCTGGGTGGCGGCGTCGTTTCACGGTGTCCCGTGGGAGCTGACCGGATCGATCGGCTTTGAGAACAACACCTGGGAGCTCTACAACGTCGACGAGGACTTTTCCGAGGCCGTGGACCTGGCCGCGAAGGATCCCCAGAAGTTGGAAAACCTGAAAAAGGTCTTTGCGGCGGAGGCCGAGAAGTTTGGGGTCTACCCGCTGGACGACCGCTTTGTGGAGCGGGGAATCAACCCCGAACGCCCGTCGGTGATCAAGGGCCGGACGAAATTCAGCTACGCGGCCGGCACCACCCGCATTCCGGAAGGCAGCGCTCCGCCCATCTATCAGCGCTCGCACAAGATCACGGCGAAAGTCACGGTCCCGAAGGACGGCTGTGAAGGGGTGATCACCGCAACCGGCGGCACCACCGGCGGGTACACACTGTTCGTCGACGATGGCAAGGTCCACTACGACTACAACTTCTTCGGCAAGAAGGTCTACAAGATCGCCGCCGATAATAGACTGCCGACCGGCGACGTCGAAATCGTGCTGGAGTACGAGCAGAAGCCTTTCCGGCCGTTCGCGGAAACCACCGGCGGGACGGCCACGCTCTCGGTGAACGGCAAAGTGGTCGGCAGGG
>CAIPEB010000350.1 GCA_903863885.1 uncultured Planctomycetaceae bacterium | reverse complement strand
TTCTGCGAATACGTCGCGGGACATCTCAGCTCGGAAGAACGAGTGGCGGAAATCCACATCGATGCCGAGGCCATTCTGGCGCAGTTGACCCTGAGCACGCTGGAGCAGATCGAACGGCTGGCTCCGTTCGGAAATTCGAACCCGCGTCCCCTGCTCTGCTCCACTCAGGTTCAGTTGGCCCAGCCGCCACGGTACATGGGCAAAGACGAACGCCATCTGGCGCTGCGAGTCGCTCAGCACGGCAGCAGCATGCGGGCCGTTGCGTTTGGTCAGGCTGAGTGGTTTAAGGACCTCAGCGAAGTGGACCGGCCGATCGACATCGCGTATCGCCCGGTGATCAATGAATACCGCGGCGCGCGGAACGTCGAACTGCAAATGGTCGATTGGCGGGTCTCGTCTCGTCCCGCGCTCGTGGCGAATACGAAATGACGCTGCGCGTCGGTACCGCTGAGCCGCTCGTGTGAGCGTTCTTGTTACGTGTCGAACCCGTGCCCATCCGAGGCGTCGTCTTTATCGACACTCAGCGGGAGCCGAATCGCTTGCTCAGCACGTCCCGGGTCTCGGCGTCGATCGTCACCATGACGTTGTAGCCCACGTCATCGGCGTTGGAGACGACGTGCCAGACGGGGTGTTTCCCCAGCAGCGGCCCAAGGATTGGTATGGGGTTGCGGAGTGTCGCTTTGATCTCGCCTGTCCACACCCAACGTTGATGCCTGGCCACATCCTTGGCCAACGCAATCGCCTCTTCTCGAGACATCGCCATGAGGACCTCCTCGCGTTGAGAAGACGAACGCCCAAATCGGCTGTGCGTATTGTAATCGGAGATGGCTGGCGACTCATCCTTGAATTTTCGCCCACTGCTTATCCAGTCGCGGCGACGAGATCTTTATCATGGTTCCGACTTGCTGTGCGAACAGCGATATGCGGAATTCCTCCAGCATCCAGCGGTATTCCTCCAGCTCCTCGTCGACGATGCCCTGCCCTGCAAAGCTATCGGCTCGATCGCGATATCGGGCAAGGTGCGGCTCAAGTTCAGCCAATCCGGCTGCGTCCCGATAGACTCCGCCGGTCCGCAGTTTCTCGATGCGGGCGCGAATTGCCCGGAAAAACCGCGGGAATTGCTGCAGCCACTTCCACGGAGTCTCCACCAGAAAGTGCTCGCGGGTGAGATCGGCAAGCTGGCGGCGCATGTCTTTGTACGGTGCCACGGGCAGCCATGTTTCCGCCTGTTCCAACTCGAGGATCGCGCCGTGATATTGTTCCATCAGGGGAGGGAGCAGCGTGGCAAGATCTTGCACGGCCACGGGCAGTTCGCGGTCGCCCGCCAATCTCCTTGCCTCGAATTCGTCCTGATTGCGCGGGATCGGTCCCGAGTCCACGTAGGCACGCTGGGCGAGCAGGTCGGAAAACTCCTGCCGAATATCGCATTTCGGCCTCAGCGACGCAGCAAACAACTCCATTTCGCTGATCCGCGGCAGCCAGTGCACTTGCGACTGAAGCTCTCGCGCTTCGGCGATGCTGAACAGTCGCCTCAGTCCGCCTCGCGTCGCCCGCGCCGCAGACAGTCGATGGTCCAGCAATCGCAGTGCTACATGGCGTCCGCAATCGACAATGGCCGGGAAACCCACGAGACGGAAATCGCCCCGCTGCAGTTCGATTCTCTCGGGCAGTTCCCCGAAATCCCAGCGGGTCAAACCCTCGCGCTGCCAGGTTGTGTCGCGAATGATCCCCGGTTCGTCCGCCACTGCAACATGGAATTGTGCCCGCAACGCTGCTAGGTCCCGTCCGCGCCCGGTCACGGCTCCGTTTTCATCCAGAACGCGGATATTCATACGCAAATGGTGCGGCAGTTTTTCCAGTGAGAACATGGACGGCAGCACGCTTTCGCCGGCCAGCGAGGTCAGTACTCGCGACACGGCGTCGAGAAAATTCCCTTCGCCGAACGGCAGCATGGCGGCGGCACGCTGGGCCGTGTCCGGCGCGGGGAGCAGGTTGCGACGGAGGGATTTTGGCAGCGATCGAATGAGGGCAACCAGCTTTTCTTCAAGCAGTCCCGGGACCATCCATTCCAGGTGCGCGGGCTGCAGTTGGCCCAGCGCCTCGCGGGGGATCGTGATGCTCAATCCGTCGTCATCCTCGCCCGGATCGAAGCGGTACTCGAGGTCCAGCGACAGATCGCCGTGGTCGAGCGTCTGCGGGAAACGATCCAGATCCGCAGTGTCCTGATCCGCCGGCAGCAAATCGCCGCGGTGCATGCGCACCCGGCCGATCTGGTCGTGCGGCGCGTTGTGCAACCAGCGGTGCAGACTAGCGGAATCATAGACGTCGGGGGGCAGCCGGTCGCTGTAGAATTCGTACTGCACGCGGTCCGAGATCATGTACTGTGACAGCCTCGCCCTGGCGCCCAGGGCGCGCAGGTTCTCCACGAGTCGGCGGTTGTGCAGGAAAAACGGAGCGCGGCAGTCAAAGTCCCCTTGAACCAGCGCGTGCTCGATGAACAAGTGGCGCGTCGTGTCCGGGTCGACCGGCCCGTAGGGTACCCGGCGGCCGGCAACGAGCGTCAGCCCGAACAGGGTGACTTTCTCCAGCGCCAGTACCGTGCCTCGCTTTCGCGACCACTCGGGATCCGAATAGGTCCGCTTCACGAGGTGATCCGCGATCGGCTCGATCCAGCTCGAGCGGATCTTCGCCACCGTCCGCAGATACCTGCGGTGCGTTTCGATGAGTTCCCCGCCGACCACCCAGGCGGGACGACGCGCGAAGATGACCGAACCCGGCCAAAGATAACAGCGGCCGCCATCCGCACCGTTGTATTCGAAACGGTCGCGCCGCACCGCGATGTTCGAAAGCAAACCGGCCAGCAGCGCGCGGTGTATCGCGTCGTACTCGTCGCGCCGGGCCGCGAGTTCAAAGCCGCTTTCCTCGACCAGTTGGCGCAGCTGCCGATGCACGTCCTGCCATTCGCGCATGCGGTTGAACGACAGGAAATTCTCCTGGCACTTCTTGCGCAGACGATTTCCGGAAGCCTCCTGTTTCCAGCGGTGGAACTGGTCCCAGAGCTGCAGGTACGTGACGAAGTCCGATTCTTCGTGCGCGAACAGCGCGTGGCGTTCGTCGGCCGACTTTTCCTTGTCGGCCGGCCGCTCGCGCGGGTCCTGGATTTCGAGCGCCGATGCAATGATCAGCACTTCGGAAAGGCATTTTTCGTCGTTGGCGGCCAGAATCATGCGTCCGATGCGCGGATCGACGGGCAACCGGTTCAATCGCCTTCCGATGTCGGTCAGCTGGTTCTTTCGGTCGATCGCTCCCAACTCGAACAGAGTCCGGGTTCCATCCCGAACCGCATCGGGCCGCGTCGCATCGAGAAACGGAAACTCGTCCATCGCGCCGAGCTTGAGGGCGAGCATCTGCAGGATCACCGCGGCGAGATTCGTGCGGCGGATCTCGGGAGTCGTGTAGCGGTCGCGGGCCAGGTAATCGTCCTCGCCGTACAGCCGGAAGCAGATTCCCGGACCGAGTCGGCCGCAACGTCCCTTGCGCTGATCGGCCGAGGCTTGCGACACCGGTTCAATCGGCAGACGCTGGACCTTGGATCGAGGCGAATAGCGGCTGACGCGGGCGGCCCCCGTATCGATGACGAAGCGGATGCCGGGGACGGTCAGCGAGGATTCGGCGACGTTGGTCGCCAGCACGATACGCCGCTTTTCCCCGAGTTGAAACACCTTGTTCTGCTCGGCCGTCGAGAGCCGGCCGTACAGCGGGAGAATCTCCATTTTTTCAGCGGCCCGCAGCGCCCGGCCGCGAAGGACCTTGGCCGCGTCGCGAATGTCGCGTTCGGTCGGCAGAAAGACGAGCACGTCGCCCTGCCCTTCCCGCACCGCTTCTTCCAGCGCGTCGCCGATGGCCGCGCCGATATCCGGTTCGTTGCCCTCCTCGTCGCACGTCGGCGGACGATAACGCACTTCCACGGGATAAGTGCGCCCCGAAACCTGGATCACGGGTGCCGGGGCGTCTTCCGTCCCGAAATGGCGCGCGAACCGCTCCACGTCGATGGTTGCCGACGTGATGATCAATCGCAGCGCGGGCCGCTTCACCAGCAGACGCTTGAGATAACCCAGCAGGAAATCGATGTTCAGCGACCGCTCGTGCGCCTCGTCGATGATGATCGCGTCGTAATGGTCGAGGAATCGGTCGCTCTGCGTCTCGGCCAGCAGGATTCCGTCGGTCATCACCTTGATGTGCGTGTCGGGATGCGTCGTGTCGGTGAAGCGGATCTTGAAGCCGACCTGCCGGCCGAGCGGCGTGCGCAGCTCCTCGGCAATGCGGGCTGCGACCGACCTCGCGGCGATGCGGCGAGGTTGAGTGTGCCCGATCATGCCTCCGACGCCGAACCCCGCATCAAGGCACATCTTGGGAAGCTGCGTGGATTTGCCGGAACCCGTCTCGCCGCAGATGATTGTCACCGGGTGTTCGGCCAGCGCGGCCATGATCTTTTCGCGGTGCGCGAAAATCGGCAGCCGTTCGTCGTACACCCGGACCGGCAGCTGCCGCTCGCGGTGCTTCCGCTGCCGCGACGATTTCTGCCAGGTTTCCTCGAACCGGGCCTCGTCCCAGTCGGACGACTGATTGCGCCGCTGCCGGTTCTGAATACTGCGCGCAATGTTGCGAAGGCGATGCTGATCGGCCACCATCGCTTCGGAAATGCGGCGTTCCCAGTCGAAGACCGAAGTCACGTCAAGCGGTAAAGGGGACAGAGGTTCAGGACCACGCGCACAGCTGATCGACGTAGTTGGCGGATCCGTCGCGCAGCCAGCTGTCAAGCTGTGCCTGTTCCTTGAGCTGCTGGCCGCGTGCGCGGGGCACCACGACGAATCGGCATTCTACTTCAGGCAGTGCCGACATGTCGCCCCAGAGTTTTTCAAATTGGGAGACCGGGAAGATATCTTCCTGCCCGTGTCCCCAGCGTTTCTTGACGTCCTTGATCGTGACGTAGGTCGGCATGCGGAGGCTTACCCGGCGGATTGCCGCGTTCACCTGGGCTTCGTCCTGAATCGACTCGCGTGTCAGGCCGAAAACGCCGAGCAATCGGTCCACCGTGATCCATGTCGTCATGGTGTTGTAGTACGTCAGGCCGAACTCGTCCTCCTCGCGCGGCATGGCGAGGCTCTCGATGAGGCGCGGTTTTCCGTTGACGCGGGCCAGGCCTCCGCCGCGGTCCTCGATGCGCCGGCCGATAATCTCAAAGGTCAGGCACGCGTTCTCGCGGATGTGAAGCCCCAGCAGCGCCGGATCCAGATCGGCGCCGAGCGTATCGATGTTGTGCAGCATGAGGTAGTTCATCTGCGGTCGGTCGGCCAGGACCCGCTGCAGCGTGCCGTTGCGCAGCAGGTTGGGGACCTCGAACCAGTGGCCGACCGGATGCAGGCACTGCAGCGGCAGGTTGTCGGTATAGTCCTGGCCGCATCCGGCATTTTCGGCCCACCCGATGAGCGCTTTGTGCAGACTTTCCCGCACTTTCTGGGCCTGCTCGTCGAGACGTTGCTGCGGCATCTCTTCCCATGCGAACCGCAGGTCTCGCGACATCGGGATCATGCGCAGTCCGACGGAACAGCCGCGCGACAGATGAATCGGGCCGGAATAGCCGTAGTTCTCCTGCTGCTCGAGATGTCCGGCGATCGGCGCGTGCGTCAGATAACTGGTGGTCACCAGGTGAGGCGGCGCGGCGCCGAATCGTTCGGCTGCCTTGCGGCTCTTGGCCAGATGCAGTTCGATGAAGTTCCGATACCGGTCGTGGAATCGATGGAACGGGTGCAGCGCCTTTACAACTCCCGCGCCGTGCGTCCATCGGCTTCCCGCCCCGGCCGCCAGGGTGAGCACGGCTGCCTCGCCCCGTTCGAGCGCGCGTCGCCCCAGGGTCAGGACATCTTCCCGGGCGCCGGCATCGGCCGACAGGATATCGCCGGGCTGGACGTCCTCGATTACGGCGTTGGCGGGCAGGCGATTCTGCGCCAGCCCGATTCGCCCGGCGCGCAAATCCGAGCGGATGCGCTCATGCAGTTCGAGGTCGAAACCGTTCTGTTCAAGCAATTCGCGGAGCGACAGGTCGCTTTGCTGGACTCGAGTAGGTCGCGGCAGCAGGCTCGAAAGCAGCAGTTCGGTCGAGTGGGCCAGCCGCCCGCCGGAGCGGCATTCCGCGGCAACCTGTGCAACCTCGGCCTGGCGCGCCGGAGTCAGTTCCTGGACGTCGTGGCGCAGCCACTCGGATGCCACAATGGCGTAGTACTCGGACGGCATCAGCGCCGATGCGCCCTGCAGAAGTTGCGCGTGGGTGCCTTTGTCATTGATGGCGAAATCATAGACGACCGGTTCCATCGCGAACGGAAGCGAATCCTGCAATTCCTGCTTGGTGGCCTTCATCAGATCCTGCAGGAACTTCTGTCCCTCGGCCTTGCGGGACGGGTCGAAGATGAAACCCATGCCTCCGCCCGACATGCCGCCGAGCATCAAGAACCCCCAGAAATCCCCGCCGAATCGGGCCCGAACGCGGTCGATCAGAGTCTGGGTGTAATGATTGCAGGCCCAAGGGATGATCGTCTGGATCGGTCCGAAGAAGTTGCGGGTTGTGGCATCGGCCAGTCTCCTCAGATCGCCTCCCATCAGCGACGATTCGATGTCGCGCATGATGCCCATCGCTTCCTGACGGCCCCGCCACTCGGCGCCGCTCCGCAACAGGTATTTTTCGGTGACCATCTGCAGGATGGGACCGACGTCCTGCGCCATGCCGCCATGCACGAGCACGAATGAGTCGCACAGCTGCCGCCGCGTCGTCTCGCTGACCTCGCTGCCGGCGTAAATGCGATGATTGGGCAGCAGGCGTCCGCGGCTGATGCCGAACTCCGGATCGTCCTGACCTGCCCGCTGCCCTTCGATCATCTTGATTCCGGGCCACACGCCGCCCGAGTCCTGCCAGCCTCCGCCCGATCCGCCGAGCCATTCACCGAGAATCGCGCGAGCGGCGACGAGCCGCCGTTCATGTTCTTCAAGCTGTCCGGTCAGCGAGCCGACCTGCCGCGTTGCCCGCATGCACGCGGCGATAAGCGCCGCCAGCAGCGTCGTGGAAACGGCCAGCCGCGATCCCTTGGGGATGTTGTTGACCTTGGTGACGATTTCCAGCCCCAAGCCGGGACGCACCAGTTGTCCCAGGACTTCCGACAATTCCTGCTGCGAGCCTTCGAGTCCCGGCGGCACGATGCCGGCGGCGATAATGCCGGCCTTGATGAGCCCGAGGTAGTCTCGCGCGAAATCATAGACTTCGCGCAGGCTGCGAATGTCGGCCCGCGATTTCAAGTCCACGCTGACCAGCCGCAGCACAGGCTCGTCGATAATCCTCAGAAAGACCTCGATGGGCGGCTGCGGGACGGAGTCGCGTCCGTGCACTCCGAGGTCGACCGAGACATTCAACACGCGGGCGCCTTCAGGAAAGTCCATTCCCAGAAAAAAGATGTCGCTCCACCCGCTATGGGACAGGTCCATGCGCACCGGGGTCCGCTCCCAGAGGCAAGGATACAGCCCCGTTGCTTCGTCCCGCGCGGTCAGTTCGGGGCGGATGCGCAAGGGATGGTCGCTGGGATGTCCGACACGGAACATCCATTGATTTCCCCGCACCGACCGGACGCTGCGGCGAACCTGGTCGGCCAGCGTTTGAAAGCCCAACTGGTGATAGGCCACGGCCAGGGCGCTGGATATCGTGTCATTGATGCTCGACTGGTCTGCCGCGGCGAGGAATTCATCGATGGCCTCGTCGAAGCGCCGGTTAAGCAGATGCACGTAACCCGCGTACGGAACCAGGCCGCTGGGTGTCCCGGAGATCTTCGCGGGCAAGTGATAGCGATGAATCGCGCTGAGGAAGAACAGCGCCCGAACCCGCTCGTAAAGGTTGTCGCTCGCGCGGCGGAACTGGTCGAGTTCCGCGCAGGCGTCGAGTATCTCGGAAGCCGACAGGCCCCCGCACAGGGTCTCCAGGGCCTGGTTCCGCTCGTCAGGACTGTCGCTGGTGATGGTGCGCAGCAGGGAAAAAGCCATGGCCGCAATTCCGTTCTTCGATTGAATCGTTCGACCGGATACGAGCGACTGGCCGGTCAGAGGGACTGGCCGGTCAGAGAGAACTGGGACGCCGGGTCGCCAGCAGTTCGACAAGCCGCGCCAGCACCTCTTCGCGTTCCGAGCCGTTAAGTGCCAGCGCCAGCTGTGCGGTCAGTAGACCGTATTTGACACCGATGTTGTACCGAGTGCCGTTCAGTTCCGTGGCGAGGTAACGCTCGCGAGACGCCAGTTCGCGAAGCGCCGGCGAAAGCGGGGTCGCGACGTCCCCGGATTGAGCCACCATGCTCCCGAGTATCTCCAGCACCAGCGGGCTGAGAACGTGCATACCGAACAGGCACAGGTATTGTCCGGCACGTAGGCCGGGGATCAGCAGACGCTGTTCGGCTTCCGTCGGCGTCGGCTTCTCCAGCACGTTTTCGATGACGTAAAGATCGTTTCGCCCCTCCACTCTCCGGCCGCCCACCGTGCCGTAGTAGGGCAGCATGTTTTCGCGAGTCGGCTGGACCGCAGATACCGGACAGTCCTCGATTTTCGCGACCTCGACAAGTTGCTGAGTGCACCGGCGCGAATCGCTGCTGATATAGAGGTGATCGCCCACCAGATGCACGAACGGCTCCCCGCCGACGAAGTGTGCGGCGCGATACAACGCCTCGCCATAGCCCCGTGGCCTCGGTTGCTCGACGAACGTCAGCATCTGCGCGTATTCGCCCGCGGCTTCGGCGTAGGCCTCTTCGTCGCGGGGTTGGATGACCACGGCGATCTCCTTGACGCCGGCCGCAACCACGTCCTCGATGATGATCTGCAGTGCGGTTTTCTCCACTCCGTCCAGATCCACGAAGCGCTGCAGCGGAAGCCGATTCTGCTTGGGGCCCGCGGCAGTAATGACGGCTTTGGTCAGCTTCATCAATAAACTCCCTTCCGCTATTGACGCTCGCGTCGGATGAGCCCTCGCGGGACTGCGGAGCCGGAAAGTCTGCTCCCGATAGGTCAGCTTTTGTCCCGCAGTCGCGGGATGTCTGACAGCGATGCGGCCTGCCCCGCCAAAGGCTCCATCATGATGTGGCCGGTCAGGACTGTCGAGTGCCGGCCGTCTTTTCGGCGGTCGGCCCATACGTGACAATGTGGGAGGTTTCGGCGACCAGCAAAACGGCCGCGATCCGCGCTGGCGGGCGTTGCCGCACATTCACGGCAGGAGGAGGCGGGATGAGTCCGGCGGCGACGGGCGATTTGCGGAAGTTGTACCTGGGCGGCAAGTGGGTTGCGACCAATCAGCAGATCGAGGTGCGCAACCCGGCCACGACGCAGGTCTTCGCGCGGGTCGCCGCGGTCGGCAGGGCGGAGGTTGCCGAGGCGTTGGCCACTGCGGAAAAAGCTGCCGGCTCCTGGAGAGAGGTTCCGGCGCTGGGGCGGGCTCGGCTCCTTGCGAAGGTCGCCGAGATCCTCGAAAGACGCAGCGAGGAAATCGCCCGTACGCTCACCCTGGAAAACGGCAAACCGCTGGCGCAGAGCCGCACCGAGGTCCGCGTGTCGGCCGACCATTTCCTCTGGTTCGCCGGCGAGTGCCAGAGGGCTTACGGCCGCGTCGTTCCGCAGCAGGTGCCCAACAAGCGGCATCTGGTCCTGCGCGTGCCGGTCGGCGTCGTGGGGGCGATCTCGCCCTGGAATTTCCCGCTGATGCTGTCCGCCCGCAAGGTCGCGCCCGCTCTGGCGGCCGGCTGTCCCGTCGTTCTCAAGCCTGCCAGCGCCACGCCGCTCTGCGCGCTGCATCTGGCCGAAGCCATCGATGAAGCCGGTCTGCCCCCGGGCGTGTTTCAAGTCGTGGCCGGCAACGCCGCGGAGATCGGCGGCGAACTCCTGGCCAATCCGCGCTGCCGCAAGGTCACCTTTACCGGTTCGACGGAGGTGGGCCAGGAACTCGTGCGAGGTGCCGCAAAGCAACTCACCAAGCTCTCATTGGAATTGGGCGGTCACGCACCTGTGCTCGTCTTCGCCGATGCGGATCTGGAAACCGCCGTGCAGGGCGCGCTGATCGCCAAGATCCGCAACACGGGGCAGTCGTGCATCGCCGCAAACCGGATCTACGTCCAGCGGTCAATCGCCGAACCGTTCCTTGCAGCGCTGGTGAAACGCACGGCCGCGCTGAAGATCGGCAACGGTCTGGACGATGGCGTGGAAATCGGTCCGCTCATCAACGAATCGGCGCTCCAGCATGCGCTGGCCCAGATCGATCAGGCACTGCAGGCAGGCGCACGCCTGATGTGCGGCGGCAAGCGTTGGACGGGCGGCACCGGGTACTTCCTGGAGCCCACGGTGTTGGCGGATGTGCCGGTCGACGCGGAGTGCATGCGCGAAGAGACATTCGCGCCCGTCACTCCGGTTTCGATCTTCGATGACGAGTCCGAGGCGGTGAGGCTCGCCAACGATACCCGCTACGGCCTGGCCGCCTATGCTTTCACTCGGGATTTGTCCCGCGCCTGGCGGTTGTCCGAGCAACTCGAGTTCGGGACCGTCTGTATCAACGATTCGGTCCCCTCGACCAGCCAGTCGCCGTTCGGCGGAACCAAACAGAGCGGCTGGGGCCGCGAACTGGGGGCGGAGGGGCTCGATGCGTTCCTTGAAACAAAGCACATATCGATCGCCATTGACAGCCACACGTAGCTGTCATGCCTGATTAAGGAGGAGTCCGATGTTGCCGATCCGCAGAGATGTTCGGTTGCTGGCTTCCTTCCGGGCCGCCGCATGGTGTGCGGCGTGCCTCTGTCTGGGATGTGATCGCGGCGCTTACGAAATCGAAATGCAGGTGAAGGGGGATGCGGTTCATCGCGAAATCACGTTCTGGCGCCAAGGATCGGGCGAGGGGGCCCAGCGCACAACGGTGCCCCCTGCGGAACTCGCCCAGATCGCCGCTCAGTATCATGCCGAGACTCCGAAGGCCTCGGCCGACAAGTTTCATTTTGCGGGTGACTTTCAGGGGGCCATGCCGGCTGATGTCGGCGGATCGGGATGGTTCACCACGCTGGCCAGCCCGATTGGAACTTTGAAAGCCTACGTCGAGAGGTTTCGCGGCAAGGACGATTTGTCGGCTGACCTCGACCTGCGCTTGAAGTCCATGGATCGGATCGTGGATTTAGTTGCCGAGTTTCTCAAGACACAGGTAAAGGACCCGGCTGGTGCTGCGTCGCTGAACACCTTCATCGAAAAGCATCTGCGACGCGACCTGCGCAATCTGTGTCTGTACGTCTGGGCCGGCGGAGTTGCCGGGCATTACGAAGAAAAAGCCGACGAAGAAATCGGCGTGCGCATCGCTCAGTACCTGATCGAGCGGGATTACATCAGGACACCCGAAGCGCCTCAGTTGCTGCAGGCTTTCATTGATGCGGGAGACGAGGATTACCAACCGATGCTGGAAATCGTGCAGCGGGTGGTGGCGCGCAAAACGGGCGTGCCCGACACCCAACCCGTTCCTGCCTTCCTGGTTGAACTCTGCGCAAACGAGCAGTTGGGCGTCAGGATCGAGGAATTCGCCGAGAAAACGCCCGAATACAAGAAGTTGCTGGCGAAATGGGAGGAAGCCAAGAAGACGTATCCCGATCAGCAGAAGCCGAAACCCGATGAGGTGTTCATGGACCTGGCGACGGAGGCGTTCTGGCCCGGGATCGCGTTCTTCGAAGCGGCCGACTCGCTCAGCGTGCGTCTGAAGACTCCGCACGCACCGGAATTCACCAACGGGAAATGGGACGCCGAAACCGGCACATTGCAGTGGTCCAAACGCATGTCAGGTAAGGCGGACGAAGACCGAGAATTCCCCAGCGTGCTGTACGCATTCTGGACCGAGCCGGACGAGGCGTATCAGGCGAAGCACTTTGGCAAGACTGCAATTAGCGGGGATGTGCTCTGCGAATATTGCCTTTGGTACCGTGCGTTATCCAAGGAGCAATCCGCGGCGTGGGATGCCTTCGTTGCCGGTTTGAAGCCCGGTCCGGAAATTGCCGATCAGATCAAGCGATTCCATTTTTCGGGAGAGCCGGAAATCCAGAATTTGGAATCGCCCCCCTACAGCCGCGCAAATACGGCGAAGTCGATCCTGCTGCAGGAACTGGTCGGGGAGGCCTGGCCGCCCCAGCAGCAGTCGCCCGGCGCCGCGTTGCCCGGGCTTTCGCTGCCGG
>CAIPEB010000349.1 GCA_903863885.1 uncultured Planctomycetaceae bacterium | reverse complement strand
GCTACTGGAACATCAACGCCTGTAATCTCAGTCCCGTCGAAAAACGTGCCTTCGTTGTCAGGGCACGATGCCGTCGGGTAGCCGGCGATTCGTGTCCCCGCCGTCACCTTTGCATTGCCGACGGCCTGGTCGACAGTGATCTGGTAGGCCCCGCTCTGCTTGTTCAGTGGGCTGTACGTGACGCTGATGTCGTAGTTCTGCGCGTAGAAGTTCTCGTGCAGTTGGATCGAGTTCCAGAACAGCAGTCCCATATCCGTCTGGTACGTCGGATAGGACATCCGAATCAACCCGATGACGACGGAAGCCACGGCGTCGAAAGCGTCTGTCGAACTGGAATACGGCAGCGTCCCGAGTACGCGAAACTTGCGCACGATCGTCAGATTGTCACGGTCAAGCGAGAGGTCCGCGCCGGTCGATTCTTCAAGCCGAAATGTCATAGGCTCACCCGTACTGGAAAGCGGCCAGGAACCGTTGATACATCGCGACCGCCTCTTTCGTGTCCTTAGCCTGCTCGCGACTCAGCAGGCCCAACTCGACAACCGCGTTTTTCATCTCGTAGATGTTCGTCGCCATTTTCTCTTGCGGGCCTCCGCCGGTCTGGCCCATTGCCTGCGCGGCGGCAGCGGAAAACGTCGGGCCGATGGCGACGGAGGATTGCGGGGCGGTCAGGCCGGGAATCGGTGCGGCTCCCGGTGCGGCAGCAACGGTAGATGGCGTGGCCCCGGCCGTGGCCCCTGGTGCTACCCCGCTCTCGGCCAACTTGGCAAGCCTCGCCTCCCAGTCCTTTCGCATCTTCTCTCGTTCAGCCGATCGCCCGGCGTCGATGCCGGCCTGCTCCGTGGGTGTATTGTCCATGCCGAACATTTCGCGGAGCCGGTGCTTGGCCGCTTCGGCCCGTGCCTGCGATGCTGCCCGGGCCGCCTCTCGATCAGCAACCGACGTGTCAGCCCGCGGGCGTCCAGGCTCCGGCAGGTCGAGCCCTTGCGGAGCGGCCATCTGATTCTTCTGTCGCTCAACCTCCACTAGCTGCAGGCCCTTCAGCCGCAGCTTCATAGCGTCGATTTCTCGCTGGTTTCGCGCGGTCGTCTCTTGATCCCAGATTCCCGCCCATTGATCGATTCTGCTTTGAGCAACCGCCAACTCTTCCGTCAACGACGCAATTTCCTCTTGCCGCTGCCGGTCGTTCTCGGCTTGCATTTCCCCGGCCGGGGTGACCAGCCCGGCTTTCTCCAGCAGCGTGGTGGACATCGCCTGAATCTTCTGATTCCACCACTCCCAGACCTTCCCCATCTGCTCATAGAGCTTGTCACTGAGCCCCTGCAGCCATAGATCCCAATTCGCCTTGATTGTCTCCATGCCGATCGTCAGCGACTCACTGAGCCCTTGCCATGCGAGAGTTCCGATCTCCGCCCACCGGCCACCGCCGAACAGTTCGGCCAGTTTGTAGATGGCGTTCTTGATCTGCGAATCCCCGAACAGCCCTTCAATCGCATCCTGGAAAGCGAGTTTCAGGCCCATGCCAGCCAGTGCCCCCGCCTCGCTCCACTTGCCTTGCGTGATAGCGGAGATGATGCCCTGGATCGTCTTCGTGATCGTCTGGGCGAACGGGCCAAAGATGCCGGTCAGAGTCTCCACCGCCCGCTGCCCGCTTTCGGTGTACTTCGCCCACCAGACAGCACCGGCGACAAGTGCCGCTGTCACCAGCCCGATGGGAGACGTAAGCAGGGCCAGTGCCGAGCCGACCGCACCGATGATTGCCCCGGCCGCAGTCAGCACAGAGCCGAGTCCCCAGATCGCGGCACCGAACGCGGTCAGCAGCCCTCCGGCCGCCACGATTGCCAAGCCGATCTTGCCAACGCTCACGATAACCTGTTGGTTCGCCTTCACCCAGCCGATGGCGAGCGGCACCAACTCTTGCACCCGCTTGGCGAACGTCATCAACGGCTTTGCCACCGCGGCTCCAACCTGAAAGGCGAGTGCGGCAACTTGCGATTTCACTTGGTCGATGGCGTCCCCGAGGTCGTCAGCCGCCGCAGCATCTTCGCCGCTCATCACAATCCCGAGTTCGCTGGCCTTGGCTCGCAGGGCTTCCAAATCGCCAATCATCGGGAGCAAGTTCGTCCCGGACTTCCCGAAATACTCCTGAGCCTTGGCTGCCCGCAACATAGGATCTTCGATGGCGGCAATGTCTCCGGCCAGCCTCGAAAACGTCTGCTCTGCTGTTTCCCCGGCCTTGGCCAGTCCGGACTTGGCAGCCTTTTTCATCGCCGATTCGACATCATCTAGCGATGCCCCGGTCTGCTGTGCTGCAAATCCGAGTTCCGATAGCGCCTCAACCGATAGACCGGTTCGCGCAGCTGCGTCGATGGCTGCCCCACCCATATCTACGTAGGCTTTGACGGCTCCAGCCAGCGGGGCGAGCGCCGCAGTTCCAGCCGCAGAGATGGCGGCTCCGGCT
>CAIPEB010000348.1 GCA_903863885.1 uncultured Planctomycetaceae bacterium | reverse complement strand
TCGCCACACCGGCCTCCGGCAGGCCGTCTGTGTCCAGCGATCTGGTCCGACGCATTTCATCAGCGCTCGCGAGTCGATCACTCTGCCCGTTCGTGAGCGAGTTGCATTGCGACGCAAATGCGTCGAAATCGGTCTCAAAATGGTGCCGACAGGGGTGCCGGGAAACCCGAAAAGGTGCCGAAAATGGTGCCGGACGGCTCGCCTCAATACGCATCGTTTTTCATCAATATGCACCAACTTGCACGCTAAGCCGGATTTCGCGTGAGCGACAAGAAACGCAAAAAGCCCCGGGAAAAACGGGGCTTCTTGCACTGATTTTCCGCGATATGCATCGATTTACATCGATCTGCATCGCCCAATGCGAGTGACAGGAATCGAACCTGCACCCCTTTCGGGACTGGGCCCTAAGTTCGGTGCGTGCTTTCCGTAACCGTCTACACAGAAAAGGTTTACGAAGCACTAAAGTAGCCAGGGTGCCGCCAGTGGTGCCGAGACCAAATACCCCCTGTTTTAAGTAGTAATCTTGGCCGTTTTCGAGTCGTATTCCCACCTCGAAATCACGCGTCCGTACCGGCAAATCGAACCCGCCGCGAACCTCTCAGACGCTTGCTGACGGCGGGTTGCAGCAGCTTGCCCGCGGCTGAAAGGGATTGCATTCTATTTTACGATAATTGCGTCATACGCAATTAACGAAAAATGAAGGACTCACCATGCCCGCCACTCTCGGTGGTCTCGAAACCCAACTGTTGGCCTATGTGCAAATGCGAGGACGGCAACTCCTGAGCGGGAAGGAAGTGGCCAATTCTCTGCGACGCTCCAATTCACCGTCATCTCCTCCGCTAAAACCCAGCCAACGCTCCTCGGATCAGCCGGTCGTTTGGCATATACTTGGGCATAGGTGCCGGACAAGACGCGAAAGCCAGGCAGGCGACTCCATGAAAGCCACCATTGCGGACCACATCGAAATGACTCCTGGAATCTGCGGAGGCAGACCATGCATTTCCGGACATCGTATCCGCGTTCAGGATATCGTGGCCTGGCATGAATCCCAGGGCCAGTCCCCCGACGAGATCGTCGCCAGGTTTCCTCAACTCTCTCTCGCGGATGTGTATGCCGCCCTTGCATTCTACTTCGACCATCGCGATGAGATCCGACGACACATGGCCGATGACGACGCCTTTGCCGAATCGTTGCGATCACAAACGCCTTCGCGACTCGTAACCAAGCTGGCTGGAATGGATACCGCCCGTGATTCGCTTTCACCTTGACGAAAATGTCGAAGAAGCAGTCGCTGGCGGACTGCGGCAGCGCGGCATTGATGTGACCACAGCCAAGGAGGTCGGACTCGTCGCATCCTCCGACGAGGAACAATTGGCTTTCGCTCACGCTGCGCATCGTGTCCTGGTGACCCACGACGCGGATCTCCTCCGGTTGCATGCCCACCAGTTTCCTCACGCGGGCGTGGCGTATTGCCGAGCGGGTACGCGTACGATCGGGGAGATGGTACGTGCCTTGGTGCTGATTCACGATTGCCTGACAATCGACGAAATGCACGGGCATGTCGAATGGATGTAGTCTCGGCGTTCTGTGCCTCTGCCGATTTCCATTCCTTTCCGACAACAAACGTGAACGTCATTCGCGTTCTGCGTCGGCGGAATCACGAGATTGGAATAGTGCCGAAACTCCGGCCCCCCTGGCCGATTTTCCGTCGGGCGCCTCGCAAACATCGAGCGGAGTTGACGGAGACCGCCGCACGCATGATGATCGACTGGCGCACCTGTCGCGAATGAACGCTGACCTCGACCGGCGGCGGATTCGACGACCGCTTTCGATGGACGAGTTTCACCGATTGGTCGCTGCTGCCGAGATCGGTCGCCGCATTCAGGGCGTATCGGGGCCCGATCGGGCCGTGCTATACATTGTCGGCGCTTACACCGGTTTTCGGCGGAACGAAATCGGATCGATCACACCCCAATCCTTCAACCTCGATTCCGACCCGCCCACCTTGACGGTCGCGGCCGGCCATTCAAAACACCGCAGAACGGATGTTCTGCCGCTGAGAACGGACTTCGCCAATCGCATCCGAACGTGGATGGCCCAGAAAACCAACTCGCGTTCCAAGTCACCTCTTATCGACGTGCGAGACAAGCGAACGGCGGAAATGATCCGAAAGGACTTGAAAGCGGCGCGGAAGGCATGGATCGACGAAGCCGCGACCGACCGCGAACGGAAAGAACGCGAGGAATCGTCCCTCCTGACCTATGTGGACGCCAATGGCCACTACGCCGATTTCCACGCACTGCGCAAGACGTTCATCACCAATCTGTCCCGAGCTAACGTGCATCCCAAGATGGCCCAGACGCTGGCTCGCCATTCCGATATCAATCTCACCATGAACGTCTACACGATGTTGGGTGTGCTGGATCAGGCGGCGGCGGTCGAGGCACTGCCCCCAGTTCCGACGACCGAGGCGCAGGCAAGCGGGCCGCAACTTCGTGCGACTGGGACGTAGACGCTGGAGTACTTTCAACTCCTCGCGGCAGAATCTCTCACACGCGTATCGAGAAACGCCGTGCCCGGTCAAAACGGAACTCTTTTCGCCCACGTTGGCCCGCGTCGCGATACGGGCGGACAGATCACAACTGGGCCTCCACTCTCTCCAGACGCGCCACACGCGGCCACGTGTGCGACAACGCACCGACCGAGGCATGATCGGTGCAGCGTGTCTCCCAACGTTGGCAACCCCAGATCTCGCTCTGCTACAATCGGGCGTCGCCACTCCGTTCGGAGTACGGTTCCCTGTTCGCCGTCACCCGCATCCTGATGGCATCTAGCAAGGCAACTCGCAAAATGAACATCGTAATGCCTGATCCAGAGTTTCTTGTCGACGGGCCGGCATCCGCACCAACTACGGTTGTCCTCGCCCATGGCGCCGGGGCCGGCATGGACACGCCGTTCATGGACGCGTTCGCGCTGGGGCTCGCAGAGCGAAATTGTCGCGTAGTGCGTTTCGAGTTTCCTTACATGGCCGAGCGTCGACGCACGGGCAAGAGACGACCTCCGGATCGCGAAGATGCGTTGCGGACGACTTGGCTTGGCGTACTGGACAAGACCCGTGCTGTGCGTCCCTTCATCGGCGGGAAATCGATGGGCGGGCGAATCGCGAGCTTAGTGGCGGACGAAGCACACGTTGCCGGCTTGGTGTGCCTGGGTTATCCGTTCCATCCGAGTGGGCAACCGGAAAAACACCGGACTGAACACTTAAAGCACATCGCTACGCCAACCTTGATCCTTCAGGGCGAACGAGATCCGATGGGAAACCGGGATGAGGTATCCGGCCACAAGCTGTCGAGCAATGTGTCTCTGCACTGGTTGCGCGACGGCGACCACAGTTTCAAGCCGCGAGCATCATCTGGTCGTACGCAGGAAGAGAATTGGCGCGAGGCGATTCGCGCCATGGTTACCTTCATCGAATCCGTCGCGTGCCGCGGGGCTTGATGCTGGTTCGGTAAACGGCCCCAACCGTTGCGACCGCCGCGACGCTTGAGTCTTCACTGGCGGAGTTCATCATTTCGGACACCGGATCAAGATCCAGTGTTCCGTCCGATGCACGGATGAGTGGCGGCGTGTATCGCAGTTGCTCGAGCTTCTTTGCTAAGGCTTTGCTGCGGGCTTTGCCGGCGGCGGCGGTCCAACTCCGACATCGTTGTTTGTCGGATCGTTCAGGTTTCCACCGTCGTCTCGCAAGTTCGAGCCGACCGAATAGATCAACCAGCCCTGCGGTGTTCTCTTCGCGTGCAGTGCCTCGCCGGTGAAGGGATCGGTCGTCGACTCGGCTGACAAGTGAAGCTCCGTGAGCTTCGGCAACTCGTTCCCTCCGCCGGACGCATGCCTCTGGAGGGCGATGAGTACCCGCAGGCAGCGAATTTCGGCCCGTGTCCGGGCAACCGCCGTATACGTCACTTTGATATACGGAAACACCAACCGGGCGAAGACTGATTTCCTGATCTCAATCGATTCCTCGATTTCACGATACGGGCCGGGATCACGGGCCAGTGCGAAAAGCGTCGTGTAGATATCCAGGCACGCCGACTCCTGCGTGTTCCAGAAACCGCGGCCAACGAGCCAGAAATTGCGGCCTGGAAATTTGCGGAAGGACTCTACGTTATAGGCTCGCTCACTCTTTATCGCCCAGACGAAACCCTCCATGCGATCCTGGATGGCCAGTTCGGCATCCAACGCATCACACACCTCCTTCGAGACTGGACCGGTTTGAAGGGCCGTATTGGCGGACTCGATCGCATGACCTCGGATAGCAAGCGCGACCAGATAGGCGACAATCATCGGATTGCGATCGACAAGGCGAGCCAGCTTGAAGATCAACAAGGCGGTTCGCACGGCTTCATCGCGGTTTCCCTCAGCCACCAACAGATCGGCCCGGTGGTGCAAGACACGAGCTGCCGAGCGAGGTTGCGACGCAATATCCAAGTACTTCGCCAAGAAATCGTTCGCGGAAAGGGTGTAATCCAGTTCGGCATCGTAATCCGAGCAAGCGGCAGCACGCTCCAAGAGTGGAATCACATTCGGGTAGGCCGTCAAAGCGGCTTTAACAGTCTTTTCGTCCGCAGGAGGCAGTCGAAACCCCGGGCAATCGGAGACGGGATGTACGTTCATCGTCTCTTTCTCGATTGCCGCCATATCGGCTTGGGCACGGCGGAGATAGGTGGCAGCATTCGTCTCCGGCGCAATCGGCGGGCGGGCCAGGTCGGCCAGGGTCACCGGGTCGCCTGCCGTGCGGATCGCGGTCAACTGCCGCTCAAGCCGTGTATCGGTAATCCAGACAAACACGGCGTTGGCAATCAGGCCCACCGCCACCAGTCCGCCCAGTATGATCCCGGTCCATTTCAGAATCCTCTTGAGGCGTTGCATTTTCGGAACCCTTGAAGGTGAGGGGTGAGTTGTCGATAAGCCGTTTCAGCACGTCGCTGTATGCCACGTAGGCCGCGAACCGGTCGCCCGGCGGGCACGCGGCAGCGAAGTGTTCGTATACCCAACGGGCAGTCTGGATATCAGTGACTTTCTCCACGGCGAAAGCCACCTCCATTGCCTGCTTGGAGGGCGGCGGAGGGCCATAGAGCTGAGCCAGACGGCGAGAAGCCACTTCGCTTGCGCAGAAATTCATCAAGAGTCCTGCCAGAAGGGCTGCGGCCATGGCCCGAGCGGATATGCGCGACCACGGGGAAACAGGCCTTGCCTCTAATTCATTCGCTACTGCTGCAAGCACGCGGGGCCGCAATTCTGCACGAACTCCGCGTGGCGTTAATCGCCCAATCAGTTGTTCGATGTCGTCGGGCATCATAATTGCCTCACAAGCCAGCTCTGCATTTTCGCCAAGGCCGTGCGATAACGCGTGGCAACGGTCCCTTGCGGCAGCCCGGTAACTCGGCTGATCTGCTGAAACGTCAGTCCCGCATAGGTCTTGAGTTCCACAATTTCCCGCAGTTCCTCGCCCAGAAGGCTCAACGCGGCGGTCACCGTCTCGGCCGCCTCTCGAGCCGCAGCATCAACCGGCTGAGAGCAGAACAAGTCCTCGACGTCCAGCAACTCCTGCTCTCGTTGCCCGCGAGCCTTTCGAGCTGCCAGTCGCGTCGCTTCGTTCCTGGCAACGGTGAGTATATAGGCATCGAGATCGTTCACTTTCGCCAGCTTGCGCCGCATGCGTGCCAAGCGGCAGAAAGTCTCCTGCAGGGCGTCCTCAGCATCTTCTCGCGAACCCGAACGAACCAACAGGTAATGTCCAATCCTATCGGCATAGGCATCGTACAATTCGGCAAATGCCGCCTGGTCGCCTTGGGCCAGTCTCGCCTGGAGTGTTGCCATGCCGTCACTTCTTGTGTCCGCTGCGGTCCTATAAAGGAAGACCCACGTAGCGGCCAGATTTATTGGAAAACCTTCCGGCTTTCAACAAAAAACAGCAGACCTGGACCGCTGAGGTAGACCTGTCCACCCTCCCCCAAGGGCTCGCTGCACTGTATACGCTCGTTACACCACACCGGCGCCAGCGATCTGGTCCGACGCATTTCATCAGCGCTCGCGAGTCGATCACTCTGCCCGTTCTCGAGCGAGCTTCAGGGCGTCGCAATGCGTCGAAATCGGTCTCAAAATGGTGCCGCCAGTGGTGCCGAGAAACCCGAAAAGGTGCCGAAAATGGTGCCATACAGCTCTCCGCTATATGCATCTATTTTCCTCAATATGCACCAACTTGCACGCCAAGCCGGGTTTTGCGTGAAGGTCAAGAAACGCAAAAAGCCCCGGGAAAAGCGGGGCTTCTTGCACTGATTTTCCGCGATATGCATCGATTTACATCGATCTGCATCGCCCAATGCGAGTGACAGGAATCGAACCTGCACCCCTTTCGGGACTGGATCCTAAGTCCAGCGCGTCTGCCAATTCCGCCACACTCGCAAATCAAGTAACAGCAACAACTTGCAATCAGCCGATTCAGGGCAAGAGATCGGGCGATTCGCAAGGCCGATGCGGGCCGACCGGCCCGATGCGGCCAAGTCTAACAGACACAAATGACGACGACCAGACTCTCGACCGCAGCGCAACATCCGGTCGGCGCGACTCGCGCTATGAGGCAGCGGTTACTTCAGACCCTGCAACATTTCGACCGCCCGCTTCACCAGCATGTCGGCAGCTTCCGGCGCAAAATGACTCGAACCCACTTCGTATCCACCCTCCGCGTGAAGCGGCGCTGGGGCAAGGTATCCGGCATGCCCGTTGCAATGCGTGATTACAAACGTCTCGCCGAACGGTGATCCGGACTTGATGGCCATGCCAACTTCCGTAAGCAGTTCACAGCCCACGGCAACAAACCCAACTTTGCCGATGCGGGCGACCGTCACGTTTAACGGCATGGTCTGCAGTGCCTGTGCTCCTTGGTTACCATCACCTTTCTTCGCAGGAAGGTCCAGCGTCGCGAACGCTGTCCGGATTTCGGCCTGAGTCTCCGTCGCCTGGTTCCCGCCAAACACGTGGACGACTTCTTCGCCGAGCAACGTGCCCAGCAACTCAGGTTCGGGAACCCAACCGTTCTCGGTCCTGAACCCGGGAAGAACCCGGTACCACGGATCAATGTCACCCGAAGCCCCCGCAAATGGCGCTGCGGTGACGCTCGGAGCGAGGATCTTCTCGGCGAACTGCGCAGCAAGCCCGAGGACGTCGCCGCTGATCTGCAGGTTCTTCGGCCCAAGCGAAGTGCCGTGTGTCGCGTAGTCGAACAGAGCAGCGAGCGGTGTTCCGTCCTGCTTCATGAGTTTCAACACGAGGACCTCCTTGTCCGTCGGACCGTAAGGATTGCGCCCGAGCTTCACCGAACCGTCGGCCTTCTTTTCGCGGCGATTCATCCCGACGGCACTGTACCCCCGCCCCACTCCGAATTGCACCGCCTCCTGATGTTCGATCGCTTGCCCCACCGCGTCCAGCAACTTTGCTATCAATCCGTTTGTGTATTCAACATTGCTCGCGTTTTCGCCATCGTGCACCAGGGGAGTGGGCCCGCTGTGCGTATGCGTGCTGCTCAAGAAAACCTCCTGCGGCTTCAAACCGTAACGCTTGCCGATCGCGTCGCGCAACGGCTCGAACGCGTTATAAAGTCCGATCAAGTCCGTTGACACGAGCACAAGGCGCTGTCCGCCGCTCTCGAACGCCACGATTCGAGCGTAAAGATGATCGTGAACTCCCGCGGAAAGCTCCTTGCGACTCGCGTACCCCGACATCAACACGGGCTTGTCCGGAGTGATGTCGATCTTCGCAATGCCCGCCCGCAGCAATGCGCCGCCTTCCGCCCCTGCCACCGGCACGCGCACTGCAAACTCCGCAACGCACAAGACCAGAAATGCCGCCAAGACGATTCCTGAATTCCGCCTGATGTGCTCGTTCACGTTCTCCTCCTCATAGTGTAAACCGGACAGCAGACCGGCCCACAACCGCGTGTCACACCTCGCGATCCGGATGCAATCCATCAACCGATGGCAACACCGCAAAAGTTCTGCCAAATCAAACTGGCCTGCCGTTTTCCCCGTCCGTTAAGATAGCGGTTTGATTCGGCACAAACATGTGGATTCCGCAAGCTTCCGGTGGTAGCCGCCATGAAGATGCAATACCGTCGAGTACTCCCGATCGTCTTGTCGCTGGCCGCTCTGATGGGCTCGCCACCGCGCGAAGCGACGTGCCAGACGACCGCCTCCGCGTCGACCGACCCAGCGCTGCTCTTCTGCATCGGGACACCCGACCGCCGGTGCGCCGAATTCGGCTTGGCTCGGCCAGGAGAAGGATATACTTGTTTCGCCGCGAAGGTAACTCACGACGTGGTTTACACGGTGGGACAGAGCGACTCGCGCGAATGGCCGTACATTCACCCGGCTCCGCTCGATACGTGGGCAGGAGGCCGCACGCATTCGTACACGGTTCACTTCACAAGCCCCGAAGATCAGCAGAGGCCCCTGTTCCTGATTCTCGGCCTGGCCGGCGGTTCGCCTCACCAGCGGTCGCAGGTCGTGGTAAAGGTCAACTCGACGGATCTTCCGGGCCAGATCGCGCCAGTCGGTGATCCGAGATTGTGTTTCCAGCCGACGGCCGTCGGACAGGCGGCCACGATGATCTTCGATGTCCCGGCGGGCTCCGTGCGAAAAGGAAACAACGCCCTGTCGATACGGCTCGATTCGCAGAGTTGGATCATTTACGACTACGTCGCCTTGAGCGTTGATCGAACTGCGCCCCCACTGCATGAAGAAGACCTGCTGTCCGAATTCCGCCGCGGCCCGATGGCCGGCGTCAGCGACATCGTTTTCGCCGTCCGCACGCTCGGGCAGGATCCGCACTGGTACGCCAATTTCGGCACAACGCTGGACCAGTCCGACTGGCCGACTTACGGCCGTGGCGGCCGACTGTGCCGACTGAACATCGCCACGGGAACTGTCCATGTGCTGCTCGACGATCCGGACGGGGGCGTGCGAGATCCGGTGCTGAGTTACGACGCAAAGCGGATCCTGTTCTCGTATCGCCAAGGCAAATCCGCACACTACCTGCTGTACGAGATCGGCATCGACGGTTCGGGACTGAGGCAATTGACCGATGGCCCATTCGACGACATCGAACCGATCTACCTGCCGGACGGCGACATTCTGTTCGTATCGAGTCGCTGCAAGCGGTGTGTAAACTGCCACACAACTAATGTGGCGGTGCTCTACCGCTGCGACGCAAACGGCGGAAATCTGCGGCCGCTGTCCAGCAACAACGAACATGACAACACGCCCTGGCTGCTGCCCGGCGGACAGATTCTCTACACGCGATGGGAATACGTGGATCGAAACCAGATGGCCTTCCATCACCTGTGGATCACCAGCCCCGACGGTTCGCGGCAGACGGTCTTCTACGGCAACCAGCAGGAAGGCATCACGATGATTGATGCCAAACCGATCCCGGGATCCTCGCGCATCATCGCGTCATTCTCGCCGGGGCACGGCCTGCGCGAACACGACGGGACGCTGACCATCGTCGATCCCCGCAACGGCCCAGACGATGCCGGTTCGACCCGGCCGATCGCCAGCGGCGCGTATTATCGGGACCCCTGGGCCTTTTCCGAAGAAGCATTCATCGCGGCCCGCGGCACCGAACTTGTGCTGATTCGCGGAGACGGAGCGGAGCAGACGATCTACGCACTGTCCGATGCCGATGCGAAGGCCGGTCTCCAATGCCATGAGCCTCGCCCCGTGTTGCCGCGGAATCGCGAGCCGCAAATGGCCGAACAATCGAAGTGGGCGCAGGAAACCGGGCGGGTATTCGTCAGCGATGTCTACCAGGGCCGCAACATGACGGGAGTCAAACGCGGAGAAATCAAGAAGCTGCTCGTGCTTGAAACGCTCCCCAAGCCGATGAACTACACCGGCGGCATGGAACCGCTCAGTTACGGCGGGACATTCACGCTCGAGCGCATTCTGGGCACGATCCCCGTGGCGCCGGATGGCTCCGTCTATGCCGAGGTCCCGGCGCTCCGCAGTTTGTTCTTCGTCGCCCTGGACGACCAGGAACTCTCCGTGAAGCGGATGCAGAGTTTCTTCACCGTGATGCCCGGCGAGACCACGGGCTGCGTCGGCTGCCATGAACCGCGAACTCAGGCCCCGCCGTTTCAGTTACCTGAGCGGGCATCGCTGCGTCGAGAACCGGACCGAATTGCGGCATTTGTCGAAGTGCCTGAGGTTATCGATTTTCCGCGCGACGTGCAGCCGGTCTTCAACACGCATTGCATGCCGTGCCACGACGAGGACCGGCGGGACGGCGGCGTGTCGTTGTCGGGAGACCGCGGCCCGATCTTCTCCATCAGCTATTACAATCTCACCGCGCGGAATCTCGTTGCGGACGGCAGGAACGGAATGGGAAACCGGGCGCCGCGCACGATCGGCAGTTCGGCAAGTCGTTTGCTGAGGTACCTGGAAGCGAATCACTATCAAGTGCAAGTCACCGACAGAGAAAAGCGGTTGATGCGACTCTGGATCGACAGCGGCGCAGCGTATCCAGGCACGTACGCCGCGTTGGGAACCGGAATGATCGGCAAGTTCGAAATCGTCGATCGATCGATCCGCATTGATCGCAGCGATCTCGAATGGCCCGAGGTGAAAGCAGCGGTTGAATCACTCGGCCGACGATGTGCCGGCTGCCACCAGGGCGACCGCGCACTGCCTGTTTCGCCATCGCACGTGACGGGCCGAGGCGGATGGGGCACGGCCTTTCAAGGAGCGCCTCCCTGGGTGGCACTTACGGACGACGATCCCCGGCGCCGGTACTCGCGTCATCTGTTTTACAACCTGAGTCGTCCCGAGAAATCTCTGCTCCTGCTGGCGCCGCTTGCCAAGTCCGCGGGAGGATTCGAGTCGTGCGGACCGGCCGTTTTCCACGACACAACGGACCCGGACTATGTTGTCGTGCTGCAGGCCATCCAGCGCACGCGGCAGGAACTCGAACGGATCAAGCGGTTCGACATGCCGGGCTTTCTGCCGCGCATGGAATACGTGCGGGAATTGAAACGGTTCGGGATTCTCCCGGCCGGCGCGTCGGAGAACGATCCGCTGGACGTTTACGCGGCAGACCGGCGGTACTGGGAGTCGCTCTGGTACCGCGCAACGGCAGTCAATTAGCCGGAGCGAAAGAACAGCGTAAAGACGTCGGCGGCTGCTTGCGAGCAGGCAATGCCGCACATCAACCGAACCGTGTGGCATGGTTATCGAAGTGGACCGGTCGGGAGACGGGGGCACTGCTTGGCGGGCTTTGATGGGACTGACGCTGCTCGACTGAGTTTCCATCACTCGATTGTTTTCGACCGCTCGCCACCCGTGAAAACCGATCCACCCGTAAACCGACATACCTACCAACGAGCGATTCGCTGCTGCCGAAGTTGCTCTTACTGCGTCGCCTTTTCCGGTGCTGCTTCGCCCGGCATGATCTCGAGCCAACCCAGGGAGCTCGGCACGTGGAAGTCGGGTTCCGGTGTGTGCGGGTCGATCCAACTGATCCACTCTTCGATTGGCGGAGGCCCATCAAGTTTGCGGCCGCGATTGTGGATCGTCTCGCGCTGCTCCACGGGCCGCCCGCTCCGGTCATGACTGAACTCGGCACGGTACAGTCCGAAGCGGATCTTCGCGCCCGGCCGCAGGGCGGGAAAGCCCAGCGTCTCGAACGAGGCTAGTGGAATCCGTCCCTCCACGGTGTAACCGTCATCCTGCTTTGACCCACCCGCTTCCACGTTTTTCCAGTTCCAGGCCGGATCGAGTTTGCGATAGAACGAGCCCTGATAGTCGTAAACGCGGCCGCGCGAATCGACCTCCATGCAGTAATACCGTTTCAGCCCGCCATCCAGCGCGAAGTACATTTCGACACGATCTTCGAAGACCTCGTCTTCCTCGTCGCGCAACTTGTCAAGAACCACGATATCTGCGTCCGCCACCTGAAAAGCAAAATACAGATAGGCCGAATCACACACGGCGCGGAACTCGGTGCGCGGCGCCGGCACTTTCTTCCAGGGAAAGGCGAACCGTTTCTCCACTCGAGCCTTTGCCCAAACCGGTTCCGTCAACTGACCGTCGATTTGGATTTCGGCGCGAGTCACACAGAAGGCCTGGTAAGTGTCTGAATCGGCCGCGGCCGCACCGAGTAAACACATCATCCAGAGGAACATGGCATCCCTCGACATTTCAAGGCAAGTGAGAAGAAACGGCCGACTTCAATCGTGCCACAGATCCTTGGTCCGCGCGGCCAGATCCGGCAACTGGGGCAGCGGGGCGCTGGGCACGGGCTCGTACCAGAAAGTCGCACACGACCAGTCGTCCTGTGTCTCGTTGAGACCGTCTTTCCAGGCGATCTGCTGTATGGTCACACGTCCCTCCTTCTGCCAGGCAATCGGATCGGGCAGGTGCCAGCGATACATCGAGACGAAATCTTTCTGAGCGAGGCTGCATCCGTTGTACTTGAACGGGGTCTGCTGGATTCCCCAGGCCAGTCCCACATAATCCTCGCTGCCCGTCCCGCAAATAGTCGGGAACTCAGCATCGCCATCCATGTAGACTTTGATTTCGCCTTCGCCCCACCATTGATCGGGATGCAGATTGCGGATCCCGATGATCGATCCGATAAATCGTCCCTTCTGCCCGCGTTGCGGCAGCAGTTCAAAGTCCTTCTTTTCGGTGGTGGGATTCTCGCGGCGAAACAGGACGTGAAGACGCCCGACGTCCGAGCCGAGTTTGTCGCCGGTGGTATAGTCGATCTGGTAGAAGAGCGGGATGGCTTTCTCGGATTCGTTCGTGAACGTCATGCGGACTTTCGACGCAAAGGGCATCGGCAGCCAGATATTCCGGCCTCCGGTCGGACCGACCGAATGGACGGCCGACTGGTAAGCGGTGATCTTGCCGTGCGCAAATCCAAAGAAATCACCGATCGGACACTCAATACTGGGATGTTCCTGGCCATCCCACCAGGCGCGGATGGTGCAGGCCCGCTGGATGACCGGAGTCTGCTCGGTCGTGATCCAGATGTGTCGAATCACGCCGGGGCCCTGGATGTCGCACAACTGCACCGTTTCGCCGGGCGCGATGGTGCGGGCCGGAGCGCCCTTGCGACCCGGACCGAGCCGACTTGACTCCTTGCCTCCCGCACCCGGAGCGCCGGTGGGGTTCTCAAACGAGATCGAGCGAGAGACGAGCCCCGTATTCAACTCGTACGGCTGATCGGTCACGTCAGGCGATTGTCCCCAGGCCAGCTGAGTGCAGAACAACGCAGCACCAAGCACGAAAGCGGCTCGCCTTGTCGTTGACACCATCGTCTGAGCACTTGCAAAGAATCTGGTCAAAGACATTTCAGTCCTCCGTTGGATTGCCTCATTTCGACATGGCACCGAGATTGCGACCGGCCACCGCGCCGCGGTACTCGACAGATTGCACCGCGATTATCGGCGAGACGAGCAGGTCAAGCCACTACGGATGCGACAAAACTCGGCCGGACGGACCTGAGTGCCGAACGTCGTAATTGACGAAAATGCGAGGGCGACGACAGAAACGAAGTTGGCCGAATCAGCCTTCCATCGACAGGTCGGCTTCGGTGATCATCGTGAACCCTTTGCCGTTGAGCGTTTCCATGGCCATCTCGATGTTGTCGACCATCAGCGCCACAGCCGGCCTGCCGTGCGGCCGGACAATCAGCGGGTATGCCTGCACGATATTGACTTCGACCTGCAGCAGTGCCGTGCAGACTTCGAGAAGCGGCTGAGACGAGTCGGGCAGTTCGACACCCACGAGGTCGGATTCGATCATGGCCAGCCCGGCCCGTTCGAGGATCTCACGTCCCTGTTCGGGATGGCTGAGAAGGAACCTCACGAACGAACATTCCGTGGCATCGTTGATGGACAAAGCCACGATGCGCACCTTGCTGTTCTCGAAACGCCGCACAACTTCCAACAGTTGACCTACACGGTTTTCAAGAAACACCGTGAACTGTCGGATTGTGGGATAGTTCCGACCACGCATCGTAGACAGATCGGCCCCTGTCCCCTCGCCTACGCTCATGCTGTGGAGCCCCGGTTGGTGTTGGTTCGCAGACGCGACGCTAGCAGGTCCACGATAAGAGAACCGTCGGCGTTCGTCAACTCACAGGTCGAATTGTTGCGAGTCAGACCGTTGGGGTCCGGATATCTGAGGCGAGGGCTGTTGAGCGATGAGGCATCGATCGATTGCGCGCAGGATAGCGTCGGCGACATGCTGCTTTGTCCCCACGATGTGCTCAACCACCTGGCCTCGCCGGTCGAGGATCTCGACATCGTTATCCATCGAGTTCATCGCCGCCGGTCCGTTCAGCACGATCAGATCGCAGCGTTTCTTTTCGAGTTTGACCGTAGCGCGGAATCGGGCGTCGTTGGTCTCCAGGGCGAATCCGACGACCCATTGGCCGTCTCGTTTTTCCTTGCCGAGCGTGGCGACGATATCGGGTGTTTCGACGAGGTGCAACCGGAGGGGTTCTCCGGTTTTGGCGATCTTTTCCTGAGCCACACGTTGGGGCCGATAATCGCACGGTGCGGCCGCGCCGATCAACCCATCACAGTCGGCGAAAGCGAGTCTTGCCGCAACGAGCATTTCCTCGGTCGAAATCACCTGGATCACGCGCGCCCGCGACGGGTAGTCGAGATTCACCGGACCGCTGATCACCGTGACCTCGTGACCAAGGCTCAGCGCCGCAGCGGCCAGAGCACTGCCCATACGGCCGCTGGACGCGTTGGTCAAGTAACGCACCGGATCCAGGTATTGGCGGGTCGGCCCGGACGTAATCAGGATGTGTGCCATGCGAGGCCGATCGTTCACACGCAATGCGTTTCAATCGCGAATCGGAGCGGCAGTGTTTTCCAGCGTCTGTCGAATCGCCTGAAAAATCGCTTCCGGCGACGCCATTCGTCCGACTCCACTTCTGCGGCAGCTGAGCCAGCCTTCGTCGGGCCCGACCGTCTTGACGCCATCGGAAAGCAACTGCCCGAGGTTGCGCTGGACTGATGGTTTCTCCCACATGACCGTGTTCATAGCAGGCGCGAGCAGGATGGGCCCGGCAAAGCTTAGATACAGGGTCGAAAGAAGATCGTCCGCGATGCCATTGGCGGCTTTGCCCAGAAAATTCGCTGTGGCCGGTGCCACGCACATCAGATGAGCGTTCTCCGCCGTGTTGATGTGCGCCCCCAGGGATTCGCGTTCCTCGAACACTTTCCTCAGAACGCGACGCCCGGTGAGTGCCGCAAAGGTGGTCGGCCCCACGAACGATTCGGCCGATTCGGTCATGACCACGGTCACGCCCGCGCCGGCCTGCACCAACTGGCTGACCAAAGCGGCCGTCTTAAAGACGGCTATGCCGCCGGTAACCCCGACAACGATCTCGAATCCCTTCATGGATCAAAACTCATGTCCGGCGAGGGACTCTCGTGCATTTCACCAGTAATCCGGATCTCGTTCGAGGTGTCCAGAAAGATCTTGTCCTGCAGGATTTCCTGCAACACGATCGCCATCTTGTTGTCGGAGGCCGTGGCGGAAACCAGCGGGCGACTGCCGGCGTTCAGCTGCACGAGCCGTTTCTGGATCAGCGTGGACAGTTTGAATCTGCCGCCGACCTTGTTAATGACCTGCTCTTCCTTCAATTCCTCGATCATCGATGTAATACTCCCGAATCCGGACGGATTCATCCCCGTTTCAAGCGGCGAAAAAACGGTCAGACGTTCTGTGGGCGGGTCGCATATCGGGCCAGAATCTCGCAGATCCTGGCCGCGGCGTCCGAGACCGTATCGTTGACGATTTTATAGCGGTAGTGTTCGGCGTCGCGCAGTTCGCAGCGGGCCACCTCGAGACGGCGCCCGATCGATTCCTCGGTTTCGGTGCCTCGGAGGCGAAGTCGTTTCTCCAATTCCTCCAGGCTTCCGCAATGGACAAATATCGTAATGGCATCGGGGTGCCGTTCGAGCACCGCCAGCGCGCCTTGCACGTCGATTTCTAAAATTACCCACTTCCCGCCGCCAAGGCCAGCGGTGACGGTGGCGGCAAGCGTTCCGTACCAGTCTCCCCGGCCGAAAACTTCCTTGCATTCGAGAAAGTCGCCAGCCGCCCGCCGACGGGCAAACTCTTCGTGAGTCAGGAAATGGTAGTCCAATCCATCCTGTTCACCGGGCCGAGGACGCCGAGTCGTGGCCGATACGCTGAGCTGCAGCGGCAAGGGACACGTCCTGAGCAGTTCCCGGACGACGGTTGACTTCCCCGCACCGGACGGACCGGAGATGATGACCAGTCTCCCCTCGTTCGCCGGTCTCATGTCACTCGACGTTCTGAATCATTTCGCGAATACGTTCGACTGCCGTCTTGATTTCAATCACGCGGCGCGAGATCTCGGCGTCGTTGGATTTGGAGCCTATCGTGTTCGCTTCGCGGAACATCTCCTGCGTCACGAACTCCAGTTTGCGCCCTTCGGCAGCGGGCAGATCCATGATACTGATGAACTGCTCCAGGTGGCTGCGCAGCCGCACGATTTCCTCGGAAATGTCGCTTCTCTCGGCAAACACGCCGACTTCACGAATCACGTCCGAAGGCTGCACTACGACATTGTATTCCCCCAGCAGCCGGTTCAGTCGATCCGTCAATCGCTGGCGATACCCTTCGACAACCGTCGGGGCGAGTTGCTCGATATGATCCAACTCGCTCAGAATTGTGTCGCAGTTCGCACGCAGATCGACAGCCATCGCCCGCCCTTCTTCGGACCGCATTTGGGTCAGACGGCTGAGCGATTCCTTGAGAGCCTGCTCGACCACGGGCCAGCACTCTTCGCTGTCGCCTCCGTCCAGGAGATGCTCCTCGGCCACGCCGGGAAGAGCGAGCAGCGAGTCGAGCCGAATCTCCTGCTTTACGCGCAGATTCTCGGCCAGCGATTGAATCTGAGCCAAGTACGCCGCCAGCACGGACGCATTGATGCGAAACTGGTCCGCCGCCGCCTCGCGCTCGATGCGCACGTCGGCCTGAACCGTTCCGCGACGAATCACGCCGCGCAACACTTCCTCGATGCGAGGCTCAAGCGTCGCATAGCCCTCGGTGGTACGCAGCGACAATTTGTAGTAGCGGCTGTTGACCGTTCGCACTTCGACGGAAACTCGAATTCCGTCGCGGTGGGCGAGTGCGGCCCCCTGACCCGTCATGCTCTGAAGCAAGTCGCGATCACTCCTAGTGCTCTTCGAGGGTGCTGCCGGTGGAAAACCGTTTCGGGCGAGGTTAACTCAGGGAGTTGAAGCCGGTTTTTCGGCGGCCGGTGCGGCCGCGGCGGGTTTGCTGTCGGAAGCCGCCGGTGCAGCGGCTTTCGCGTCAGCAGACGGGCTGTCGGCCGCTTTGGCATCTGCGGCTTTCGTGTCGCCGGCTTTGGAGTCGGTGGCCTTCGAGTCCGTCGCCTTTCCGGCATCCTTGCCCGCCGAACCGCCACTCTTGTCGAATGCGGACCGAGATCCGGAATTCCCTCCGAAGACGCTGTGGTGCGAGTTCAAGGCCGCGATGGCCGCAACGCACAGCAAGATCCAGACCGTTGCGGTAATCATCGTGATGCGGGTAAACAAGTCGCCCGCCTTGGTACCGAACGCGCTCTGTCCGCCCATGCCGCCGAACGCACCGGCCAGACCGCCACCCCGACCTCTCTGGATCAGTACCAGCAGAATCAGAAAAATGGCCACCAGCGACATCAAAATCGAGAAC
>CAIPEB010000347.1 GCA_903863885.1 uncultured Planctomycetaceae bacterium | reverse complement strand
GCTTCAGCGGGCAACTGCGGCATCAGCGTTTTGATTCCCGCCCCGAGCGCATCGGTCGGCACCGGCGACACGGATCATTCGCTCGCGCAGGATTGCCGTCTCGACAGCGTTGATCTCGAGTCGCTCGTGTCGCTGCTCGCGGCCGATCGGTAAGGCTTCCCGGGTTTTTTCGCGCGGCATCAGTCAGGCGGACGGATCAGGCATCAGTCCCACGGGGATGTCTCGTCCGTCGTTGCGCTCGCGAAAACCCGACAGGCACGGATGCATAGCGGCTTGCAGATTCGGTAGACTTGTCCGCGATGGCTTGCCCCTGATCCGGTATTCCCGAACAGAGAACTGCCGACCTGATGAGGACCACATCATGCGCCGAATCCCGTGGAAGGCTTCCGTCGGTATGTACTGCGTTCTATTGAACGCTTTGATCGCGTTGTTTCTGGCACAAGCAACCGGAACCTCGCAGGCTGGTGAAGCCGGCGCGCCCGGCTTGCGGGAGTTGTTTGGAGACCCGCCGCCCGCGTACCGCCCGCTGGTCATTACCCACAGCGCGGCGATCAATGATCCGGAGTCGCTTCCCTGGCTTGCCCAGCTGCGTTCGGGAGGCGCTGTCGTGGATGCCGGAATCAAACCCGGCTCGCCCAACGTCGGCCCCGAGCCCTGGAATAATCCGACCTACCTCGATGACGCGGGACAATTCACGAAGCTGCGAAAGGTGATCGCCGATTTGCGCCAAGCAGGCAGGCAAGTCTGGCTCTACGACGAGTTAGGCTATCCCAGTGCGAGCGCGGGCGGACGAGTTGTCGCGGACCATCCCGAGTTTCAGGTGCAGGTCGTGGCATGCCGCAGCGCGCGGGCCAAGGCGGGCGAAACCGCAACAATCCGCCATGAACGCGGAACGGTTGTGGCCTGCCAGGCCATTCCGGTGCAAGACGGAAACCTGATGCCGGATCGCACGGTCGAACTGACGATGTCGGGCGACAACACATTCTCGTATCACGCGGCCGAAGGCGAGTGGATCGTGTGCCTGCTCGAACGATTTCCGGCCGAAACCTGGCGCCGGCACAACATCCCGCGCCGCAACGTGAACATCCTCGACCGGCAGGCCATTGCGAGATTCATACAGCTGACCCATCAGCGTTATGCGTCGGAACTCGGACCGCAGTTGCGGGATATCGAAGCGTTTTTTACCGACGAGCCGCAGTTCGGCAGCGCGGAGCACTGGAGCGAAGGGTTGCCTTCCTGCGAGCCGATGGTGCAGTGGTGCGACGAACTCCCGGCCGCATTCCGACAGAAGAAAGGCTATGACATAACGACGGCTCTGGCCGCTCTCTTCCACCCGGCCGGCGCGGCGACGGCCCGGCACAGGTACAACTTCTATGACGTTCAAAGCGATCTTGTCGCGGACAACTACTTCGGCCAGATCGAAAGCTGGTGCCGCGAGAACGGCGTCGCTTCCAGCGGTCACATGCTGCTCGAAGAGTCGCTGCTGTTTCATCTGATGTTCAGCGGCAGCATGATGAAGAACTGGGCTCATATGGACCTGCCGGGCGTCGATCTGCTCGGAGCGAGCCCTTACCACACGATGGCCGGGTGGAACCACAACATCGTTCCGGTCGCCGAGGACTTCTCGTGCAAAATGGCCTCATCCGCCGCGCACCTCGGCGGCAAGATCGGAACGTTCACGGAAAGTTACGCAATTGCCGAGCAGGCAACGCTTCGGCAGGTGCTCGGCATTGCGGCCTGGCAGTTTGCCGGCGGCGTCACACATATGAGCACCTATACGATCCAGCAACGCTTATCGACTGCCGACTATGGCACGTTCTGCGACTTTGCCGGCCGGTTGGCGGTAATGGCCCGCCGCGGTCGCCACGTGGCGGATATTGCTGTGCTTGTTCCCGAGGCATCCGTCTGGGCGTCCTACACGCCGCCGGACGGAGGCCTGTTTCCCACGTACTTCAAGTGCAATCCTGAACCGACTCGCATCGATCAGGTCTTTCGCGAGACGTGCTGCTCGCTGCTGCGCCGGCAGCGGGACTTCGACTGTCTGAGCGAACCGATGCTGCAACGTTCACAGATTCGCGACGGGCAATTGCAGCTGGCCAATGAGAGTTTTCGCTGCCTCATACTGCCTGAAATGCGCATGATCGAGGATGCGACGCTGGCCAAAGTGCGCCAGTTTGCCGAAGCGGGCGGACAAGTCGTTTTCGTCGGCACGCTGCCCTGTCAAAGTCCGGCCAAAGGCGACGATGCCGACATGACTCGTGCATGCGAGTCGCTGATGAAGGAGTTTCCGGATCGAGTCGCGCATCATAAGCAATGGACAGAACCCGCATCGCTGGCCGGCCTGCTGGAACAGAAGCTACCCGCGACCGTCCGGTGGACCGGTGCCGAAGGAGTCCGAATCCTGCGCCGCAGCGAAGCCGGACGCGAGATTCTCCTGATCGCCAACCCGGGTCGCACGGATGCCAGCGGACAGCTTCATCTGCCCGCCGACGGCGCCGTTTCGATTTGGGATCCCGAAAGCGGCGGAATCGAGCCGGCAGCCGGACGGGCTCCAAAATCCGATCTGCCTGTTCACGTGCCGGCGCAGTCGGCTCGGTTCGTCGTGATCGAAGGATCCCCGTGAGGCTTGCAGCAATCTCCGATCTTGTTTCACCACCACTCCGACTGCCGTGTGTGCCGATGCGATCGGCGGTGCGTTAGAATGTGCACTGCGAACGCTTCGCACCGGGGGTCGGCCCGAAGCGGAGCAGGCGTCGCGCGGGATTCTTGGAAAGAAAGACCGGGAGCAGTAACCCGATGATTGCAACATTGCTGGTCGGATCAGTCTTTGTCGGCACGCTGGTTTTTTCCCTGGCACTGTGGGGGTTCTTTCTTTCGCTCGGCTTGCGTTGGGCCAAGGCCAAGAGCGTGTCCGTTATTCGAATCGCAGTCGTGACGCTGCTTGTGCCGGTGCTGGATCTGCTGATTACAGCGGTTTCCCATGCGGTTTTGTCCGATGAAGCCCTGGGAGTGCTCATTGCGATCAGACTGGTTGTGACTTTCGTGATTCCCTGCATGATCATCGGGATGATATTTCACCTCTCGCTCCTGCGGTCACTGCAGGCCTGGCTGGTGGCACTCGTTTCGCAATTGCTCATCATGTTGCTGGTGTTTCTTGTCGTTCGTCCTTTTCTCGTCGAGACGTTTGCCATACCCACGAATTCGATGGCCCCGACGATTTTAGGGCAGCACTGGCAGGGGACTTGCGCCAAGTGCGGATCGCCCGCGTTTTGTTCTCCATCGCTCGACTTCGCGGGATCGCCGCAGATGATCTGTTCGCGATTCCACGTTTCGCAACCGCAGAACATCGACCGCCGCGTCTATCAGGGAGATCGGATCGTGGCCGCCAAATTCCTTCGGCCCGACCGATGGGATATCGTGATCTTCCGTTTTCCGGAGAATCCGTCCGTCCTGTTTGCGAAACGACTCGTCGGACTCCCCGGCGAGACGATCGAGATCCGAGACGGTTGCGTCCTGGCTAACGGCAGGAAGCTCACGCCACCTCCATCAGTGCAGGGAATCGAGTATCTGTCGGAAGTCGAGAATTACCACGGCACCGTCTGGGGCTCGGCCGATCATCCGGCGAAACTCGGCAACGACGAGTATTTCGTTCTGGGCGATTTCTCCGCTCAGGCCAGAGATTCCCGTTTGTGGGAACGTGGCGCGGCAGGCCACAGTCCCTATGCCGTTCCCGCATCGAACATGGTCGGCGTGGTCACGAATATCTACTGGCCGAATTCCCGCTGGATCGCGTTTCGATAAGGCTGGATCAACTCGAGGAAACCGCCGATGTTCCGGAACTTGATTTCGATTCAGACGAGTCTCCTGTTGCTGACCCTGGCTGGGGCCGACAACCCGGCAGCCGCCGCGGACGCGGCTCCGCAGAAGCGGCCGACCGTGATCTGGGACAGGACGGAACCGCTTGGCGAGACGCCTCGCCACCTCACCGATGCGTTCCCGCTTTCGGATCAGGAGAACAAACTGGGCTGGACGAAGTTCGAACCGATGAGCGATGAGTTCGAGGGAAAGGAACTGGATCGGGATAAATGGCGATTGGGCATGTATTGGTGGAAAGGCCGCCAGCCCGCGTTGTTCAGCGACAAGAACGTGACCGTATCCGACGGCCGGCTGCATTTGACGATGCGCAAGGAGAAACTGCCCGAAGAGGCGGAAAAGGCGGGATACAAGGACTACACGAGCGCTGCGCTCCACAGCCGGATCCGGTCGAGCTACGGTTACTACGAGGTCAAAGCCCGCCCGATGAACTCCGCGGGCTCCAGCGCATTCTGGTTTCAAGTCGAAGACGTGCCCGGCTGGCTGACGGAGATCGATGTGTTTGAAATCGGCGGCAAGGCCAAGGGCTATGAACGCAAGTACAACATGAACGTCCACGTCTTCCGCACTCCGGCCGAGAACGAACATTGGAGCACGGGGGGCGTTTGGCTGGCTCCCTGGCCGCTCGCCGACAACTTCCACGTTTACGGCCTGGACTGGGGCAAGGACTCGATCAAGTACTACGTGGACGGCGTGATGGTGCGATCCGTCGAAAACACTCACTGGCATCAGCCGTTGTTCCTGATCTTCGACAGCGAGACGATGCCCGACTGGTTCGGCATGCCCGACGACAAGGACCTTCCCTCGACGTTCAGCATCGAGTACGTGCGGGCGTGGAAGCCGAGCGGCAACCCGTAGGGTGTTTTAGGGAACGAACCAGTCAGGTTCCTTATTGCTCTTGCCGTCATCGGTGACGGCTGTCCAGCGATTGACGGCGTTGGGATCTGCGATGCAGATATCCCACTGCGGTGCCTGGGCACCGACGAGTGCGGGAGAGCCGGTAAGTCCGAGGCCTTCTTTATACGGCCCGCGACTGAAGGCTATGTACTTGCCATCGGGAGACCAATCGACGTGCTGGACTTTCCAAGGCCTGGAACTCGTGACGCAATCGCGCGAGTTCCTGACGCACGGCGTCGCGCCGGAAAGATCGAGGTCGCCGACTCCCAGCGAATAGTCGCTCGACGCCCACGCGATCCGCTTCCCGTCGCGGCTGACATCAGGCCTGCACCCGGGAATCTTGAGATCGAACACTTTCGCACCGTGAGCATCGATCAGCAGGATCGAATGCGCGCATCCCATCCCGCCATGAACTGAGGCAACGTACCAGTTGCCGTCGGGAGTCGCGCAGATCGCGAACAGATGATACAGGTCCGGATTGGGATGCGGGCTTACACGGTTCGATGACGGATCGAACGCGAATACTCCCTTGGTCACAAAGTCCTTTAAAGTAAACTGCGAGAATTCACTTTTAACGAACACGATGCGCGAGTCGTCCGCCGTCCAGCAGGGGTCCCGGCTTCCTTTTGAAACCAGGCTTCTTGCCGCCCCGTCCAAGTTCATGCGGTAGATGTCGCGAGTGGTCTTATCTCCCTGTCCGGCGTCCACGAGGAAGCAAACACGCTTGCCGTCGGCCGAAACGTGCGGATAGAGTTCGTTCACATCCGCCGTGCGCGTGAGATGCGTGCGACCGGATCCGTCCGCGTGCATGCGGTGCAGATCCCAATTGCCGTCGCCGTAGCTCTCGAAGACGATCTCGTAAGGGACTCTCGCGAGTTCCGCTTTCAGTTCCTCGCCGCGAGCCGGCAATTCGACGAGCCCGCCGACCAGCATCGCGATTGCCGGCAAGGCTCTCATGCAAGACGAACAGACGCGGCGGCGCATATTAAAGTCCGAGCTTGTACCGCTTGGCGCGTTCAACAATCGGAGGTTCATTGCTGACCGCAATCACCTTGTCCAATAACGGCCCGAACCGCTCCATATTGGGCTGCCTCAGAAAACGGTGGCGTGCCAACTCGACAATCGCACGGCAGGCCGCCTGATTAACGGCCGGATCGTCGAGAAAAGAAGCAATCCACTCCACGGCTTCGAGCGTTCGAACCGTCGAGGCCCGCTCGAGGATGAGTTGCCGATCTTCGGCGGCAACCGCCAGTTTCATGGCATTCTGCAGCATGTCGAGCGTCTGCTGTTCGGGCCGATCCGCTTTGAGGCTGATGACGCGAACGTAGGCCCGCAGAGCCATGCGACGGTATTCCTTGTTCTCGCCGGCGGCGAATTTCAGCAGCCGGTCCGCGACATCGCCGTTGGGCCAGTTGCAGATCGCACGCACCGCGGCATCCCGCACTTCTGCGTTCGTCGAAGTCAACGCGGGCTCGATCATCGCCATCGCCTGGGCGCCTCCCAGGCGTCCGAGCAGCGGCAGGTACTTCGGCGCGTCCGCGGCGTCGATATTGGCCAAAGCGGCCAGCACGATTTTGGCCCGGTCGTCGTTGGCCGGTGCTTTTTCGCAGACAATCAGGATGGTCTTCTCCACTTCCTCGCGCTGCCGGCCCGCCCTGGTGTTCAACAAGAGCTTCACCAGACGCGGGATATCGGTCTCGTCGGGATCGGCGATTCCGCGCAGGCCGTCGAGCGCGGGGCCGTACACTTCGGCATCATTCTGCGACGCGATCACGATGAGCGGATCGATCGCCTCGTAGCATCGCAGGGCCTTCAGCACGTCGATCACCGGCACGCGGATTTCGGGGCGGGCGTTCAGCGCCGCGAGCATGGCCTCGCTGACTTCCTTTCGAGGCAGAGAAATCAGGGCCTGCTGAGCGGCACGCGCAACATCGCCTTTCACCGCGAGCGAATCGACAAGCACCGGAATGACCGATGCATCGCCGATTTCGCCAAGGCATCGCACTCCGACAATGCGCAGATCCGCTTGATCGCTCTTGGCCATCGTCAATATGATCGGCAGCACCTGCTCGCCGCGGCGAGCAGCCAACACTTCAATCAAGGCCCGCTGACTGTCAACGGGAAGTCCGGGCAGACTTGCCATGGCTTTCCCGAGTTGAGCGTCAGACAGCGCCGCCAATCGGCTCGCCGCCACTTTGCGCTGATCGAGATCGTCGCCCCCCAGCCACGCGAGAATCGTCTTCTGCAGCGGTTCGCCCTCCTTTGGCAGTTGCGCGAGCAGAGCCGCGCGACGCACTCCGGCTGCCTGGCCCTTCTCGCTCAGCTTTGCGTAGATCAAGGCAGCCTGTTCGGTTTTTCCCTGTGAAGCCTGCGATTCAGCGAAACGCAACAGCGGAACGGCAAGACGGAGCGGCAGGGGCCCCGATGCCGTCTTCAGAACAACATCCAGCCCGGCGCCGTCTTCGGGCCCGATCGCCCCGAGGGCCCAGACAGCGGCAGCGGCAACATCCTTGTCCTCATTGTTGGCCAGAGCCTGGAGCTTCGGCACGGAAGCAAGGTCTTTTCTGGCAGCCAGGGAATTGATGACGCCGATCAGGAACTTGCCCTGGAGCGTATCGGTCGCGCCGCGAAGTGCTGCAAGCGACTCGTCACCGGGAATGGCCTGCAGGACGTGCCTGGCCATCTCCGACGACTCTTCCCTCAACAGCAGCTTCGCCATCAAGGGAACCTCGGCGGCCGTGCCGGCCTGGCGGAGCTGGTTGCAGATGTGTTGTCGCGCTGCGGCCGTTGTCTGGTCTGATTCCAGCAAAGCCGCGAGGCGAGCCGCACACGCGGCGCGAGTCTCCGCGGATGACATGGAGGCGATCACCGCGCGGTCTATGGCCAGCAGCGGCGCGATGTCCTGGCCGTACTGGTAAGAGGGAAGGGCTTTCCACGCATCTTCCACCGGCATTTCGGCCGCCGAAACCACAGAGCCGCGGACCGCGAGCAACATCACAAGAAAGAGAGAAAACGGAATTGATTTATTCAAAGGCATAGGCCACCGTCCTTTCGTTGTTCGCTTCAGACACTCCACGGACTTCGCGCGGCGCGTGAGAGCATCGTGTTGGCTTCGTCGTCGTCCGGGAATCGATCCTGGGTCGGATCCCACTTCAGCTTGCGTCCGAGACGCAGCGCGATGTCCGACACATTGCCCAACGTGCTCGCCGCATGTCCATCCTCCACCGGCGATATCGGATCCTGTCGCGTGCGGATGCTGCGGAAGAAATCGGCCGTGTGACCCGTGTAGGGGTTTTCGAAGTCGGGGCTGGCGTGCAGCCGCTTGTCCTGAGACTTCATCCGAACATCCACCAGCGATGCGGGCTCGGCCCAGATTCCGCTTCGATCGGCCCGCACCCAACCTTCGTCGCCGATGAACTTGCAGCCGGACGCGGCCGGATTGTCGATATTGCTGTAAGTCATCTTCAATCCGCTTTCCCATTTGAGCTGCATCGTCCAGGTCATCCACGTATCGGTCATTCCCTCGGCCGGCAGCTCGCCCTTTCCTTCGATCTCGAACGGCTTCTCGAAGACCTCCGGGCATCCCCAGCCTGCGATGTCCAGATGATGGACGCCCCAATTGGTGATGAAGCCGGCGCAGTAGTGCGAGATCATGTACATGGCCAGCCACTCGCACCGCTTCTTGTCGAAGGGAATGAACGGCGCCGGACCGGTCCACATGTCGTAGTCGAAGCCTGCCGGCGGATCGCAGGGAGGCTCGACCGGATAGGACGTCCCGCCTGGCGCGCCGACTTCGACCGTGTGCACCTTGCCGAGATATCCGTTGCGAGCCAACTCGCAGGCGTGGCGGAACTGCCGCTGACTGCGCTGTTGCGTTCCGGTTTGAAATACGCAGCCGAATTTCCGGACGGCGTTGCGGACCTTGATGCCGTCGGCGATCCAGCGCGTGACCGGTTTTTCGCCGTACAGGTCTTTCCCCGACTCGATCACGCGGCTGTAGACAATCGCATGCCAGTGGTCGGGCACGCAGCCCCAGACCGCATCGATATCGTTTCTCGCGATCAGATCGCGGAAGTCGTTGTAGATTTCACAGCCCTTGTACACTTCCTTGCCGAGCCGCTCTGCGTACACTCCGTTGGCTTGCTGCTGCGCGAGCAGCGCTCGCTCGCGCCGGCAATCGGCGATCGCCACAACCTGATGATCTGGCAATGGCGCCATGGATTGCATGGAACTGGTGCCACGGTTGCCCACGCCCAGCATGCCGATCGTGATCCGTTCGCTCGGCGCCATGAATCCGTTCAGGCCCATGGCCGAAGCCGGGATGAACTGCGGCGCTGCGGCGGCAGCCAAAGCGCCCGCGAGAAAACGCCGCCGCGAATGACGCGACGCGCGTGCGAAATCTCCAGGGGCCGCTTTCATGGAAAACCTCCTTCTGCAGTTGCCAGTGCCACGATCAGTCACGCATCAACCGCATCCAAAGTACCAAGCGTGCGGTGGTCCATCCACCACACATCGTGTCGCCTGAGTCAAAGCGTTCCGTCATCCGCGATAATCCGCGTCGATGCGTGGCTTCCTTGTCTGCTCGGCAGTATCGAATTCTGCCGGCAACTTGACGAACGTGAACGGAGGTGTAGCCTGCGTATCAGGAGGACCCGGAAATGAAGCAATTGTGGCTTTCGTCCGTATTTGTATTCGCCGTTGCAGTGAACTGCATCCTGGCTCGTGCACAGACCGCAGCACCAAACGCGCCTCGCGCTTCGAACACGATCGTGACGTATGACTTGACGCACGTGTGGGGAATGAACTTCAACGATCCCAAGCAGCTTCGGAGACATTGGGACGAATGCCACCTGGTCACATCTCTGCAGGGTCTGGTCAATCGCGACGCGCCGCGACTGTTTGTGCGGACGCTTGCCGATCCCGATGATTTCTGGTGGCAGCAGATGACGGCTCCCGGCGCATGGCTCGATGGCAGAAAGATAGAGCGTGCGGCCAGTCTGGAGGAGTTGCTTTCGCGGTTTCGGTCTTTCTACAAAGGCGCCGTCGTGTGGGACGAGCGCGTGCCGGCGACCTCGAATCTCGCTTCGACCATTGCCGGTTGCGACGGTTTGCTCTGCCTCCGTTACGATGAGTCGCCCGATTCGCTCTACAGCAAACTCACTCGCGGTCCGGCTTCGCTGGCGATCGGGGCGAGGTTGTTGGCCGAGGACGGCCAGCCGCTGTTCACCGGCAAAGGGACGATTCCCGGCACAGCGACCGCCTCGACGGGCAGCTCAAAGTGCGATGCGTATCGCTGGCTTGTCGAGCGGTACGTGAAGACCGGGAAGACCGATCCGCAGCGATTGGGATACTACCTCGACGCGTCCTGGTTTCGCAGTCACGCTGCCGGTGCTCCGCAGAACCACACGCTGATGAACCAGGACTTTGTGATCGCCCGCCGCGGCTTGATCTTCGATTTGAATGTGTGGGACGACGAGGCATGCGTGGATGATCCGGGGCAAGCTCCCGGAACCGACGCCGCGACGTTGAAAACGATTCTTCGCGCGACGTACGATCGCACTGGCGGGCAGGCCTTTATTCACGCGGCCGGGTTCGTTCCGTGGGCCTATAAATACACGGACTTCAACAGTCGCGAATGGAAAGCCGAGGGACGTCACGAAGCGGTCCCCACGGAATGGAAGTACGCGGAGATCCTCTCCTGCTTCAACGCCTTCATGGACGCCGACGCAATTGCGATCGGCGCGATGGCGAATGCCTCGTTCTTCCAGCACTATCCGTTGGCGGAGCGATACACGCAGAATCCCAAGCCGACGCGGGCGGATCTGCAGTCGCGCGGGTTGCTGGATGCGAAGGGCATGATCGTGCCGCGCCGTTATGTTGCGCATTATGTGGGGGATTACGATTCGGCCGCGTGGCTGTACCAGCAGCTTCCCCGCATGTGGAACGATCCGGCCCGCGGAAAGGTCGATCTGTCGTGGGCCTTCAACCCGAACCTGTGCGAGCGGTTTCCGCTCGGGATGGCCTGGGCATGGCAGAAACGCACGCCGAGAGATTTTTTCATCGCGGGCGACTCGGGTGCCGGGTATCTGAATCCCGGTTTGCTCACTCCTCCGCGAATGCACTCGGGTTTGCCATCGGGCGTCGCGGCGTGGGAGCGACATTGCAGGCGGTTCTTCTCGCAGTGGGACATCAGCCTCACGGGTTTTGTAATCGACGGTTTCGGTCCCGCCATGTCAGACGATTGCCTCGATGCCTATTCGCGATTTTCTCCGGACGGCATCGTGGCCCAGAAAGTCGGCATGAAGGGAGTGCATCAGGGAATGCCGTACCTGCGCATGAATGGCGACCTGCCCCCTGACCCGCGGGATGCCGCCCGCATGCTGCAGCACGGATCAACCGGTCCGGCACCGCGCTTTGCGGTTTTCCGTTCGATTCTCCAGACCCCGACCTGGTACGCGACGGTGGAACGCGAATTGAAGACCATGGCCGGCGACCAGGTGCAACTGGTCGATATGTACACGTTGTTGGCGCTCGTAAAAGAGTACGAGACGCATCGCGATCTTTATTCGCACGATTCGTATGACAAAGCCAAAGAAGTCTCTGCCGCGCCCGAGCGATCGGACGGCTTGGATGCGGTCTTTGTGGACGACGGCCAGTTTACCATCGAGCATCGGGACGGCGCCGCGTTCTGGCTGTTGCCCGCCGCGCCGATCGCGAAGTATCTGTACATCGACGCGGCCTCCAATTTCTATCGGCCGGGACAAGGGCCTCTCGAAATCGAGGTTGAATACCGGGATGTCGGCGGCCTGCAGTTCGGACTCGAATACGATTCAACCGATGCTGCGGCGTCATTTGGCGGCGTTTACAAAGCACTTCCGCAGCGGCTGCAAGCGACCGGCAGCGACACCTGGCGCAAGAGCGTGTTTCGCGTGCCGGACGCGCGTTTCCAAGGCGGTCAGAACGGCGGCGCGGATTTTCGCTTCTTTTACACCGGCGGACGATTCGAGGTGCGGCGAGTTGTCGTGAGACGCGCGGCGTGATGCCGGACGCCGGTTGGGGTTGTTTGTCCGTGATAATCCGTGTGAATCCGTGGCCTTCTTTTTCTTTCGTCCGCACGCACCATTTTCAGGACACCTGCGATGAGATTCTCTGTTACGCCGTTGTTGGTATTGGCGCTCGCGCTGTTTGCGGATACGAACCGCTGCGGTGCGCAGGCTCCTTCCGAATCCGATGTGTCTTTCAAAGCTGCGGTTGACGGCTCGGAGCAGCGATACGTTCAACTGCTCTTCGGGGATTACAACGCGGAACAGCCGCGCAATGTGCTGATTGCTCTGCACGGGCACGGGTCCGATCGATGGCAGTTCGTCAAGGATGCCCGCGATGAATGCCGCGTTGCGCGCGACTTTGCGCGGAAGCACGGAATGATTTTCATTTCGCCCGATTATCGGGCGCGAACCTCATGGATGGGGCCCGCCGCCGAAGCGGATGTCGTGCAGATCATTGCGGACGTCAGGTCGAAGCACCGCGTCGACAGAGTCTTCTTGTGCGGGGGCTCGATGGGCGGCACCGGGGCGCTCACGTTCGCGGCGATGCATCCCGACCTGATCGCGGGCGTAGCGTCGATGAACGGCACGGCGAACCTGCTGGAGTACGAGAACTTTCAGGATGCCATCCGCGAGTCGTTCGGCGGGACCAAGGCCGAGATTCCGGCTGAGTACAAGAAACGCAGCGCGGAGTATTGGCCGGAACGGCTGACCATGCCTGTCGGCTGTACGGTCTCGGGAAATGACCAGCCGGTGCCGCCGGACAGCGTACTGCGGCTTATCAAGGTGCTGCAGTCATTGAACCGGAAGGTGCTGGTCGTTTTCCGCAAGGATGCCGGGCACGCGACGTCCTACGAAGACGGAATGACGATTCTCGAGTTCATGTTCTCGGCTGCGACAACCGGCAACTGATCTGCAGGGGCGTGGCCGCATCAGATCGGTTCGCTACGAGGGCGGACGAAGTTCGAGCGCCTGGAGTTTTTCCCGGAGTGTTCGCCGGTTGATACCCAGGATTGCCGCGGATCTCGAGAGGTTTCCACCGGTGTAAGCCAGGAGTCGTTCCAGAAGGAACCGGTCCGTCAGCGCAGACCATTGAGCGTACAAGTTGTTCGTGTCGGCCGTCAGTTTCTCACGGATGAACCGGTCCCAGCTGTCATCGACCGCGGCGTCGGGAGTTTCAGGCGCTGCAGTGCGCTGCGGAAAACGAATGCTGTGCGGAAAAAGGTCAGCGGTCAGTACCGGGCCTTTGGCCAGAAGCATCGCCTGCTTGAGTGTGCTTTGCAGTTCACGCACGTTTCCCGGCCAGGGGTACTGCCGAAGCAGCGTTTCAACGTCGCTTGGAATCTCGCAGGGATTCTTCCCCATCTCGGAGGCAATGCAGCGGAGGAAGTGGGTCGTCAGAAGTCCGATGTCCTCACCTCGCTCGCGCAGTGCGGGAAGTCTCAAGGTAAAGACGCTCAGCCGATAGTAGAGATCGGCGCGAAACAGGCCCCGTGCCACGGCTTCTTCAAGATTGCGGTGGGTGGCGGCGATCACACGAACGTCTGCAGTGAGCGTCGCGTTTCCGCCGACGCGTTGAAAGGTGCGGTCCTGAAGAACACGGAGGATCTTGGCCTGGGTCAGCGGCGACATATCGCCGATTTCATCGAGGAATAAAGTCCCGCCGGAAGCCTGCTCAAAGCGGCCGACACGTAGACGATCCGCGCCTGTGAAGGCACCTTTTTCGTGCCCGAACAATTCGCTTTCGAGAAGTGTTTCGGGAATAGCCGCACAATTGACTGCCAGGAACGGCCAGGGCCCGCGCGCACTCTGCGGGCTCTTGGCAAGATAGGGAATTGCGCATTGGCATTCAATGCGTTATACCGTCATCGTTGTATTTCCCACAGGAAAGCCAGAGGGAGAAGGAACGATGG
>CAIPEB010000346.1 GCA_903863885.1 uncultured Planctomycetaceae bacterium | reverse complement strand
TGGATGTTGTTTGACCACCTACTGTCTCTCACAAGGAGTCCTTTCTTGATAGGCCCCCTATTTCATCTCTATCTGCTGTCGCCGCTAGCACTTGTGGCTGCGGGCGACCGGTTGCGCCCGTCGGCGACACGGTGAAATCGCTTGCACTGCGCGCCCACAAGCAGCGTATCGAACTGGCGTGTCACGTTGCTACCGAGGTGCCTGCTTTTGTGGTGGGAGATCCGGCTCGAGTCCGCCAGTTGCTCGTCAACCTGGTCGGCAACGCGCTGAAATTCACCGAACAGGGCGAGGTCGTAGTGGACGTGCGGGTCCGGTCGCGAGACGACGGCCAGGCGGTCCTGCACTTCTCGGTCCGCGATACGGGCATCGGCATTCCCGACGATAAGCAGGCGTCGGTATTCCAGGCCTTTGAGCAAGTCGACGGTTCGCTCACCCGGCGGCACGGCGGCAGCGGGCTGGGGCTGGCGATCAGCACGCGGCTTGTCGAGCAGATGGGTGGCCGCATGTGGCTGGAAAGCCGAGTGGGTCAAGGCAGCATTTTTCACTTTGAGGCCCGGTTTGGCGTAGTTGAAGTCGAGCCAGACGAAATCCGCCGCGTCGACCTTTCGTCGCTTCACGACCTGAAGGTCCTGGTCGTCGACGACAACGATACAAATCGCCTTATTCTGCAGGAAATGCTGGCCAGCTGGGGAATGCTGCCCACCGTCGCCTCCCGCGCTCGAGAAGGCCTTCACATGATGCGCGAGGCGCTTCGCGAGCACAGGCCTTTCCGCCTTGTGCTCAGCGATACCCACATGCCGGAAATGGACGGTTTCATGCTGGCCGAACAGATCGGAAAGGATCCCAAGATCGGGCAGACCGCCATAATTCTGCTCACCTCGGGTGACCGCCCCGAAGACATGGAAAGATGTGAACAGAGTGGAATCGCTGCCTATCTGCTCAAGCCGGTCAAACAGTCGGAGTTGTTCGATGCGATCGTCGAGGCGCTGGAAATCACGCACGAAGGCGAAACAGCCGAGGCTCTGATGAGCCACCATCCGAAGCTGACGACACCCCGCCGCATTCTGCTTGCCGAGGATAGCGTGGTCAACCAGAAACTCGCGGTGGCGCTGTTGGAACGTTTCGGCCACAAAGTGACGGTTGCCAACAACGGCCGGGAAGCCACGGAGGCCGCCGCGTCGGACGCTTTCGATGTGGTGTTGATGGACATCCAGATGCCCGAAATGGACGGGCTCGAAGCGACTGCCAAGATCCGTGCCCGCGAAAAGACCGTGGGCCGGCATATTCCGATCATCGCGATGACCGCGCATGCACTGAAAGGCGATCGCGAGCTGTGCCTTGCCGCCGGTATGGATGACTATGTGTCCAAACCGATCCGCCGTGAAGAGCTCTTCGAGAAACTGGCCAGACTCGTCCCGGATGTCTCACCGGTCAGCGTCGAAGAAGAAGTGCACGGCGAGACGTCGAACAAGGAGAGTGCCGCCAGGGAGGGAGTGATCGATTGGACGCAGATTCGCGACTTGACCGGCGGCGATTCGGAACTGTTGAAATCGCTCATCGCGGATGGGCTCGAAGAAGCTTCGCGGTTGCTGAAGGAGATTCGCGATTCGATTGCCAAGGATGATCGGGAGCATCTGCGCACGGCGGCTCATACACTCAAAGGCTCGGTGCGATATTTCGGTGCCGACAAGCTCTTTGAGATCATTGTCCGACTGGAAGCGCTTGCCAGGCAAGGCAATCCTGATGAGATCGCCGAAGTTCAGCGTTCCCTTGAGAATGAACTGGATGTCGTAATCTCTCTGCTCCAGAGCCGTCTGAAAGAGATGTCGTAGACCGCAGGCCAAGGAGCCGCACTCCGAAAGAAGGGCGACGGCGGCACGCGTGTTGCGGAAAGCACATCCGCTCGGCGCGGCAATTCGATCCGCTCATCGCGATAGGATTGCGTTCGATTGATGCGCGGCCTGAACTGCAACGCAGTGCCAAGACTCGGCGAAAGGAACGGTCATCCTCGTTTCTTCAGCTCGAGAAACACAACGCCCAGCGGCGGCAGTTCCATGCGGAATTCGGGATGACCGGGTTGCATTGAACCGAGCATCTTGTTCCCGTTTTCTGTGATGCTTTCAAGAATAGTGTCGCCTGTCAGCGAGTGCTCGCCAGGATCCAGTTGCAGTCGGACAGGCAGCGGTTGGTCCGCGATACTCGCAATGGCCATGCCAACCTGTCCATCGGAGCTTTTCCAGGCCGATGCCACGGCGAGCGGCAGCTGTTTTTGGAAAACGGTCTGTCCGCCGCGGCGCCCCGCATAGATTGACACTCGCGAAAAATCGACGTTGCCCTCGGGCACTTCCAGCTTTGGCGGGCGAAGCATGCTGCCGTGCAGCAGGTACTGCGGCACAAGATTACGCACGCGCGCGAGTCGTACGAAATAGTCGAGCTCTGTCGCTCGTTCCTGCTGCTGACGCGTGATGAAGTTTGCGATCGTGGGCTGCTGGCCCCACACGAAGGCTCTCGCCTGCTCCAGGTAGAATTGTCGAGAGAATTTTCGGTCCAGCAGTGCCAGAGCCTCTTGGGGCGCGAATTCGGCCGGCCACAATTCGTCGTAGGGGGGCAGGGACAATGACGAGTAGCTGCCGAACAGGACTGTGTCTCCGTGATAAACGGCATGGAAAAAGGGAATCACCTCCCAACCCGCTCCCGAAGCCGTGTATCGTTCCTGGCTTACTTGCAGCGACAACATCATGTCGAGGCTGTTCAGCCACGACTCTCCGCAACCCTCACCCGCGAGGGCCACATCGCGGCTCGTACGGGAAGCTCCTGCCGCGGCGCGACGTCGAATATCCTGCGCCAGTTCACGGAACCCCGACATCCAGAAGCTGCCGCCACCGGGCCGGTGCGGGTGTTTCCGGTCGTAGCAGGCGAGGCTCAGGCAAGCCTGGTCCATGTAAATGGCGGCTACGCCGAGATCGATCGCGTGCTCAGCCAATCCGGCGTATTTATTCCGCCAGAAGGGAGTGCCAATGCACATCGGGGCGCAGGGTTTGGGATCAAACACGTTATACGTTTCCGAATGGATATTACCATCCTGGCCCTTCACGGCGTTTGCGGCGGCGTCTTCAGTTTTCCAGCTGTCAGTTGACATGCCCCAGAGCCGCTGGTTCATGTACACCATGGCGTGAAGGCCATCGCCGCGAGCTTGTGCGACAGCTCTGCGAAACGGCTCGTCGCCCTCGCGAGGAGGAAAATACTCGGGAAAGCCGACGTCGTACGCGCAGCCGTGCCACCAGTGCCAGAAAACGCTGACCGGCAGTCCCAGTTGCTTCTGCAGGGCCGTCGCGGGCGGCAGCACGCCTGGTGAGCGTCCGCGGTTCCAAACCCAGACGCCCGTTTTTCTCACCCACTCGGGAGTCTGGCCGGATCGAAGCCGGCTCTCGCGCGACCACGTCTGTTCCCGGGCCCACTCTCGATACCGCTGAGCGGCGGTGAACCAATCACCGGCGAACGATCCGATTTCAATCTGATACGGCAATTGGTACGCGGCCTCATCCAAGGCCTGGCCTTCCGGTTCGTGGGAAACCTCTCCGCAAATTGTCCGTGCGGGTGACGCCCAGAAGGAGAACGACTTTCGCTGTGCGTGAGTGTCGTCGCAGGCAATAAAGAGCCCGGGGCCTCCCTCGCGATACCATGCAGCGCACTGCATCGAAAGTTCTCCGGGATACGCCCAGGACCAACGAACGGGCGCCCCGCTTTCGGGAGCAAGCATCCGCCGCGGGGATGTGCAGAGATGTCCCATCCAGGTAGGCACTGCGAGGCTCTCACGGTCTTGGGAGATGATCGCGCCGAAACGCGGGAACCGGATTCGCTGCAAAGCTGCGTCCGGCGCTTTTGTCAGTTGTAGATTCCACATGCTGGCTGACCCCCCGGAGGGTACGCGCACCGTTGCATCGACGCGTGAGATGCCGAACTCGGGCGGAAATTCGTCCCACTGCATCTTCAACTGGGTGTCATCTGCATTGGCCGCCTCGCAGCGGAACTGTTTCGCGTCTTGCGGCGAAACCGTAATCGACTTGTCCCCGGTACGCAGTTCGATCTCCCAAAGGCCAACCTCCGGCTGCGCGTTGTCGATCAGCACCGCCTTGGTCGAAGGGTCGGCGATTCGCATGATTCCGCCGTGCGCCTTGTGGATACTGACGGAGAACTGCGAACCGGCTGCCACCACCGCAGAATCTCCAGTTGCGGAGTGGTCCTGCGAGACGGCAGGCTCCGCGCCGAACACGACAAATGAACCGAAGGCAATTCGTCCGAAAACGCACGATGCAAAGCAAAGCAGCAGTAGGCTGAGTCGATAACGGTCGAGTCGCATGCGTGTTCCGTTCCTTTCTGCCGGGGGGCCTCGTGACGGATTGTCCTCAAGGCGAGTTTACCGGATGGGCGGGAGCGGGCACACTGTCTTGCATGGCCCTGCGGAGCTGTTGAATGGGCCCGTCCTGCGGAAGAGGTTGGCTTCAAGAATCGCGACCGTGCGTTGGGCCTCGCAATCGCCGGAATCTTGGTATCATAGTGCCGACCGATACGAGTTCGGATCGCCACACGTCTGCGAGGAAAGGAGTGAACCCACGATGCGGTTAAACTGGAGCAACTACCGGAAAGCCTGTTCCCTTACAGCCATGCTTGTCGGCCTTGTGGTCGTGAGTTTTGCGGGCAGCGTCGCTGCGCAGCAGGGTCTTCGGCCTCCTGCAGTCCCGCTGGTCGCCTGTGATCCCTATTTCAGTGTCTGGTCACCTGCGGACAGGTTGAATGACGCAGACACAGTGCATTGGACCGGAAAGCCGCATCGATTGACGTCGCTTGCACGCATTGACGGCAAAGTTTTCCGCCTGATGGGAAAACTGCCGGAGGGCGTAGCGGCCGCGAACCAGAAAAGCCTGCTCGTGCTGCCCACCCGCTCGATCTATGAATGGGAGCAGGCGGGAGTGTCGCTGCAGTTGACTTTCCTCACCGCCGCGTTGCCCGACGATATCGATGTGCTCTCGAGGCCGGTGACGTATCTTACGTACGAAGCCCGCTCCACGGATGGCAAGCCGCACGACGTGTCGGTCTACTTCGACGTTTCCCCGGAACTTGCGGTGAACACGCCCGACCAATTGGTCACGTGGGCTCCCGAAAAAGTCGACGGACTGTGCGTGGTAAAGATCGGCTCGAAAGATCAGCCCGTTTTGGCGAAGCCGGGCGATGATATCCGCATCGATTGGGGGTACTTGTACGCAGTGGCTCCCGCGGAAAAACAGGCGGTCTGTGTGCTCGCTCCGGCTGACGCGGCTCGCCAGGATTTCTGCCGCGACGGTATTTTGAAGGCCGACTACGGTGTCTCGTCCGAGCCGCTGGCTGCCGACAAGGCGCCGTCGGGCGTCGTGACGCTCGACCTGGGCAAAGTCGGGGCCGAGTCCTCATCTCGCTGGATGATGCTGGCGTACGACGACCTCTATTCGATTCAGTATATGAAGACGAATCTCCGTCCTTACTGGCGGCGAAACGGCTGGGAAGCGGCCGATCTGCTGACAGCGTCCGCGCGGGATTACGCAGCATTGAAAGCGCGTTGCGCTGAATTCGACAAAGAACTCATGCAGGACGTCGAAAAGGCGGGCGGTGAAAAATATGCCCAAATTTGTGCTCTCGCGTTTCGCCAGTGTTTCGCGGCCGGCAAGTTCGTCGCGGACCAGAACGGCCAGCCGATCTCTTTCTGCAAAGAGAATCACTCCAATGGGTGCATCGGCACTTCGGACGTGTTTTATCCGATGGCTCCGCAGTTCCTGCTGTTCGGGCCGTCACTGGCGAAATCTTTCCTTGTGCCTTTCATGAACTACGCGGCCAGTGATCGCTGGAAGTTCCCGTTCGCTCCTCACGACCTGGGAACCTATCCTCTCGCCAATGGCCAGCGATACGGAGGCGGCGAACGCACGGAAGAGAACCAGATGCCGGTCGAGGAGACCGGAAATCTTCTTCTTCTTCTGACCGCCGTCGCCCAGATGGAAGGGAACGCCGACTTTGCCGGCCAGTATTGGCCGCAGTTGGAGCGGTGGGCCGAATACCTCCGCGCGAAAGGGTTCGATCCCGAAAACCAGCTGTGCACCGATGACTTCGCGGGTCATCTGGCTCACAACGTCAATCTGAGCGCCAAGGCGATCTGCGGGTTGGGGGCGTTCGGCAAACTGTGCGAGATGCGGGGCGACCGGGAAAAGGCCGAGCAATTCAAGAAGCTGGCCAAGGAGTTTGCGGACCGCTGGGCCCGCGAGGCGGCCGATGGCGATCATTTCCGGCTTGCTTTTGACCGGCCCGGTTCGTGGAGCCAGAAATACAATCTGGTCTGGGATCAGATACTCGGGCTGGATCTGTTTCCCGCTGAAGTCCTGCGCAAGGAGATGGACTATTACCGGCGAATCCAGAACAAGTACGGTCTCCCGCTCGACAATCGAAAGACGTACACAAAGCTGGACTGGATTCTGTGGACTGCCACGCTGACGCAGGACCGGCAAGATTTCGATGCGCTGGTCGATCCGGTATGGCGGTTTCTGAACGAGACCCCCATCCGCTCTCCAATGACTGACTGGTACTGGACGCTCGATGCCAAGAAAGTGGGGTTCACTGCTCGTCCGGTGGTGGGCGGCGTGTTCCTGCGGATGCTGTACGACCGCAAGACGTGGTCGAAGTATGCCGGACGCGACAAGACTCACGCAGCGAACTGGGCTCCAATGCCCAAGCCTCCTCGCACCGTCACGCTGGTGCCGACGTCGGAAAAAACAGCGCAGAAGTGGATGTACACGACCGACAAGCCGGATGCGAACTGGACGGCTTCAGAGTTTTCGGACTCAGGGTGGAAGGAAGGTGTCGGAGGGTTCGGAACCCGGGAAACTCCCGGCGCCATTACGGGCACTGCCTGGAACAGCAGCGACATCTGGCTTCGCCGCGCCGTTGACCTTCCGGAACAGATTCCGGGGCGTTTGATGCTGCGGATTCACCATGATGAAGACGTTCAGGTCTTCATCAATGGCGTGCAGGTCCTGAATCGCAGCGGCTACACGACCGACTACGAAGTTGTAGAGATACCCCAGTCCGGTATCGCCGCCTTCCACGCGGGGCGCAACGTGATCGCAGTGCATTGCCATCAGACGCAGGGTGGCCAATACATCGATGTGGGTGTGGAAAGCGTATTGCCCGAAGGCAAGTGAGTCGTTGCCTGGTTGACTGGTGATCGAGTATTCAGCTGGATCCGGCGACGGGCTTCAATCCTCTCGCCGTTTACCGGACCTGCCTGCGGCAATAGTATGCTTTTGGAGTCCGAATAAGTTCTGTGCCAAACGCCGGAATACTCGGCTCGGCAATGCTCGGGATACCGTAAGTGCCGAGAGAAGAACGAGAACCGGTGGGGAACCTATTCGGACACCGTCAAAAAATGGATAGTCGCGGGAGGATGAACGGATCTCCCGCGATTTGGCGGGGGACGATCTTGATGTCTCCCCGCTTCCGATATGCAACCTCGATGCGGCGATCACGTTGCTTCGAGGTTGTTTCTTTTTCTGAGAGCGGCCTGGATGTGGTTCTTCAGCCAGCGCTTGCGGTCTGGGGGCACTCGGAGCAATCCGGTGTGCGTGGATGCCTCGCTCTGAATCCCAAAAAGGGACACCGCAAACCAAAAGACGCAATTCAATAGCGTTCAGCCTGATGCATGGGGCATCTGGGACCGAGTCTTTTTGAATTGCGTCCTATATCTCATCATATTGCTGAAGCGCTCTTAGTGTTAAGTAGTTTCAATGACGAATGCAACACCAAGCTGCGGCAAATGAGTAAGAATCCGCATTGCATGACATCATAGCCAGCGGCTGCTGTTCTCCGGCATTGGAGAATGCCCCGACCTCTTTTGGTGGGGCGGTTGTGTCGCACCCGGATTGACTTGGCCGACACGAAATGCGAGGCAGCTTGTCTGCAGGCGGGAGTCTGTGTTTCTTTATCGGGTTGTTTCCAATGTCTTGAGTGGCGCGCCCGACCCTGTGAGCGAACACGCTTTCATCTGCAATGCCCCGGGCACATCCGTGGTTTCGTGCGGGTGGTATAAGATAGGTTGTCGGCGACCCGTTTTCACTGAATATGATCCCGCGATGATCGCAAGCGAGAATAGCGGGGGGAGGGCTCGGATGATCGCGGTGACCATTGAAGATATCCGGAACGCGCGCCGTCGAATCGCAGGCGGTGTGGCTGTAACACCCTGTCCGTATTCCCCGTCACTCTCAGAGCATTACGGGTGCGAGATTTTCTGCAAGTTTGAGTTTCTGCAGCGGACGGGCAGTTTCAAGGAACGCGGTGCTCGCAATGCGTTGCTGCAATTGAGCGGGAGCCAGAAGGAGCACGGCGTGATTGCGGCCAGCGCGGGTAATCACGCACTGGCGCTGGCTTACCACGGTCGAGAACTGGGCATACCGGTCACGGTTGTGATGCCCAACTATGCGCCGCTGGTGAAGCAATCGAATTGCCGCCGACTTAACGCCACAGTTGTTTTGTGCGGCAGCAGTTTCGGCGAAGCCAAGTCACGGGCTGATGAACTGGCCCGTCAGCAGCACTTGACCTACATCCACGGGTATGACGATCCGGCGATCATCGCGGGCCAGGGAACTTTGGGTCTTGAAGTTCTCGAGCAGGTGCCGGACGCCGATGCGATCGTCGTGCCGGTCGGAGGCGGCGGGTTGATCGCCGGGGTAGCGCTGGCTGCGAAGAGCGTCAGGCCGAACGTGCGGATTTGCGGAGTTGAGCCGGTGCACTCAACCTGTTTCACGTCTGCTCTCCGGGCGGGACATCCGGTGCGGGTGCCGTCCGAGCCCACGCTGGCCGACGGATTGGCAGTGGGGATCGTCGGCGAACTGGCTTTTCAAATCGCGAGGCAGCTGGTGGATCGCGTTATAGAAGTCAACGAGGCGGAATTAGCGCTGGCGGTGGTGCGGCTGATGGAGTTGGAGAAATGCGTCGTCGAGGGTGCCGGTGCCGCTCCGCTGGCCGGATTGCTGAGCGGCCAGTTGAACGAGTTGGCCGGGCGGCGCGTGGTGCTCCTGCTTTGCGGCGGCAATATCGACCTCACCATCTTGAGTCGCTTGATTGATACCGCATTGGTCGTGGATCGGCGGCTGGTGCGTTTCAGCGCCTCGATCAGCGACCGGCCGGGCGGACTGGCACGACTGGCGGGCGTTATTGCCGAGGCCGGCGCGAGCGTCAAGGAGATCACGCACGACCGCACGTTTTCAGGTCCGAACACTGCGTCGGTCAATGTGCTGTGCACTGTCGAGACCCGCGACCGCGAGCACATTGCCCAGCTGTTTCAGAAGCTGACAGAGGCCGGAATTCGGCATTTTGCCCACAACGCGTAGTGCTTCATTTCAAGAGATCGACGATCAGGCTGCTCATTGCGACGATGCCCGTCTCGATCGTCCTTCCGGCCTCGATGCAGTATTCGGGGGAATGCAGCGACGGCGGCGTCTTCCCTTGTCGGCGCCACGCCGCGAGTTGAGTTTCGCTCACCGATCCCAGGCGGAACAACAGGATGGGGACGTTGCCCTGGCTGAACAGTCCAAAGTCCTCGCCCGCCAGCGATTTCTCCGCGGGGCCGACTTGCGCATCCCCCAGCGCGGCGCGAAAGACCTGCTCGGCGCGAACGGCCAGTTGTTCATCGTTGCGCACGGCGGGCGACCCGACAGTTACCTTGACCTCCGGTTCCGGCGCCCCGCACGACGCGGCGATGCCCTTCGCCTTGCGCTGAATGGCCTCGAGTAACTGTTCTCGCACCTGCGACGAATACGATCGAACCGTGAGCTGCAGTCGGCAGATGTCGGGAATCACGTTGTTCTTGGTACCGCCTTGAATCGCCCCGACAGTGATCACGGCCGGTTCGATAGGCGAGACTTCGCGACTGACGATCGTCTGCAACGCCAGGATCAATTGAGCTGCCTGTACGATCGGATCCACGGTCGTGTGCGGATAGGCGCCGTGACCGCCTTTGCCCTTCACCAGGATTTCGACGCCGTCCGTATTCGCCATGCAGTAGCCGGCCAGCACGGCAACGTGCCCCGCGGCCAATGCCGAGTCCACGTGAAGTGCCAGAGCGTAATCCGGCTTCGCGAACCGCTCGTAGAGTCCATCCTTGAGCATCGCTGCCGCGCCCATGACTCGTTCCTCGGCGGGTTGACCGATCAGCATGACCGTGCCGTGCCATTGGTTCTTGTGCGAAGCGAGAAATCTCGCCGTTCCGATCAGACAGGTCATATGGGCATCATGTCCGCATGCGTGCATCACGCCGCTGGATTTCGACGAATAGGGAACTCCGGTGTTCTCGGTCACGGGCAGTGCATCGAGGTCCGTCCGCACGAGCACCGTCGGGCCGTCACCGTTTCTCAACAGGGCCACGACACCATGTCCTCCGATGTCGGTCGTCACGTCGGCTCCGGTTTTGCGCAGCTCGTCCGCGAGGCGAGCGGCTGTTTCCCGCTCGGCCAGCGAAAGTTCGGGGTGCATGTGGAACTGTTCGTAGAGCGGCAGCAGGTTCGCCAACTCATGCCCGGTCCAGTCTTTCAACTCCGTGCCCGTTTGCCCATCGTCCGACGCAATCGAAATACATGTTGTCAGCAGGCAAAGGGCCATAATCGACGGCAGGCCACGTGACGGCATTCGGCGGACTCCCTTCGGGCGGAAATGAAATATGCGAAACGGCGCAGGATTATAGCACGGGGCACGGTTGCCGAGTCTGGCGGCAGTTCGCCGGAGCATGGCGTATGGCCATGCGGCACCCCTGGCGTGTAGAAAAGGGAAATGAACGCAACTCAATTCCCAATCGATGATGATCTTCGTCACTTCGTTCGCGACCTGCCCGTGTTCGATGTGCACGAGCACCACATGCCCGAGATGCTGGGAAACCGCGATGTCGGACTGCTCGCCCTGTTGCGGCAGAGCTATGCGGGCTGGACGCAGGCGCGACCCTATCCGCTGCCCTCCGAGACGCGGCTCGAAGACCCGATGCTCGCGAACTGCGGCCGCGGCACGTGGGACGATATTGCCCAATTCGTCGAGCGCAGCGGTTCGAGTTCTTTTGTACGGAACGTGATCTGGGCTTTGACGGAACTGTACGGACTGGGCGAGGGCCGGATTACGCCGGCGAACTGGGAACGTCTCGATGCGGATATCCGCCGTCGCCACGCGGACGACGGTTGGCGCGCCGAGGTACTCGACCGGGCCGGCATCAAGCGAATCATTACGGATCCATTCAACGACCCGCTGCTAAACGCCCGCAAGTCGCTTGGAGAGCGGTATCGTTCCGTCATGCGGATCAACGCTCTGGCATTCGGCTGGCATCCCGATTCGTGCGACCATAACGGCAACAGCGCGCATCGGTATGCCCGGCGGATCGGTCACCGGATCGACTCGTTCGACGATTACCTGGCCTTTCTGGATAGGCTCATGGATACGCTCGGAGAGCGGAATCAGGTCGGGATCAAGAATGCGCTGGCTTACGATCGCTCTGTCAATTTCGACGATGTGGACGAGTCGCTTGCGCGGCGGGCGTGGGGGCAGTGCAACCCGACACCGCAGCAGCGCAAGGCGTTCGGAGATGTCGTCGTGGATCGACTGTGCCGACTGGCCGGCGAGCGTAATATTCCGTTCCAGATGCATCTCGGTTCGGCGCTGATTCGCGGCTCGCATCCGATGAATGCGGCCGGATTGATCGAACGCCACCCCGGCACGCGATTCCTGCTGATGCACCTTGCGTTTCCCTGGAGCCGCGAGCTGCTCGGCCTTGCTTTCGTTTACCGCAACATCTGGCTCGATCTGACCTGGTCCGCCCTGCTCAGCCCCTCGTATTTCAAGCAATCGCTGCACGAGGCCATCGAAGTTCTGCCCGACGAATCGCGCATGATGATCGGCGGCGATAATTGGCACGTCGAAGAAACGTACGGCGCCGTCTGTCTTATGCGGCGATTGATCGGCGAAGTGCTCCAGGAAAAGGTCGAAGCGGACTATTTCGCCGCCGGAGATGCCCGGCGACTTGCCAGGAAGCTGTTGTCCGACAACGCCTCGCAGTTTTTCGGGGAGGCGTGAGCCGCCGGACTGCGGACCGAAGTCAGTCTGGTTGTGCCGTGAGCACGCGCAGTATGCCTCGGCAGAATTGCGGCAGGTCGTCCGGCTTTCGACTGGATACGAAATGCCGATCTACCACGACGGGCGCATCCTCCCAGATCGCCCCGGCGTTGATCAGATCGTCTTTGATGCCGAGCGATCCGGTGACCCGCACACCGCGATAGACTCCCGCCGAGATCGGAATCCAGCCGCCGTGGCAGACCGCTGCGATCAGTTTTCCGGCAGCGTGAAACTCACGGACGATCGACAATACGAGTTCTTCCCGGCGCAATCTGTCAGGCATGAATCCGCCGGGGACAATCAGGCCGTTAAAGTCCGAGGTACTTATGTCGCTGATGGCCGCGTCGGAAACGCACGGGTAACTGTGCTTTGCGCGGTACTTTTCGTGACGAGCCGAGCCCGCCACGACGACTTCGGCACCGGCTTCGATCATGCGGAGTTTGGGGTACCACAACTCCAGGTCTTCGTAGTCGTCGCCAACGAACATCAACAGTCGTTTGCCGGCAAGTTCCAAGTCCATCGTGATTCTCCCGTGATTTGAATGAGCTAATGTCTACCGCGCCGCGGCGTACCATGCCATGCCCGCGCTCGGCCTTCCGGACTTTCGCAGCAAAACCGGCATGCCAGTGCATGACCGGCGTCTCGCTGCCGATACAATGAGTCGAAGTTCCAGTCTGATCGATTCCTGTGCAGAGGGGTTTTCCGATGAGAATCTGGCCCGGTCGTCCGTATCCATTGGGTGCCACCTGGGACGGAGCTGGAGTGAACTTCTCGATTTTCTCCGAGCATGCGGCGAAGGTTGAACTGTGCCTGTTCGACTCGGCGGAGCAGGCTCACGAATCTCACTGCATCACTCTCAGAGAACACACGGATCAGGTGTGGCACGCTTATCTGCCGGACGTCCTGCCGGGGCAGTTATATGGATACCGCGTTCACGGGCCTTACGACCCGGCGAAAGGGCACCGCTTCAATCCGAACAAGATCGTGCTCGATCCGTACGCGAAGCTCATCGGGCGATGCCTGCGTTGGGACGATTCGTTGTTCGGCTACAAAGTGGGTGATTCCGCCCAGGATCTGTCGTTTGACAACCGGGACAACGGTGCCTACGCGCCGCTTGCGGCCGTGGTCGACACGGCTTTCACTTGGGGGGACGATCGTCCCCCGCGCACACCCTGGCACAAGACGCTGATCTACGAGTTGCACGTCAAGGGACTCACGAAACTGCATCCTGCCGTCCCGGAGAAGATTCGAGGCACCTACGCGGCACTCGGCAGCGAGGCGATCATCAAGCACCTGCTGGATCTCGGCGTGACGGCGGTCGAGTTGATGCCGGTGCATCATTACATCAGCGACCGGCACCTGGTGGAGAAGAAGCTCAGCAACTACTGGGGCTATAACACGCTGAATTACTTTGCTCCGGAGCCTTCGTTTGATTCGCCCGGCGCGATGAATGCGGTCAACGAATTCAAGACGTGCGTCCGGTCGCTGCATGCCGCCGGCATCGAGGTGATTCTCGACGTCGTGTACAACCACACGTGCGAGGGAAATCAACTGGGCCCCACATTGTCGCTGCGGGGCGTCGATAACGCCGCTTACTACCGGCTCGCGCCGGATCCGCGATACTACATGGACTTCACGGGTTGTGGGAACACGCTGCACATGCAGCATCCTCGAGTGCTCCAGTTGATCATGGACAGCCTGCGTTACTGGGTGCTCGACATGCACGTGGACGGATTCCGCTTCGATCTGGCCAGCACGCTTGCCCGCGAATTGTTCGACGTGGATCGGCTGGGAGCGTTCTTTGACATCATTCATCAGGACCCGGTGCTTTCCCAGGTCAAGCTGATCGCCGAGCCATGGGATATCGGTCCGGGGGGATATCAGGTCGGCAACTTCCCCGTGCTCTGGACCGAGTGGAACGGGAAGTACCGCGACAATGTGCGGCGATTCTGGAAAGGGGACGGCGGCACCGTGTCGGAGTTCGCCACGCGGCTCGCCGGCAGCAGTGATCTCTACCAGCAGACGGGCCGCGCACCGTATGCGAGCATCAATTTCATCACCTGTCACGACGGTTTTACGCTGCAGGATGTCGTCAGCTACAACGACAAACACAACGAGGCAAACGGCGAGAACAACCGCGACGGCGCGAATGACAACAACAGCTGGAATTGCGGGGCGGAGGGGAAGACCGACGATGCAGCGGTCCTGGCCTTGCGCGAAAAGCAGAAGCGGAACCTGATCGCAACACTCCTGTTTTCCCAGGGTGTGCCGATGCTGCTGGCCGGCGACGAGTTGAGTCACTCGCAGCAGGGAAACAACAACGCCTACTGCCAGGACAACGAGATCACCTGGCTGAAGTGGGAGTTGAACGATCAGGATCAGCAATTCCTCGATTTCGTGCGCCGCGCGGTGAGCCTGCGCCGGGAACATCCGGTGTTTCAGCGGCGGAAGTTCTTTCACGGCCGGTCGCTGCGCGGATCGGACATTCGCGACATCTCCTTCTTCGAGCCGTCAGGCGGGGACATGTCCGACGAAGCGTGGAATGCGGGATACGTAAAATGCCTCGGGGTGCGGCTTGCCGGGGATCTGATCGGAGACGTCAACGAGAAAGGAGAGGCGATCACGGGCGACACGGTCTTGCTGCTGCTCAACGCCCATTTTGAGCCGATACCGTTCACCTTGCCTGACTCGAAGTCCGACCATTGCTGGGAGTCGGTCCTCGATTCGGCAGCGGCCGGCGAAGCGTTGCCGACCTTGCGAAGCGGCGAGCAGTATCCGTTGCGAGACCGCTCGATTGCGGTGCTCGTCGCGCGTCCGGCGGGTGAATCGAGTTAGCCTGGGGAGGGAAGCCTCATCAGGTGCCCGAGCCGTCGGCCGAATCGGCTGTACGCTCGCCTTTGACCCGCTGGTTCAGTTCGTCGACGAGTTGTTCGAGGGTGGTATTGCCTGCCGCTGCGCACTTGGCCTGGAAGAGCTTGTCCACAAACTCCCAGTCCGCCAGGGATGTGCGGGCGTCATCCTGCTTGCCGGGGCTGCGGGACAACGCACGCCCAAGTCTCAACACGTTCGCCATGCGGACGCGATTCGGCGGGAAAGCCAGGACGTAGGTCACGTCATTGGGCGTGGCCTGCATCGTATGGATCAAGCCGTGCTTCTCCAGTTGCACGGCGAAATCATTGACGATGCGCGACGGCAGGCCGAGTCTTTCGGAGAGTTGCTGGCGCCCGATGGAACGGCCCTCCATGAATTCCCGTGCAATTTCGGCCAGGAGCGGCATCAGCCAGTCGGCGTCGGCGGGCAGCGACGGCGCGGCGTTTTCCTCCTGTCGGCGCGGCACCCTTCCCTGCAAGACCTGCATCGTAAACGCGAGTTCAAGGCCGAACAGCACGATCATCCACGAGCAATAGATCCAGAAAAGAAAAACCGGCAGCAAACCCAAGGACCCGTAAAGCGCGGAATAGGGTACAGCGTGCCGGACGTAGATCTGAAACAGCCACTTGCCCGTCTCCCACATGGCGCCCGAAATAAAGCTGCCAATCAGCGCCGTACGCCACTTGACCTTCGTGTTGGGGATCGTGACGTACAACAGGAACAGCAGCATCCAACTGGCCAGGAAAGCGAACATCCGGCTGAGCAGGGGCTGAAGCATGGCAAACGAACCGAAGTCGCCAAGCCACTCGACCGCTTCCCCCGCGAAGTACAGACTGCCCGCCAGCAGACCGGTGCCGAGCGTGATGATCGACCAGTAGACGGGAACTCGCAGATGCCACGGACGGCCGCGTGGGCTGTCGCAGATGATATTGAAGTCGTACTCCACCGATACCGCGAGCCCCATTCCCGCATAGATGAACAGGATAGCTCCGACAAAACCGATGCTGGTGATGCTGACGTTGGCGATCTTGTTGGACAATTCGGTCAGCGCCTTCTGGATGCTCGCCCGGACCTGCTTCTGGCTCTTCAGATCGTGCTCGTCGTGCTGGCCGTTCGCCGTTCCCGGGGCATTCTTGGGGTCCTTGGTGTCGGTTGTCGGGGCCTTTTCCGGCATCGGCTCCTTGTCATTTGTGGTCACGACGCCGGTGTCGGTGTAGCTGATGTCGGGCAGCCCGAAGAATTCGTACAGACGCGGCTGAATCTGGTTCTGGACCACGTCCTCGAAGCCGCCGAACGGGCGGAATATGACCAGACCGAGAACGAACAGCGGAATCAGGCTGAAAATCGTGCGGTAAGTCAGAGCGGCAGCCATTTCCTCGGCGCGGTCTTTCGCGAGGCGATGCGCGCAATGACGCACCAGGTCGATGAAATACCGCGCCGATCGCTGCCAACCCCGCAGTTCGTCGGCCGGTTGCATGACCAGGCGTTCGAGATGCTCTCGGACTTGTTCCAGCAAGGCACCACCTCTTGGGTATTCAGACAACAGTAAGTCCAGCGAGCCCTTTGTTCCAGAGCGCTGGGCCGGATTACCCCTCGCCGCCCCGCCGGATTACGCACTGCGAAACGAATTTACCGTTTACGCAATCTGTAATAACTCGGTTCGATCGGTCATAATCGTCCGTTCGGCGAAGGGGTCTGGAGACTGGAGTCTGGAGGCATGCGAATATCGATCTGTCTACCGCCACTACCGACTACCGATTACCGACTACCGATTACCGCCACTACCGGCTACCGCATCCGGCATGCGGCATCCGGCATCCGCGTTCTCATCCGGCGTGGCGAAGCCCCTTCATATCAACATCGCACCAGGAGCACTCCATGATTCGTTTCTTCTCGTTGACCGTCGTTATCGGGCTGGCGATTCAGGCATGGTCCGCCGAGTCAAAGGAAGCGCCGGCCGAGCCCGCCGGCATGAAGTGCATCTTCAACGGCAAGGATCTTGCGGGATGGGATGGCGATCCGCGACTCTGGTCGGTTAAGGACGGCGCCATCCACGGAGAGACGACGGCGGAGAATCCTGCCAATGGCAACACGTTTCTGATCTGGAAAGACGGCGTAACACGCGATTTCGAACTGAGGCTCTCATTCCGGCTCATCGCGGATAATAACTCGGGCATTCAATATCGTTCCAAGCACATTTCGGAAGGGAACCCGCGCAACAAATGGGTTGTGAGGGGCTATCAGCACGAACTTCGCAACGAAGTGAAGCTGCCCAGCGTTTCAGGCTTCATTTATGACGAAGGGGGGAAGCGGAACCGCATGTGCCTGGTCGGTGAAGAGGCCGTCTGGGGAAAGGACGGCACCAAGAAACTCGCCGGCGAATCGCTGATCAGCGCCGACGACTTCGAGAAACTCTTCAAGCTTAACGAGTGGAACGACGCGACGATTATTGCGAAAGGCAGCCGGATCAGGCACTATCTGAACAATCGACTGATTCTCGACTGCACCGACAACAGCCCCTCCGCGTCACGCGAGGGAGTCCTTGCGTTGCAGTTGCACGCGGGCAAGCCGTTCTGGGTCGAGTTTAAGAACATCCGGATCCGCGAAATCGGCGCAGAGTGAGACTGGGCCGGGTGGTGTCGGGCCGATAGGAAATTGTCGTCATACCGCGTTGCTGTCTGAGGCGGTTCGGGCCGCGAAAGGCCGGTGACGCGTGTCGAGGAGTACCATGAAGGAATCGCAACCGGCGGCGCCCCACGAGACCACGATACGAGTTCGTTACGATGAAACGGATCCGATGGGGTTCCTTCATCATTCGAAGTACTACACGTATTTCGAGATTGCGCGGACGGAGATGCTCCGCGATTCGGGGGGTAACTACCGGCACATGGAAGAAAGCGGACTGTTCGCGGTGGTTGTGAAGGCCGAGTGCAAGTACCACAAGCCGGCCCGCTACGACGACGTGGTCAAAATCCTGACGACGCTGCGAGCGATTTCCGCCGCCAAGATCGAGCACGAGTATGTGGTGATGCGGGGCCCGGATCGCCTCGCGACGGCCCACATCACGCTTGCGCTGGTCGACCGTGCAGGCCAGATCCAGAAAGTCCCCGATTGGCTGCGTGCATTGAAGTAGAAACTACTTCATCCTGCGGCATGTGGTTGATATACTGCCGCGAATTCGAAGGTTGTCTCCAGGGCATTTCCATAAGAAATTCTTTTCGCATCGGGAAATCTATGTCGAACGCCGCGTCCGCCGACTCCAGGACTCTCATGGGACATCCGGCCGGATTATTCACGCTCTTCTTTGCGGAGATGTGGGAGCGGTTCTCGTATTACGGCATGCGGGCCCTGCTGGTCTTCTACATGCTCAAGGGATTTCTGAAGTACGGCGACAGCGACGCCTATGCCGTGTACGGCGCGTATACGGCGCTGGTCTACATGACGCCGTTTTTCGGGGGGATGCTCGCGGATCGACTGCTCGGCGCTCGCCGCAGCGTGGTGGTCGGCGGCCTTTTGATGGCGCTCGGCCAGTGCCTGCTGATGGCGCCGAGCACCTTTGCGTTCTTTTCGGGTCTGGGCCTGTTGATCTGCGGCAACGGTTTTTTCAAGCCCAATATCTCCACGATCGTTGGATCGCTGTATCCGCAGGGCAGCAGTCGGCGCGACAGCGGGTTCACGATTTTCTACATGGGCATCAATCTGGGTGCGGCCATGTCGCCGTTGTTGTGCGGGTACATTGGAGAAACCTACGGCTGGCACTGGGGCTTCTTCATCGCAACCGTCGGTATGCTTACCGGTTTGGCCGTATTCGTGTTGCCGCGACGAGTCACCCAGGTGACGATCGCGTTGACGGCATTCGGCGCGGCCGGTTTGCTCTGCTTCTTCCATCCCAAGAATCCGTATTCGGCAGGCGTCAACGTCCTGGTGGCTCTCGCGCTGGCAGTGGCCGGTGTTGTTGCGGTCATTGCTCTGGAGCGGGGCGGATTGCCGACGTCCGCGGGCGCCCCGCCCGACGCGGAACGGCTGCGCCGCAGATTGTGGGGAGTGCTGCCGGCGGAATGGGCCGTGTATCTCGGCACGCTGGTCGCGATTCCGCTATTTGTTCTGCTCGTTTCCGGTTTCGCGCCGCTCACGAAGGACAATCGTGCGGTGACGGTGGTGCCGGACAGCGTGCTGAAGCAGTTCGAGGGGAGCAAGAGCGCGGCCAGCCAGATCGCGCATGTTATTTTGAAGGAGGGGAGCCGGCCTGCGGGGCTTGTGCTGATCGTATGCGGCGTGCTGGCCTTCGGCTATCTCGGTATTGAAACACTGCGCCTGGACAAGATTCCCAGGCAGCGCATGTATGTCGTGCTGATCCTCACTTTCTTTTCCATGCTTTTCTGGGCGTTTTTCGAACAGGCCGGCAGTTCGGTGAACAATTTCACCGACCGGAATGTGGATCGCGTATTCCAGGGATCGGTCGTGACCAGCGATCAGGTGGGCAAGACGATCAAGTTGCAGCCGACCCAGGAACAACTGGGATATCGTAACGGCAATGAGATGTTCACGCTCAGCAAGCTTGACGACTTGCGAAACCAGCACAAGGAAAATCCCGGATTTGAAATCGATTGGAAAGTCGAGCAGGACTGTGTGGGGATGGGGATCGCTCGCCGAACTCTCGAAATACCGGCCAGCACTTTCCAGTCGGTGAACCCCGTGTACATCCTCGTGTTCGGCCTGATTTTCACCGCCGTATGGGCCGGTCTGGCCCGCGTTCGCCTTGAACCGAGCACGCCGGTGAAATTCGCGATGGGCCTGGCGCAACTTGGTTTGGGGTTCGGTGCGTTCTGGTACGGCACAACACTGGCCGATTCGCGCGGCATGGTCGCCATGGGGTGGCTGATCCTCGGATACCTGCTGCACACGATGGGCGAATTGTGCCTTTCTCCCGTCGGTTTAAGCATGGTCACCAAGTTGTCGCCGACCCGGCTTGTCAGCACGGTGATGGGAGCATGGTTTCTCGCCACGGCTTTTTCCCAGTTCCTGGCCGCGATTATCGCCCAGTTCACGGGCGTGACCGAGGGATCCGGCGGCAGCGAAGCTGCCATTCCGATCCCGTTGGAAACCGTGCATGTCTACGGAGACGTTTTTGGGAAGATCGCGCTGGCGGCGATCGTATCTTCGGTCATCTGCTTCGCACTCTCTCCGATCCTGAGCCGGTGGATGCATACGGAGGAAGTGCGCAGCGTCGAGTCCTGATGGAGTCATTCAACCATGCGAACCTATCAATTCGCGGGTCTTGCGATTCTGGCAATGTTCGTCGCGATCGGTTTCGACGGTCGCGCTGCAGCTCAAGTCGCGCCTCCCGCTCCGTTCGGCACGCTGCCGACCGAGCAGCACCTCAAGTGGCATCGGCTCGAGTACTACGGATTCCTGCACTTCACGGTCAACACTTTCACGGATCGCGAGTGGGGTGAAGGAGACGAGTCTCCCAAGGTGTTCGCTCCATCGGATCTCGATGCTCAACAGTGGGCGGACGTGGCGACGAGCGGCGGGATGACTGCGCTGATCCTGACTGCCAAGCACCACGACGGCTTCTGTCTGTGGCCGAGCAAGTACACCGAACACTCCGTAAAGAACTCGCCTTGGAAGGATGGCCAGGGTGATGTGGTTCGCGAGTTGTCCGAGGCATGCCGGAAGAACGGCCTGAAGATGGGGCTCTACCTGTCGCCGTGGGATCGAAACCACGCCGAGTACGCGCGTCCCGCCTATGTCGAATACTACCGGAACCAGCTTCGGGAACTGCTGACCCAGTACGGCCACGTCTGCGAGTGCTGGTATGACGGAGCCAATGGCGGAAGCGGCTATTATGGAGGGGCTCGCGAGACCCGCAAAATCGATGCCCGCACTTACTACGGTTGGGAGGATACCTGGGCGCTCGTGCGGAAACTGCAGCCCGACTGCATTCGCTTCAGCGACGCGGGGCCGGACATCCGCTGGGTCGGCAATGAAAGCGGTTACGGTCAGGATGTGAATTGGGCCACCTTCAATCGCGAAGGACGCTGGCCCGGAGTGGCTCCGCCCGACTCGCTCTCGCACGGCGACGCGGGCGGCACGGATTGGGTTCCGGCGGAAGTCGATGTGTCGATTCGACCCGGGTGGTTCTGGCACGAATCGCAGAACGACAAGGTGAAGTCGGTCGATCAGTTGCTGGACCTTTACTACTCCAGTGTCGGATTGGGCTGTAATCTGCTGCTGAACGTGCCTCCGGACAAACGCGGTCGGATTCACGAAGTCGATGCGAAGAACTTGAAAGAACTCGGCGACGTGCTGCGAGCCACGTTCAAGACGGATCTCGCGAAGGGCCGGCCGGTCATCGCATCCAACGTGCGAGGCAAGTCGTCCGAGTTTGCATCAACTCGGCTGACAGACGGTGACCGGGACACGTATTGGGCCGCCGACGACGATGTGCGCAGCGCATCGCTGGAAGTCGATCTGGGCAGTGCCGCGGAGTTCGATCGAGTGCGACTCGAAGAAGCGATCCGGCTGGGACAGCGAGTGAAGTCCTTCGAGATCGAAGCACGAGTTGACGGCCAGTGGAAGAAGATCGGCCAGGGCGCGACGATCGGCCCGCGCCGCATTCTCCGGCTGCCGCGGGTGACCGCCGACCGAGTCCGCGTGAAGCTCAACGATTGCCTTGCCTGTCCGACTCTGACCACGATCGAGGTGTATAACTCGCCGAAGCGATGAACCGCGGCGTCTGGCTTTACTCCTGGGGAGTTCCTCAGCGGAGGGCCGGCTAGACGTAACTGCGATAACGGGGTTCGTACATGGCCTCTTGGATGGCCGCAGACAGGTCGTCGGGGCGGTCGAGATCGGTGAGGCGGCCTTCGAAGGCAATTTCGGCCACTGCGACGGCGATCCGTGCGGAGACGTCGCGGATGCGGTCGAACTTCGGATAGATTCGCCCGGCGGCGAGATCCGCGTCCGAAACAAGCGAACTGAGCGTGCGGGCCGCGGCGGTGAACATGCGATCGGTGACGCATTTCGCGCGGCTGACCAGCACTCCAAGTCCCATGCCCGGAAAAATGTAGGCGTTGTTTCCTTGCCCGGTGTGAAGCGTCTTCTCACCCACGGCGACCGGCGGAAAAGGACTTCCTGCGGCGAAGATGCACCTTCCCCCGGTCCATCCGTAGGCCTGCTCCGCCGTGCACTCCGACTTGGATGTCGGGTTGGATAACGCAAAGATCACGGGCCGTTCGTTGTGTCTGGCAAGTGCCGCAATGGCCTCCTGCGAAAATGCGCCGCTCTGGCCGGACACGCCCACGATCGCCGTGGGTTTCAACTCGCCGATCGCGTCGGGAAGGAGTTTTATGGGCAGGCAATCCCGTGCAAGCTGGCGTTTGTGCGGCGGGAGATCCTGTCGCGACCGCGTAATCAGTCCCTGCGAGTCCATGAACCAGCATCGCTGTTCGGCTTCATCGGCCGACAGGCCCTGCTCCTGCATCTCCATGATAACCATGCGGCCGATCCCGACCGCTGCTTCGCCGGCCCCGAAGAACAGGACTCGGTGGTCTCGCAGGCGGTTTCCCTGAACGCGCGCTGCAGTGAGCAATCCCGCGAGGGCGACAGCTCCGGTGCCCTGGATATCGTCGTTGAAACAGAGGACGCGGTCCCGGTACTCCTCGAGGAGGCGAAACGCGTTGGCTGTTGCAAAGTCCTCGAATTGGATCAGTACGCCCGGGAACAGCATGTTGGCGGCCGTGATGAACTCGTCGAGCAGCGCGTGGTACTCGTCCCCTCGCACGCGTTGGCGGGGCAGGCCAAGGTAGAGACGGTCCTGCAGAAGGGATGCATTCTCGGTGCCCACGTCAATCGTTACGGGCAGGCAGACATCGGGATCCACTCCGCCACACGCCGTGTAAAGGGTGAGCTTGCCGATGGGGATTCCCATGCCGTTGGCGCCAAGATCGCCAAGTCCCAGGATTCGCTCGCCGTCCGTGACGACAATGACGCGCACGTTGCGCGTCGGCCAGTTGGCCAGCACTCGCGCGATGCGTCCACGGTCCTCGCACGATATGAACATTCCTCGCGACTGGCGGTAAATGTGGCCGTATTTCTGGCATGCCTCGCCGACGGTCGGCGTATAGAGAATCGGAAGCGTGAGTTCAGGATTGTCCACAACGACGCGGTAAAACAGGGTCTCGTTGCGATCCTGAAGCGCGATCAACTGGATGTATCGCTCCAGGTCGCTGGATTTCCGTTGAAAGTTCTCCATGACGCGGCTCACCTGATCGGCGAGCGTGCACGTTCGCGGCGGAAGCAGTCCATGCAGTCCGAGTGCGTCGCGTTCCGCGCCGGTGAAAGCCGTCCCCTTATTCAATTGGGGATTGTGCAGCAGCGCGATCCCGGTGGGCAGGCACGATCGTGGGACTTTGTGGTCCATCGCTGCGCTCCTTGACATCGTCTTGATTCCGTCACGGCCTTGCGGTGCCGGCGATTACTTCTCTTAAGGATCGCAACTCTTCTTCCTGATGCGTGTCGAAGGCCCCGCGCAACTGTCCGTACGTATCCATCCACACAGCCAGCCGCTGGCGATCTTCGTCGGATAACCGCACGTCGTAGTGCCCCTTGGCAAGCAGCGGCCAGAGCGCGTTGGTCTGTGCTGCCCCGGCCCCTGCCACGGATTGCCCGGCCTGGTAGGCCGACTGGACGTGCTCGCGAAGGCTCGGCTTTCCGTAATCCACCAGCGTTGCATAGGATTTGGCCGCGGTCAGGTCGAACTTAGCGCCGTCCTTTCCGGGAGCGTGGCAATTCACACAGTTCTTTTCCAGAACCGGTTGCACCAGCGTCAGGTAATCCACCGGCCACGAACCTTCCGGGCCCGGCGTCAGCGAAGCAGGGGACTTCATCGCGGCCAACGGGACGGTGTTGGGCGGGGCCGTGTTGCGATGTTCGTGGCAACCGATGCAGGAATAGCTCTGGCCCGGTTGGACGTACGTTGCGCTCCGCATCGTCTGGACGGCCATGCCATCGGCAGCGAGAGCCTGGACGAAAAAGGAAACTCCCGAGGGAACGCGGAAATAGGCCGAGCCGTCCGGTTCGACCGGGACCGTGCCGAGCACGCACTTGCCCGGGTCATCATGCGTGATGCCCATCATCGGGAAGTTCATTGTCGGGTGTGTCTTGGCGGGAACAGCGACGATCCGCAATTGGCGGATCGATCCCTGCGGAACCTGCTTCAGTCCTTCGTAAACGTTCGTCACCAGCATCCGACCCTGGTTGCCCTCCCGATCGCTGGTGCGCGAAGCGACAACCGGCGGGCGCATCCGCGGCCGTACCGGCATGGGATACATGCTGCTGATCGTGTTGTCGCGGTAAAGCAGATTCAGGTTGCCGAAGGCATCGAACAGGTAGATGCCGAGATCGTTCGGCGGGCCGGGCATTCCCCACTGCGGGCGCGGCGTTCCGGGCGGCAGCGGCGAATGGCTCCAGGCGACAAAATAATGTTGTTCCGCCAACGGCCAGGGGTTCGCGAAATAGGTGTGCGGCCAGCCTTCCGATTCGGGAAAACAGACCTCCGGCGACAATCGAGTCATCGGCACCTCGCCGTCCGCCCCTTTGCTCGGGTCCAGCAACACGAGCGAGCCGCCGAGCATCGCATGGTGACCGCACGCGGTGAAGGCGAGTTTCTGTGAACCGGGAATGCTGCGGGCCTCGAAGATGCAGTGCGGATTGCGCGTGTAGTTTCCGAAAACCGCCTGGGGATTCGTCCCGTCGGGATTGGTGGACCAGAGACTCATGAAGGGCATGTTGTAGCGGTCAACATAGTCCCATCGCGCATAGAGAATCCGTCCCTGATCGTCAACGTGCGGCGTCCACTCGAACATCTCGAATGCCGAGATCTGGGCGAGATTCCCGCCGTCCCGGTCGATCGTGTGCAGGGTATAAACGGCGACGGGGCGCTCCGGGCCGCCTCCGCAGCGGACGTACGAGTCGCCCTGAGTTGCGGCAACGCTCTCCGCGGCCGTTTCGGGCGTGCACTGAACGTGCTGCCCGCGGCGTGTGGACAGGAAAACAATCCGCCCGTCAGGCAGGTATCGGCCGTCAAAGTCATCATACTTGCCGTGCGTCAGCTGCCGCAGGCCGGTTCCGTCGAGGTTCACTTCGAACAGGTGGTAAAAGGCCTCTTCGGGCACATTGCTCTTGTCGAGCTTGTTGGGCTCATCGTTCAAGCCCGGGAAGTAACGGCAATACGCAAACAGCACTCGCTGGCCGTCATATGAAAGATCGGGGCGGTGCACCGTGCCGGGCGGGAGCGACTGCGTGAGACACCGCAGTTGCGGCGTTTCGGACTTGAAATCCTGCAGCACAAACAGACCTCCGCCCGGTCGGGAGAACCAGCCGTAATTTTCGTCGGACATATGAGTGAACGTTCCGGGCACGCGCTTCACAAACAGGATATCGTTGAAATCGAGCAGCGGGTTCTTCAGCGCCAGAGTGCGGACTGCGCCGCAAGCCTTGAGGAACGCCTCGCGCCGCTGCTCCCCTTGAAGCGACGCTTCGGTGGACGCGATGTTCCTCAGAGTGGCGAGGTCCTGCACAACGTCGACACCGCGAGCAGAAAGGTCTGCGGCCAGTTGCTCGCCCCGCATTGTGACCTCGGCGATGTGATACTCGGGCGACGCCTCGATCGGCGCGGGACCTGCCGACTGGCCCTTTGATTTGGACCAGGCACTGATGCTGGACTGGTCGGCCGGGCGATTGAGCGCGCAATTCCCTTCCTTGCCCACTGCGAAAACCTGGACTTCATCGAGATGCAGATAGCCCGTGTCGGGTAATTCGATGCGCACCCATTTTGCGGCGGCGCCCTTCAGCGGGACGACCAGCGGTTTGCCGTCGCTTTGGCCGCAGAATTTCGTTCCATCGTGCTGGTAGACAGTGGTCCAGTCGGCTGCGTCGCGGGACACCTTGACGATCAGGTTGGATGCTCGCTGTTCCACGTTGCCGTCGCCGCGATTGAAAACGACAACGCGGTCGACCGCAATGACATCGCCGAGATCGACCTGCCACCACGGATGGACATCGCTGCCGGTGTGGAAACCAAAGGTCCCGTTAATCACCCCGTCGCATCCTCCGCGCGCATCGTCCTTGGTTTCCGCCGCTGACAGCCAGCGGGGTTCAGCCGAACCCGTCAGGTGCCTTACGACATCCTGGGTCACCCAATCCTCGACGATTTGGTTGGGCGTGCGCACCGGATCATCCGCCGATACCGAGCCGACGGCAGCCAGCAGACATACAATCGCCGCTATGCGTGTCATGTCATTTCCCCGCGACTTTTGGATCATCCTCGAACATCGAAGCAATAAAGATTCGTATCGTACCGCAGATACAGCCTGCCGCCGATGACGACCGGGTGAGCCCAGCTTGGTCCTTCGCCTTCGACGGTGAAAGTTCCTTTCATCGAGAGGCCGTCCGGGGAGTATGAAGCGAGTCCGGCTCGCCCGCCTTCCTCACTGAACAGATACAGCATCCCGTCGGCTTCGCATGCCGAGCCCTTGCCGACCGCCCGTTCCTCCCACAGTTTTTTCCCCGTCTTCAGGTCAAGGCAGACCCAGGCATTATTGTTGTTTCCGTAGATGTAGCCTTGATCGACGATGTAGCCCCCGTGATGGCAGACCATGTCGCGCGTCTGCCAAGCTTCTTTGGCCGAGATGCTTCGCGCGTTGCCGCTCAGCTTGAGGCAGACCCCTCCCTTGCCGTATCCGTTGGCCCAGAAAACGTAGCCGTCCGAGAATACGGGCGTCGGGCAGTTGGCTGTGTTTCCCGAACTGAACGGATTGGACCAGAGAGTTTTCCCGGTCTTTGCATCCAGTCCGACGATTCCCTCGCCGGTGCCATTGGTCACGACATCGGTCCCCCCGAAGTTGAACAGGTAGTTCGAGCTGTAATGCGCTCCAGCTTGAAAGCCCTGCGAAGTCCACACGGGCTTGCCCGAGTTCTTATTCAGCGCCACGATGCACCGCGCGCCGCCCGGGGTGACGATCGCGAGGTCCTTGTAGATCAGCACGGACTCCGAGTAGCCCCAGTTGGGCACCTGGCCGCCGAGTTCCCGCAGTGAAGTCGACCATTTTGCTTTGCCGGTCCGCGCATCGCAGCATCCGACTACTCCGTTGCCCGACTCGAGATAAACGCTGTCGCCGTCGATCGTCGGGGTGGACCTCGCTCCGGGATGATCGCCGGTCCACGCGGCATCGACATTCGCCTCCCATTGGGGATTACCGTCCAGGTCAAACGTCGAGAGCACGAGTTTCCCGTCCCGATCTCCCGTGATGTAGACCTTGCCTTTGGCGACGGCCACGCTGGAATATCCCTTGCCGATGTTGTCCTTTTTCCAGAGCAGCTTGGGACCTTCGGCGGGCCATTCTTTCACCAGGCCTCGATCGGGCGAGCGTCCATCGCGATTGGGACCGCGGAACCCGGGCCAATCTCCTGCGGCTTCCGCCGGTTCGGGGGTGGACGCCTTGGCCGGTTTGGACGCCTCGAGGGCTGGCTTGCGCCGCCGCTCAATTTCATCCCGCAGCCAGCGCTGGTCGCCGCGGCTCAGTTTCGAGAACGGCACCTCGATGACTCTTCCATCCTGGGTCCTTCGGATGCGGACGACGTCCTTGTCTGTGCCCGCGAGGACTCCCTCGACGGAGTACTGACCTGTTGCGTCCGTCCAGGTGCGGACCTGCCCTTCTTCGTTTGGTTCCTCGCCGACGATCGTATCGCCTGGATACATGGTGAAGATGCATGCCAGCAGCAGCCAGCCGGACCAGCGACGGCATCTAATCGAGATCATCGAGTTTGCCCCTGAGATAAACCCGTTTCGAGATACGACGACTGTCCATTGGATCACGCGGACACCGTGAGTTGCAACATGATTGTGCCACTTCCGGTGCACGGCAGCCGCCGATAACTTACAATCCTCGCAGACGCGCCGCGACGGTTCGCGGCGCGGAGATCTTGCGGCCGTTTCTCCGGTACGAACAGGGATTTGTGGACCATGAAATCTTGTCAGACCATCCTTTGCGGATCGCTCATCAGCGCGGTCGGCATCCTGGCATTTACGGCGCGAGTTCGGGGTGCGGACGCGGAATCCATCCAGGAGGGTAGAACATCCATGAAGGCCGACGCGGAAGCATTTCTCGACAAGTACCTGCGCGAGACCTCGTCGCTCGAAATAGCGGCGAATCTGGCTCAGTGGAAAGCCGCCAATACGGGCAAGAAAGAGGACTTCGACGAGTCGGCCAAGACTTCGCTTGCGCTGAGGACCTACCACAGCAATGCCGAGGACTTCAGGCGGCTGCAGCGGCTGGTGAAAGCAGCGTCCGGCGAACTGAAGCCGGCTGATGCGAGAAGCCTGCAACTGGCGGAATTATCCTATCGCCGAAACCAGCTCTCGCCCGCGATGCTGGAGAAGATGGTCTCGCTTTCATCCGAGATCGAACGTTTGTTCAGCACTTTTCGCGGCGAACTGAACGGCAAACGCTGCTCGAACAACGAACTGCTGGAAATGCTCCGCGAGGAAAAGGACTCGAATCGCCGCCAGCAGGCCTGGGATGCGCTCAAGCAGGTGGGGGCGGTGGTTGCCCCGAAGCTGATCGAACTGGCCCGAATCCGCAACGAGGCGGCTCGCACCCTGGGCTTCAAGAACTACTGGGAAATGTCGGTCTGCCTGCAGGAACACGAGCCGGCGCAGCTGCTCAGGACGTTCGATGAACTTGAGACGTTGACGTCCGAACCGTTCCGCCGCATGAAAGCTCAGCTGGATAAGGAAGTGGCCGAGCGGCTCGGTGTTGGTCCGGACGCTCTGATGCCGTGGCACTACGACAACCCGTTCTTTCAGTCGGCGCCGCCGTCTCGAGCCATCGATCTGGACGAGTTCTATTCCGGCAAGACCGCCGAAGACATTGTTGGCATAGCGAAGCGGTTCTACGCGGATATCGATTTGCCGATCGACGAGGTCCTGCGGCGCAGCGACCTGTTCGAGCGCGAAGGCAAGGACCAGCACGCCTTCTGCACGAGCATTGACCGTTCCGGGGATGTGCGGACGCTGTGCAATATCAAGCCGACCGCGGAGTGGATGGATACGATGCTGCATGAGCAGGGCCACGCTGTTTACGATCTGTACATCGACCGCGGCCTGCCGTTCAATGTGCGCGAGCCGGCGCATATTTTCACGACGGAGGCGGTGGCGATGCTGATGGGCGCGCTGGCCAAGACCCCGAGCTGGATGACGGCCTATGCGGGAGCCGATCCGAGCCGCGTGCGGCAGGTCGCTCAGGCCATTGTCGAACAGCGCCGCCGCGAGCAGTTGATTTTCGCCCGCTGGACGATGGTGATGCTGCACTTTGAAAAGGCGCTGTACGAAAACCCCGAGCAGGACTTGAATACGCTGTGGTGGGACCAGGTCGAGCGAATCCAGCAGCTCAAGAGGCCGCCGCAGCGAAACCTGCCGGATTGGGCGGCCAAGCCGCACTTCACGATCGCGCCGGTCTACTACCACAACTACATGCTGGGCGAGTTGTTTGCGGCTCAGTTGCGGCATACGCTGGCGAAGATGGCCGGGCATCAGGGGCCGACCCACGAGTTGAGTTTCAACGGCCGCCGTGATTTCGGCGATTACCTGAAGAAACGCGTCTTCGCGCCGGGCAGCGCAAAGCCGTGGCCGGAATTCGTTCGCGAGGCGACCGGGGAACCCCTGACGGCCAGGTATTTCGCGGATGAGGTCAAATAGCCATGCCGAGAACGCCGTGGATGTCGATGCGTGCCGTTGCGATCGCAATAGCGGCAGCCGTGTGTGTTCAGGGGCAGCCGGTTGCCCGAGTGGACGCGGCCGAAGACGCGGCGCAGAATCCCGCCGCCGCGCCGCGTTTTGAAGTGGCTTTCGCAACCTATCTGGGCGGCGCCAATTGGGACGAGGCGCGGGAGGTGATCGAGTGCGCTGACGGCACAATCCTGATCGGAGCCCAGTCGAGTTCTGTGGATATGCCCACCACGGAGGGCTCGCTGCAGCCGCAGTACGCGGGCGACGACCCGGCACTCGGCGCCAGCGGCGTTTATGGCGGAGATTGCTGGCTGGCTCGCGTCAGCGGCGATGGCGGAAAGGTCCTGGCTGCCACGTTTTTCGGAGGCTCGAGGCAGGAACGCAACGTCTATGGTCTGGCACTCGATCGAGCGAACAATCCGGTCATTGCGTCGGCGACCCGGTCGCTCGACGCGCCCACGACGGAAGGCGGTTTTCAGATGACCTTCGGCGGCGGAGCATCCGACATGCTGGTGGCGAAGCTGTCGGCCGACCTGTGCCGCTTGATATGGTGCACCTACGTCGGAGGCCGTGCCGAGGATTCGCCTCGGGGAGGGCTGACCCTGGACGATCAGGACAACGTCATTGTCGTCGGCACGACGTCCTCGCCCGACTTTCCGACGACGTGGGGTACGGTGCAGCCGCGACTGCGGGGCGCCCGCGATTCCGCGATCGTGAAGCTCTCCTCGGACGGAACGCGGCTGATCTTCGGCACGTATCTCGGAGGTAGCGGCGAAGATGATGCCATCATGGGTGTCCGGCTGGACGGCCGCGGAAACCTCCACCTTGCGGGGCACACGAAATCGACGGATTTTCCGGTCACGCCGTCCGCGGCTCAGCCCAAAGCGGGAGGCGAATCGGATTGTTACCTGGCCTCGCTGGATTCCAACGCCTCGCGGATCCTGCATGCCACGTACCTCGGCGGCCGCGGAAACGAATTTGCCGAGCACCGGCCGCTATTGCTCGACGATGGGACGATGGTGCTGACCGGCTTCACGGGTTCGGATGATTTTCCTTCAACGCCGGGAGCTTGCCAGTCGCGGCCGCGAGGGAAATCGGACGGTTTCGTCACTTCGCTTTCGCCCGATGGGAGCCGTTGGATCTTTTCGACCTGCATCGGCGGTTCGGAGGGTGAGAATTGGCTCATGCCGACTCGCGGCCCCGACGGCAATATCTTCGTGGTGGGCAGCACGAGTTCGCATGACTTTCCCGTCACCGAAGACGCATTGCAGAAGGAATTCGGCGGCGGGCGGGAGGATGCCGCCATCGCGCTGTTGAGCGCCGACGGGTCTCGCCTGCTTTATGCTTCGTACTTGGGAGGCCGGGGCGATGATCTGATTCGCTGCATCGCCGTCACCCCGCGCGGTGAACTGCTGCTGGCGGGACGCACCTCCTCCGACGATTTTCCCGTATCGCCGGGGGCGATTCAGAATCGACACCGTGGAGGGGGAGACGCGTTTCTCGTGAAGCTCGCGCCGTGCGCGGCGAGATAGACCCGGGCGAGGATCGAACGACAGGATTCTGCTGGACCGTCTGCCATGAAGATCGTGCGACGTGACCGAGCCTGGTGGATTGACGACGCTCCGCCGTTCGAGGCCGATGGCGTTGTGCAGACGACGTACGGGCCCTATCGGACCGAAGAAGAGGCGGCTGACGATCTCGAGGGGCTGGAGCGGTTCTTCGAGGAAAACCCCGCGTACGAGTCGTTTGTCATCCGGGCCGGGCCTGCTGTGCGGGGCCGATCTTCGCACTGGCTCCCCAAGTCGGTCAATCGGCTGCCGGGCGGACTGTCCGGACCGCGGCACCGCGTGTCGAGTCCCGGCCAGTTATCGCTGCCGGGCATGGAGGGAGCGGATTCCGTCGACGATGAGTAAGGGAGTCCGGGGGCGAAGAGGCCGCAGTTCTGCAGCCATGTATCACGGTTCAGTTCGATCTTTGCGCTCCGGTACCCTGCATCGCACGCATGCCATAGCGGAACTTCGTCGATGCGCTTTGCGGCAATTTTGCCGATGCGCCGCTGCCTTGGTCGATGCAGTATTCCGGCAGTGCGTGTCTCGGGACACGGGGCGTTTTCAAGCTGCCGCGGATTCGGCCGCCGGCTCGGGCTGAGCCGTGTCGCCCGCTCCTCGGTTCGAGTGTTCCATCAGGTACGCGTGGATATCCTGAGCGGCGGCGCGTCCCGCGCCCATGGCGAGAATGACCGTAGCGCTGCCGGTGACGATGTCGCCGCCGGCCCAGACGCCCGGCAGGCTGGTGGCGCCGGCTTCGTTGGCGACGATGTGACCGTATCGGCCGAGGGCGACCTTCGGGGTCTTTCGGGTGAGGAGCGGGTTGGCTCCCGAGCCGATCGCCACGATGACCAGGTCCGCGTCGATCAGAATCTGTTCGCCGGGCTTCGGAACCGGGCGACGGCGGCCTGATTTGTCGGGTTCGCCGAGCTCCATGACCTGGCAGCGCACCTGCCGCACGAAGCCGCGATCGTCCCCCAGGTACTCGATGGGGGCACAAAGTGTCCGGAAATCGATGCCTTCCTCCTGCGCGTGGTGCACCTCTTCGGCGCGGGCGGGCAATTCGTCCATCGTCCGGCGGTAAAGGACGTTGACCTGTTCACCGCCGAGGCGACGGGCCGTGCGGGCCGCGTCCATCGCGACGTTGCCTCCGCCGATCACGCAGACGCGCGAGCCGCGAACTACGGGTGTATCGACCGCGGGGAAATCATAGGCACGCATGAGATTGACGCGAGTCAGATACTCATTGGCCAGATAGATGCCGCACAGGTTTTCTCCGGGAATGCCCATGGTCACGGGCAGGCCCGCGCCGACTCCGATGAAGACGGCGTCGTAGCCTTCGGAGTCGAGAAGGTCGGAAACGCTGACAGACTGGCCGACGACCTGGTTCAATTCGATGCGGACTCCCAGTCGCTCCAGATACTCCACCTCGCTCTGGACGATGCGTTTGGGAAGGCGGAATTCGGGAATGCCGTAGACCAGCACTCCGCCGGCCTTGTGAAATGCCTCGAATACGGTGACCTCGTGGCCCCGCAGCGCGAGGTCGCCGGCCACGGTCAGTCCGGCGGGACCGGCGCCGACCACTGCCACGCGTTTTCCCGTCGAAGCCGCGGTGGTCGGCAGATACACCTGATCGGCGGCCTGCTCGAAATCCGCTGCAAATCGTTCGAGACGCCCGATCGCCACCGATTCGCCGCGCCGCTGCAGCACGCACCGGGCTTCGCATTGCGTTTCCTGAGGACAGACGCGGCCGCAGACTGCCGGAAGGCAGTTGGTCTGCCGGATGCACGCGGCCGCCTCGGCGGGTCTGCCGTCGGCGATCAGCCGCACGAAGGCGGGAATGTCCACGCTGACGGGACATCCCTCGCGGCAGGGCGCTTTCTTGCATCCAAGGCACCGCGCCGCCTCGGCCTGGGCCTGCTCCAGCGTGTAGCCGAGCGGGACTTCGCGGAAATTGCCGACACGCTGCTCCGGCGGTTGCTCGGGCATGGGGACGCGGCGGGCTTTCGTGCGTGATGTAGCGGTCATGTCAGTTACCTGCCGTGAGGGGTACGCGTTGGAGCGAGCATTGTTCGTGCGAGTGGTACGTCTTCTGACGCGCCATGAGTGTTTCCCAATCGACCTGATGGCCGTCGAATTCAGGGCCGTCCACGCAGGTGAATCGCGTCTGTCCGCCGACTTCGACCCGGCATCCGCCGCACATGCCGGTGCCGTCCACCATGATCGAATTCAGGCTGACGGTGGTCGGGACTGCAAACGGCTGGGTCGTCAGAGCGCAGAACCGCATCATCGGAGTCGGCCCGATTGCGTAAACGCAGCGGATATCGCGGGCCGTGTCCTGCTCGAGCAATTCGCGGAGCGGGTGCGTGACCAGGCCCTTGCGGCCGGCCGTGCCGTCGTCGGTCGTGACAATCAGTTCGTCGCTGACCGAACGCAGGCGATCGCTCCAGAAAAGCAACGAACCGGTGCGGGCGCCTTGAATCGTGAAGACCTTGCAGCCCTGGTCGTGGAAGGCGCGGGCGATCGGAAACACGGGTGCCGTACCCACGCCTCCGGCCACCATCACGACGGTTCCGCCGGCGGAAACCGGTGACGCGTGTCCCAGGGGGCCGATTACCGCGAACAACGATTCGTCCGTGCCGAGCTGCGCGATCTTCCACGAACTCGCGCCGACCACCATCATCACCAGCGTGATTGTGCCCGCCTCGCGGTCGAAATCGGCGATTGTCAGCGGGATGCGTTCGGCCGCTTCGTCCGCCATCACGATGACGAACTGTCCCGGTTGCGCTTTTCGCGCAATCTGCGGGGCGGATACCAGGAACTCGAAGATCTGGGGTGCAAGCTCGTTCTTACGCAGAATGGCATTCATGAGTGATAGCGGCCCATGCGAGGCGACCTGCGCAGGCAGGGCGCCGATCGGTCGGGAGGCGAAGGAGAGTTTCGTCGGCGATGAGTCAGATGGTGTGTGATTGCAGCGTCGTGCGCCGACGACCGGCATTCTTTTCTGATCGTCCCGCGGTCGCGGTGGAAATCAGCGATTGTCAGCGGAACGCAATTCAAGGCTTTCTAGCTGAATACTAGCAGACGGTGTCGATTGGTCTTACGTTGTCGCCGTAAAGCGACAGCATGCAGCGACAGGGCCGCATGCGGGTGATTCTGTGGGGATTTTCCGCACTTTGTCGGGGGCCTTCCGGAGGGCAGGCTGGAAAAAGCACGGCGGTCAAACGGCCAGACCGCCGTGCGTGGCAATTACTTCCAGCGAGAGCTGTCGCGCGTATTGGTTGGTCAGACGCTCATGACTGCCGAGCGGTCTGCCGTGTCGAACTTCGCCGTTTGTCCAGAATCCTCAATTCGGTCCTTTGTGGACGTAACGGAACGTCGGTCAGGAGTCGGGGATTCGCGGCGCGGCAGCCCGGGAGAGGCTCAGACAACTCCTTGCTGCAGCATGGCATCGGCGACCTTGATGAAACCGGCGATGTTGGCGCCGCGTACGTAGTTGGTGAACTTGTCGGTCGTGCCGTACTTCACGCAGTTGGCGTGGATGTCCTTCATGATCTGCTGCAGTTTGGCATCGACTTCTTCGCGGGTCCAGCGAGTCACGCCGGCGTTCTGGGTCATTTCCAGGCCGGAGGTGGCGACGCCGCCCGCGTTGGCCGCTTTGCCGGGGCCGTAGAGAATCTTGGCATCAATGAAGATGTCCACGCCTTCCGGGGTGGTCGGCATGTTGGCGCCTTCGGCGACGAGGTAGCAGCCGTTCTTCACGAGCGCCGCAGCATCTTCGCCGTCGATTTCATTCTGGGTGGCGCTGGGGAACGCCAGGTCGGCCTTCACGCCCCACGGACGCTTGCCGGGCAGGTAGGACGATCCTTTGAAGCGGTCGGTGTATTCGCGGATGCGGCCGCGTCGGATGTTCTTCAGTTCGAGGACCCAGGCCAGTTTGTCGGGGCAGATGCCAGCCTCGTCGACAATCGTGCCGTCGGAGTCGGACAGGGTGATGGCCTTGCCGCCCAACTGGTTGATTTTCTCGACGGTGTACTGGGCGACGTTGCCGGAACCGGAGACGAGGGCCGTCTTGCCCTTCACGCTGTCACCTCGAGTGGCGAGCATTTCCTGGGCGAAGTAGACCGCGCCGTAGCCGGTGGCTTCGGGGCGGAGCAGCGATCCGCCGTATTCGAGGCCCTTGCCGGTGAGCACGCCGCAGAACCGGTTGACGATCTTCTTGTACTGGCCGAAGAGGAAGCCGATTTCGCGGCCGCCGACTCCGATGTCACCGGCGGGCACGTCGGTGTCCGGGCCGATGTGCCGGAACAATTCGGACATGAAGGACTGGCAGAACCGCATGACTTCGCCGTCGCTCTTGCCTTTGGGATCGAAGTCGGAGCCGCCCTTGCCGCCGCCCATCGACAGCGTGGTGAGGCTGTTCTTGAAGACCTGTTCGAAGGCTAGGAACTTGAGGACGCCGAGCGTGACTGTCGGGTGGAACCGCAGGCCGCCCTTGTAAGGTCCGATCGCGCTGCTCATCTCGATGCGGAAGCCGCGGTTGACCTGGATTTCGCCGCGGTCATCGACCCACGGTACGCGGAAGAGCATGACGCGTTCGGGTTCCACCATCCGTTCGAGAATGCGGGCCTTGCGGTATTCCGGTCGCTCCTCGACGACGGGCAGGACGCATTCCACGACCTCGCGCACGGCCTGGTGGAATTCGAGTTCTCCCGGATTCTTGGCAATGAGCTGAGCCATGAACTGATCGGCGGACGCGCGGGCGGATTTGTCGGATGGACTCATTATGCGGGACTCCCTTGGCGAAAGCGGCTGGGCGGATGCTCGGTCCGTCGTCATCGGAGCGGCCCCTGCCGGCTGAACCCGATCTGCGGACACGGCCGATTTCCCGCGTCGACTGGCGTCGGGAAGACGGCGTCTGGAAGCCCAGTGCAACCTTATTGGAAAAAGTTACCATTATCGTCGACAATTTTCCATACTCTTCGTGTCAAAATTTATCCGATCTTTTGGCAATGTATTTCCGCAACGTGATTCATGAATTGCCGAAGCGGGAGTCGGGAGGTAGCCGGCGGATTTCGCGGATGCTCCGGATCGTGCTGCGCAGGCGGGTCGGTAAAACCGGGAGGGCGGGTCGGGAGGCGGCGGGGTCCGTCCGGTCGCCGCCGGTCGGGCCGTTCCTTGACGGCCCCGCGGTGAGGACTTAACCTGACACGCTTGTCGCACTGCTTGTGCAGGTAGCCCCGGCGGTGCGGCGGGCGGGTTTGACCATCGTGCCAGAGGGGGATTTCATGACGAGCGAATCGCACTTGAGCACCGGGGTGCCGGGACTGGACCGGCTGCTGAAGGGACTGATCCCCGGCGACAATCTGGTGTGGCAGGTGGATCACCTGGAGGATTTCGCCCGCTTCGTGCCGCCGTTGTGCCGCCATGCCATTGCGCACGGCAAGACGATCGTCTATTTCCGCTTTGCCGATCACGAGCCGCTGGTGCCGCAGGATTTGCCGGTCCACGTCTGCAACCTGCGGCCCTCGGAGGGCCTGGAACGCTTCATTACGGAAATCCACCGCGTGCTCGACGAATCGGGCCGCGAGGCCTATTTCGTGTTCGACTGCCTGTCGACGCTCGCGGAGGCCTGGTACAGCGACCGGATGCTGGGCAACTTCTTCCGGCTGACCTGTCCGTACGTCTACGAGCTGGAGTCGCTGGCCTATTTCCCGATCCTGCGCGACCGCCATTCTTTCCACGCCCTGAAGCCGATCTCCGACACGACGCAGATTTTCCTGGATGTGTACCGCCATCGCGGGGAGATCTACGTTCATCCGATCAAGAATCAGCAGCGCTATTCCCCCACCATGCACATGCTGCACAGCTGGGAGGGGGACGACTTTGTTCCGTTGATGGAGAGTTCGACGACGGCGGAGATCCTCACCGCCATGCCGTGGACGGGCCTTGATTCGGTGCGGATGCGGCAGGGCATGTGGAACCACCAGCTGGCCCGTGCCGAGGAGGTCTGGAACGAGGTCCGGTCGGGCGCGCGTTCGGCGAAGGATGCCGAGGAGTGTTTTGAGGACATGCTGCGGATGGTGGTCTCGCGCGACGAGGCCGTGCAGGCCCTGGTGCGGCGTTATTTCACGCTGGGCGACGTGCTGCAGATCGCCAAGCGGATGGTTGGAACGGGGCTGATCGGCGGCAAGTCCGTGGGCATGCTCCTGGCCCGCGGCATTCTCCGCTCGCACGACGCGCGTTGGGGCGACGTCCTCGAGGCGCACGATTCCTTCTATATCGGCTCGGACGTGTTCTATTCGTTCCTGGTCGAGAACGGCTGCTGGTGGATGCGGCAGAAACAGCGCGATCCGCAGACGTTTCTGGATGGCGTCGAGGAGGCGCGGCGCCGGATCCTGACCGGTTCGTTTCCCGAATACATCGAGAAGGAGATCTCCGAAATGCTCGCGTATTTCGGACAGTCTCCGATCATCGTGCGGTCCAGCAGTCTGCTCGAGGATAACTACGGGAACGCGTTTGCCGGCAAGTACGAAAGCGTGTTCTGCGCCAATCAGGGGCCGCATTCCAAACGGCTGGCGGATTTTCTCTCCGCGGTGCGCACCATCTATGCGAGCACGATGAGCGAGAAAGCGCTGCGGTATCGCGCCCAGCGCGGGCTGCTGGATCGCGACGAGCAGATGTCGCTGCTGGTGCAGCGCGTATCCGGATCGCGTTACGGCAACTTTTTCTTTCCCCAGGTCGCGGGTGTCGGCTATTCCTATAATCCCTACGTGTGGAGTCCCTATATCGACCCGAACGCGGGCATGGTGCGGCTGGTGTTCGGGCTGGGCACGCGGGCCGTGGACCGTTCGGACGACGACTACACCCGCGTTGTCGCGCTGAACGACCCCGAGCGGCGGCCGGAGACCGGGGCGGAAGAGGTCCGCCAGTACTCGCAGCGCCGAGTGGACGTGATCGACCTCGAGTCCAACCAGCAGAGCGCCTACGATTTCGCCGACGTGGCCAAGAACTGCGACCCCGCCATGCTCGGCCGTTTCGCTTCACCCGATCCGGGGCTGGCGGCGCTCATCGAAAAGCAGCAGCTGGATCCCCGCTGCGCGCTGGTCCTGACGTTCGAGCAACTGCTGACCCGCACCTCCTTCGTCCAGGACATGCGGGAAATCCTGGCCATGCTGCAGCAGGCCTACGACTGCCCCGTGGACCTCGAGTTCACGGCGAATTTCTTCGGCAAGGACAACTACAAGCTCAATCTCGTGCAGTGCCGGCCGCTGCAGATCGCCACCGGCAGTCAGGTCGGCGACCGGCCCTCCGCGGTGGCCGCCTCGGACGTGATCCTCGAATCGCGCGGAGCGGTGATCGGCCCGAGTCGCCAGAGTTTCATCGACCGGGTGGTCTACGTCGAGCCGATGTTTTACGGCCAGCTGCCGATCGCCGACCGCTATGCGCTGGCTCGCGTCATCGGACGCGTGCTGCACGTGAACGAACGAAAGGGCCCCAACAGCATCATGCTGATCGGACCCGGCCGCTGGGGCACCAAGAGCCCGTCGCTCGGAGTGCCCGTGTCGTTCGCGGAAATCGACAATGTGTCGGTGCTGTGCGAAATCGTTGCCATGCGCGAGGATCTCATTCCCGACGTGTCGCTGGGGACCCACTTCTTCAACGACCTGGTGGAACTGGACATCCTGTATACGGCCCTGTTTCCCGGCCAGCAGCACAATTCGTGGAACCGCGATTTCTTCCTGCAGTCTCCCAACCGTCTCGCGGAACTGGTGCCCAGCGCCGGCAAATGGGCGCCCGTGCTCCGCGTGATCGACCTCACCGCCTCCAGGAACAGCGATTATCGCCTGCGCGTCTACGCCAACACGCCCGATCAGCTGGTCATGTGCTACCGCGAACCGGTCCGTTGAGCCGCCGGGATGCCGGCAAGGGAATTGTCGTCAACGGCAAAAATGCCGATATTGGAATCGGGTTTTGCCAATGTTCTGGGCCGGTCGTGCGGTGCGGGGCCGCAGGTTGCGACGGAGATGCACTCATGGAAAAGACCGAACGACAACGCACCGAGATCCTGCAGGTTCTGAGCCGGTTCTCGGCGCCGGTGAGTTCGGGGAAGGTCGCCCAGAGTCTCGAAGCGGCCGGATGCCATCTGAGCGAGCGGGCGGTGCGGCTCTATCTGCACCAGATGGGTATCGACGGGCTGGTGCACGGGGAGGGACGCCGCGGACATGTGATCACGGAGCGGGGGCAGGCCGAACTGAAGGGAGCCCGCATCACCGATCGCGTCGGTTACCTCTCCGCAAAAATCGACGAGATGGCATTCCGGATGACCTTCGACCTGGCCACCCGCACCGGCAGCGTCGTGGTCAACGCGATGCTGGTCGATCCCCAACAGCTGGCCGCATGCGCCGAGGAAATCGTCCGCTCGTTCGCCAAGGGCTACGCGATGGGAAACCGTCTGGCTCTGCTCTGGCCGCGCGAGACGCTGGGGCAGCTGACCGTGCCGGCGGGCCGGGTTGCGCTCTGCACCGTCTGCTCCATCACCCTGAACGGCGTGTTGCTCAAGCACGGAATCCCCACGACTTCCCGCTTCGGCGGACTGTTGCAGCTGCGCGGCGGTCAGCCCACGCGGTTCGTCGAGCTGATCCATTATGATGCGACGACGATCGACCCGCTGGAGGTCTTTGTGCGGGGGCGGATGACCGCGTACCGCGATGCGGTGCGCGACGGCAACGGGCTGATAGGCGCCAGCTTCCGGGAGTTGCCGGCGGACAGTCGTGAGGTGGTCCTGCACATCAGCGATCATCTGTCGGCTGTCGGGCTGGGCGGGTTGCTCGAGGTCGGCCAGCCCGGGCAGGCCGTGTTCGGTCTGTCCGTCAATGCGGGGCGAGTCGGCGCCGCGGTCGTCGGCGGGCTCAATCCGGTGGCCGTGCTGACCGAACGGGATCAACGCGTCGAGTGCCGCGCGCTGGCCGGCCTGCTCGACTTCCATCGGCTGATCCCCGCCGACGAGCTGCCTCGGGCGCTGAAATCGCGTCCGCGCTGAACTCGTATCCGCGCCGGGTCGCCGGCGGAACGTCCGTGCGTCCTTCGGGACTTCAGCGCCACGCGCCGACCGGTGCTCCGGTGAAGTCGGGCGCCGGGAGCGTGCTCGAGCCCTGGAGGAACAGGTCGATCGCCCGGGCCGCGCCGCGGCCTTCGTTGATCGCCCACACCACCAGCGATTGACCCCGCCGGCAGTCTCCTGCGGCAAACACGTTAGGCACGTTCGTGCGGAACTGGCCGAATTCCGCCTCGTAGTTGCCGCGCCGGTCGCAGGCGACGCCCAGCATTTCCGCTGCGGCCGACTCGGGACCGAGGAACCCCAGCGAGAGGAAGATCAATTCGGCCGGCCACACCGCCTCGGTGCCCGCGATCTCGCGGAAGGGGGCCCGGTCGGAGGGCCGGGACCAGTCGATGCGGACCGTGCGCACGCCCGCCACGCGGCCGTGGCCGTCGTCGATGAACTCCTTGGTGAGAATCGAATAGACGCGAGGGTCGTCTCCGAACCGGCTGCGGCATTCGTCGTGCGAGTAATCCACGCGGAAGACGCGCGGCCATTGCGGCCACGGATTATCGCCGGCGCGCTGCGCCGGGGACCGGTCCAGCAGTTCGAAGTTGATCACGCCGGCGCATCCGTGACGCAGCGACGTGCCGATGCAGTCCGCTCCCGTGTCGCCGCCGCCGATCACGATGACCTGTTTGCCGCGGGCCGAAATGTACTTCTCGTCATACAGCTGCGAGTCCAGGAGGCTCTTCGTATTGCGGGCGAGGAAATCCATGGCGAAATGGATGCCTTCGAGTTCCCGGCCGGGAATCGGCAGGTCTCGCGGACGGGTTGCGCCTGTCGCCAGCAGGACCGCGTCGAAGTCGGCGAGCAGCTGCCGCGGGTTGAGAAACTGCACCGTCGCCCCGGACTCTTCCATGATGCGGGTCATGTGTCCGGCGGCGAAATCCTCCTGCTTTCCGACGTGTACACCCGTGACGAACTGCACGCCCTCGTCACGCAGCAACTGCACGCGCCGGTTGACGACCTCTTTTTCCAGCTTCATGTTCGGGATGCCGTACATCAGCAGACCGCCGATCCGATCGGCCCGCTCGAAAACGGTCACCGTATGCCCCACCTTGTTCAACTGGGCGGCCGCCGCCAGGCCCGCCGGGCCGGATCCGACGATCGCAACCCGCTTGCCGGTGCGGGTGGCCGGTGGCCGGGCGGTCACCCAGCCTTCGGCGAAGCCGCGGTCGATGATGGCATTCTCGATGTTCTTGATCGTGACGGGCGGTTCGTTGATGCCCAGCACGCAGGCGCCTTCGCAGGGCGCCGGACAGGCCCGCCCCGTGAACTCGGGAAAATTGTTCGTGCGGTGAAGGCGGTCGAGCGCCTCGCGCCATCGCCCGTTGTAGATCAGGTCGTTCCATTCCGGGATCAGGTTGTCCACCGGGCAGCCCGTGGCGGACATGCAGAACGGCACGCCGCAGTCCATGCAGCGCGCTCCCTGCGTGCGCATCTGGTCGACGTCCGGCTCGCGGTAGATTTCGAGGAAGTCCCCGATGCGTTCCGCCGGCGCGCGGTAGGGTACGGTCTTGCGGGGGTATTCTTTGAAGCCAGTCGGTTTTCCCATGATTCGTGCGTTCCCAATTCGTTTAGAGGCTCGCGTGCTCGGCATGCATCCGCGCGTCGATTTCTTCGTCGTGGCTCGCCCGCTCGCGGATGACCCGCTTGTAGTCGAGCGGCATGACCTTGAGGAATTCGTGGCTGATCAGCGAACTCCAGTCGTCGAGGATTTCCTGGGCGACGGCCGAGCCGGTGTAGAACTGATGCAGCTTGATCAACTCGAGGAGTTCGGCGCTATCTTCGGTTGATTCGAGCGGCTCCAGTTCGACCATGGACAGGTTGCATCGCGAAGCGAAGTCGCCGTCGCGGTCCCAGACGTAGGCGATGCCGCCGGACATGCCGGCCGCGAAATTAATGCCGGTGGTGCCGAGGATCACGACGCGGCCGCCGGTCATGTACTCGCAGCCATGGTCGCCGACTCCCTCCACCACCGCCCATGCGCCGCTGTTGCGGACGGCAAATCGTTCCGCGGCGCGGCCGCTGAAGAAAGCCTGGCCGCTCGTGGCGCCGTACAGCGCCACATTGCCGACGAGGACGTTCCGATGGGCGAGGAAGGTGGAGGTCCTCGGCGGGTAGACGACTAGTCGTCCCCCGGACAGTCCCTTGCCGACGTAGTCGTTGGCGTCCCCTTCGAGTTCAAGTGTCAGGCCGCCCGCCAGGAAGGCTCCGAAACTCTGGCCGGCTGAACCGTTGAACTTGAAGCGGATCGTGCCGTCGGGCAACCCCTGTTCGCCGAACCGCTTCACGATTTCGTGGCTGAGTGTGGTCCCCACGGTCCGATGCACGTTCTCAATGGACAGTTCACGCTCCACGCGTTCCCCCCGCTCGAGCGCGGGCCGGGCCATGTCGATCAGACGCGTGTTGTCGAGCGCATTCTGCAGCCCGAAGTCCTGTCGGATCGTGCAGCGCACTCCCGCCGTCGGATGCGGCTTGCGGGCCGGTTCCAGCAGCGGCCTCAGGTCGAGCCCGGATGCCTTCCAGTGATCGACGGCATCTTCGATCTGCAGGCAGTCGACCCGTCCGATCATGTCGTCGATGCGTCGGAACCCGAGTCCGGCCATGATGCGCCGGGCTTCTTCGGCGACAAAGAAAAGATAGTTCACGACGTGTTCCGGCTTGCCGGCGAACTTGCGCCGCAGAATCGGATCCTGCGTCGCTACACCGACCGGGCACGTATTGAGGTGGCACTTCCGCATCATGATGCAGCCGAGGCTGATCAGCGGCGCAGTGGAAAACCCCATTTCCTCGGCGCCGAGCAGCGCGGCGATGACCACGTCACGGCCCGTACGGATTCCGCCGTCGGCCTGCACCACAACGCGGCTGCGCAGGTCGTTCATCACGAGCGTCTGGTGCGTTTCGGCGAGCCCCAGTTCCCAGGGCAGGCCGGCATGTTTGATGCTGGTCAGCGGCGAAGCGCCGGTGCCGCCCGTGTCTCCCGAAATCAGGATCAGCTCGGCGTGCGCTTTGGCAACGCCCGCGGCGATCGTGCCCACGCCGATCTCGGAAACCAGCTTCACGCTGACGCGGGCCTCGGGATTGGCGTTCTTCAGGTCGTAGATCAGCTGCGCGAGGTCCTCGATCGAGTAGATGTCGTGGTGCGGCGGGGGGCTGATCAAGCCGACGCCCGGCGTGCTGTACCGGATGCGTGCGATGGTGTCGTCGACCTTGCGCCCGGGGAGTTCGCCGCCTTCGCCCGGCTTGGCGCCCTGGGCCATCTTGATCTGCAGTTCATCGGCGTTGGTCAGATACCACGCGGTCACTCCGAAGCGTCCCGATGCGACCTGCTTGATCGCGGAACGCTTGGAATCGCCGTTGGGCATCGGCATGAAACGCCCGGGATCCTCGCCGCCTTCGCCCGTGTTGCTGCGCCCGCCGATGCGATTCATCGCGACGGCCAGCGCCTCGTGCGTCTCGCGCGAAATCGATCCGAAGCTCATGGCTCCCGTGCAGAACCGTTTCACGATTTCGCGAGCGGGCTCCACGTCGTCGAGCGGGATCGGTCCGCCGTTGGCGTGGGGAGCGAATCGCAGCAGTCCGCGAAGCGTGCATTTGCGCTGCGATTCCAGGTTCAAGTGGTCGGCGAAACGCTGGTAAGCCTCGGCGCCGCCGCCGCGGACCGCCAATTGCAGGTTCGAGATGGCTTCGGGCGTCCAGACATGCTGCTCGCCGTTTGCCCGCCAGTGGAATTCGCCCGTGCTGGGCAGTTGCAGCCAGCGATCCTCGGGCGAATCGGGATAGCCGCGATGATGGCGCTGCAGCGTTTCGAGGCCGAGCGTCTCGAGGCTGACGCCTTCGATGCGGCTGGAGGTTCCCTCGAAGCACAGCTGAATAACGTCGCGATTCAACCCGACGGCCTCAAAGATCTGGGCCCCCTTGTAGGATTGGAGCGTCGAGATCCCCATCTTCGCCATGACCTTCAGCATGCCCTTGGCCACGGCGTCCTTGTAGGCCTGCACGACCTTGCCGTCGGAAGCGAATTTCTCGGCGTCGAGGAGGCCGTCGGTCCGTGCTTTCTGCAGCGCCGCGAACGCCATGTAGGGGTTGATCCCGTCAGCGCCGAAGCCGACCAGCAGGCAATGGTGGTGGACCTCACGCGCTTCGCCCGTCTCGATGACCAGTCCGATACGAGTGCGTTTCGCCGCCCGCACGAGGTGCAGGTGGACGGCGCCGCAGGCCAGCAGTGCGCTGACCGGTACCCGATCCTGCGAGACGTTGCGATCCGACAGCACGATCAGGCTGTATCCCTCGTCGATCGCTGCCTCGGCCTCGAGGCAGATTCGCTCGATGGCCGTCTTCAGGCCTCCCGGCCCCTCGGCGCGTGCGAACGTCATGTCGATAGTCTTGGTCCGCCAGCCCGGCTTCGAGATGTCCTGCACGCCGGCCAGTTCTTCGTTCGTGAGAATCGGGTGCGGCACGAGGAGCCGTTCGCAGTGCAGTTCGCTGGTCTCGAGGAGATTCCGTTCCGGACCGATATAGCACTCCAGCGACATGATGACTTCTTCGCGGATGGAGTCGATCGGCGGATTGGTGACCTGGGCAAACAGCTGTTTGAAGTAGTCGTAGACCAGTCGGGGCTGGTCGCTGAGGCAGGCCAGCGCGGCATCGTTCCCCATCGACCCGACCGGGTCGCGTTTTTCCTGCACCATCGGTACCAGCATGAACTGCAGTGTCTCGGTGGTGTAGCCGAACGCCTGCATCAGGGACAACTGCGTTTCGGCCGACCATTTCGGCGGTTCCCGCCGCGACTTCAGGTCGGAAATGCGCAGTCGATGGCGACGCAGCCAGGCGGCGTACGGACGCCGGTTCGAAAAATCGTGCTTGATTTCCTCGTCCGGAATCAGCCGCCCCTGGCGGAAGTCGACAAGGAACATGCGCCCGGGCTGCAGCCGCCCCTTCTGCTCGACGTCGCGGGGGTCGACCGGCAGGACGCCCACCTCGCTCGCCATGATCACCCGATCGTCGTTGGTGATGTAGTAACGGCTCGGACGGAGGCCGTTGCGGTCAAGCACCGCGCCGACGTACTGGCCGTCGGTGAACGTGATCGAGGCCGGTCCGTCCCACGGTTCCATCACGGCCGAGTGGTATTCGTAGAAAGCTCGCTTGTAATCGAGCATGGTTTCGTGCTTCTGCCACGCTTCGGGAATCATCATCATGATGGATTCCTGCAGCGTCCGGCCCGTCATCAGCAGGAATTCCAGCACATTGTCGAAGCTGCCCGAATCCGAACAGTCCGGTTCCACAATCGGGAACAGCTTGGACAGCTCTTTGCCGAACAAATCGCTGTGTGCGACCCCTTCCCGGGCACGCATCCAGTTGATGTTGCCCCGCAGCGCGTTGATCTCGCCGTTGTGCGCCATGAATCGCAGCGGCTGAGCGCGGTCCCAGCTTGGGAAAGTGTTGGTCGAAAACCTCGAGTGCACCATCGCCAGGTGGGTTGTGTAGGACTCGTCCCACAAATCCGGATAGAACTTGAACAACTGCCCGGGAGTGAGCATGCCCTTGTAGACGATGACCCGCGTCGAAAGGCTGCAGATGTAGAACGCTTTGGCCTGCTTCAACTCCCGGTCGTTTCGCAGCCGGTGGGTCGCCCGCTTGCGGATGATGTACAGCTGTCGCTCGAAGGCGTCCGGCGTCAGGCCGTCCGCGGCCGCGATGAATAGCTGCTCGAAAGCCGGCATCGCGCGTCGGGCCGTGGGACCGACATCGGCTTCGTCGGGACGCGAGGGAACCTGGCGCCAGCCCACGACCCGCTGCCCCTGCTCGCGGACGATTTCCGCCACCACCTGGCGGCAGATCGTCTTTTCATCGTCGTCCGTCGGCAGAAACACCACGCCGGCCGCGAAGTGTCCCGGCGCCGGAAGCGTCGTTTTCAGTTCCGCCGCGGCGACCTTGGCCAGAAACTCGTGTGGCAGCGCAGTCAACACCCCCGAACCATCCCCGGTGTTTACCTCGCATCCGCAGGCGCTGCGGTGGTCCATGCGGCGCAGGATCTGGTCCGCATCCATGACCATCTGGTGGCTCCGCTGCCCCTTGATGTGGGCGACCAGGCCGACACCGCAACTGTCGTGCTCGAAAGCCGGGTCATACAAACCTTGTCGTTCGGGAAATCCGTTGCTCGGTCCGATACTCATGAAACGTCCCGTCAATCAAAAGCTCATCCGTTCATCGCGGAGGCCCCGTTCGGACCCCGCTGCCAGCGCCCCCCGCGCCCGGGCCATGCGCTTTGCCAATTCAATTCAAAAGTGCCAATTCAAATCACCCGCCTTCATCGCTGCAACCGGCTGCACCGCGGAATTCTGTCGGCGGCTTCCGTTACCTCTTGCCTTCGCCTGCCCCCCCGGAGACGGCAAACGCCGAATCGGCCTCGCCGTGGATCAGCCGCAGGAATTCCCGAGCGGTGCGGCTCAGTTCCACTCCGCGCCGATAGACGATGCCGAGCGGCCGGGAAAGGTCGAGCCCTTCCACGTCAACCCGCACGAGCGTCCCGTCCCGCAGTTCGCCGCTGACCGTCGGCTGCGGCAGGATCCCCGCGCCGGAGTTCACCGAAATGGCCTGCTTGATCGTATCAATGTTGTCGAATTCCATCACGACATCCAGAGCGACGCCGAGTTTCGCAAGGTCATGATCCATCCGGCGCCGCATGCGGAGTTCGCGGGCGAATCCGATCGTCTGCAACCCGCCCAGGTTTGCGATCGTCAGGCGGCGTTTGCGATGCGCCAACTCATGCCTCGGCGAACATACCAGAATCAGCGGTTCGTCCCGCCAGTGCTCGATCCCGTGCTTGCGGGAACTCTGGGGGTAACTTACCAGACCGAGGTCGGCCTGATTCTCCCACACCAGCGAATACACGCGGTCCGGATGATGATACTCGAGGTGGACCGTCGCACGCGGATACCGCTTGCGGAACGCCTCGACCAGCGGCATGCCGTATACGATGCCGATCGAATATATCGATGCGACGCGAACCCGGCCTTCGACATCGTGCTCCTGCTGCAGTCCGCGGATCTGCTCCTCGAGCGAGAAATATCCCTGCACCAACTTGCAGCAGCCCTCGTAGTAGACCCGCCCCTCCGGTGTCAGTGCCAAAGGACGACGCGATCGGTCGATCAGACGGATCCCCAGCGAATTCTCCAGGCCGCGAATAACCTGGCTCGCGCACGACTGCGTGATGCCGTTTTCCGCGGCCCCCTGCGAAAAACTCCGCCGACCCGCCACGTCACAGAAGATCTTCAGGCTCTTGACGTTCATCGTGCGGGTCGCATGCAGTCGTAGTATTTTTAATGTCTGCGTTGTCGTAATATTAACTTCTTCAATAT
>CAIPEB010000345.1 GCA_903863885.1 uncultured Planctomycetaceae bacterium | reverse complement strand
TTGACTTCCTGGGTCAATTCCGTCGCGGTGTTGTACTTCGCCGGAATCTTTTCCTTCGGCGGCTGCTTGCTGTAGTCCCCTCCTCCGCCGGCGGCCATCTTCGCGTACTCGGGGCTGTCGGAACGAACCTCGGGGACCGCCTCGGCTTTCTGCAGGGTCGTCACTGTGACCTTGTGCTTGCCAACCGGGGCACCCTTCCGGTCGCCCGAAATCAACTCGTACTTTCCCGTAGCGTCTGTGGTGCCGGTGGCGGTGGGACCTCCGCCTTCAGGCGAGAACGTAATCAGGCCGTCCGTCACGGGCTTGCCGTCCAGCGTGACGACTCCGGATACGGTTCCGAGTGCGGGGCCGCCGGGGCCACAGCCGATGCACGTACAACTGAGCAGCAGTACCAAAGCGACCAAAGAAAGAATGCGGGGCATCAAACTCCTCCATTTAGAAAGTGATGCGGCCGCTCCCGCTTGAGAGCGGCCGCAACCATCAGTTTCACTCACCGATTCACACCACCCTGAACCCGAAGCGTCCGGTCCGATCTGGACGTGAAAGTCCGAACTCCGCGCCAGGGTGCGGTTCAAGTCTCTTACATAGTTCTCGGCGCCGCCGGCATGCTTTGCGATGCGACAGAGCCGGATCGCATGTACTCAAAAATCTCCCGATATGGTCTCGCCGCCGCTCATGCTGCCGAGCGCTCCCCATACTCCCCACGGAGACTTGCGGCTGCCTGGAACCTGGACGTCATCAACAGCCTGGTTGCCGACGTCGATGGTCTGGCCGATGAATCGAACCGAACCGTCGCCCATCGATACCTGGGCACCGCCCGGATGGTAGCTGGACAGCGTTCCCATGTGCTCGTTGCCATCCACCGTTCCCCAGTGGCACGACGGTCCGTTGGGGCCGACCAGTGTCGCGAAACCAACGAAGTACGGACGGCCATCCCAGGCTCGCCCTGAAGTGGGGCGGAAATTGGCACGAACGGGGCTCGTGAGCTTCTTGGGATCCGCCGGGTCCCTGCGGGCGACGCAGGCGGCCGGATTCCAGGGCTGCTGGTTTACGGCGACTCCGCCGATCACATCGTTGGCGAAACCGCCGCCCGCAACCTCGCCCATCATCACTGTGTTCGAGGTGCCGTCCTGGACCGACGCAATGTTGATCCACCGCATCCCCTGGAACATGCCGCGGTTGAACGCCGAGTTGTTGTTCAACGCAAAATGGTTCTGGTAGTAGTCGTCGCCGACGCAGACCTTGTACGTCAAAAGAGACGGGCTTTCACCGCGATCGTTCGGCGGCGGATCCGAGGGGCACTTGTGCGCCGGAATGTCTTGCTTCCAGTAGTTGTTCAGAAACGTGTTGCTGCCCGTGTTCCATGGCGAGGGAAGCCCGCCGCCAGGAGCGCTGGCCTGCGACATGATGCCGTCGAACAGCGAGTTCTGTTCGATGAACGGCAGCGTGCTGATGGCCCAGGAATACCAAACGCCGTTGGTGCCGGCCGCCGTGGTTCCATAGCCCGGGCATCCCAGGGCCGGGAACTTCTTGTGCGTGTCGTGGTAGTTGTGCATTGCGAGCGCCAACTGCTTCATGTTGTTGCCGCACGACATCCTGCGGGCCGCTTCGCGGGCCGCCTGTACGGCGGGCAGCAGCAACGCGACCAGAATTCCGATGATCGCAATGACCACCAGTAGCTCCACGAGCGTGAACGCTGTTCGTAACAACCTCTGATACATGGAACGCCTCCGCTTTGGGACAAAAAAACGATAATGCCGACTCCAACGCGAAACTTCGAGTTACGATCGCTGTTTAATTTGCGGGAGAGATGTAAGACCACCGAATCGTCCGCAGATGCCTGCCAATTGTCCGAGGGGCGAGATTGATCCCTTGGCGGAGGCCAGTGCTCATCCGCCGTATCTGTCGATAGCTTTGTCAGTCGAATGGCCGTGCTCAATCGCGTACGAATACGCAATTCCGTGTACGGATACGCAAATCGGCCACTCGGAGTGCCCAGTTTACTGGTGAAATTCGCAAAAGAAAATAACTGTGACGAAAAAAAACGACCGAAATGGTCGGTTGACAGGGAGTCCGCGCCCGAACAGTCATGCTGCTGCCTGACTATTGATCCGCAAAGACGATGGCGGGGCTGGGGGGGGCGAGTGTCGTGACTCGGCGTCAATTCTCAGGCGAGCCCGCACCTTCGAATAATCTCACCAGCTGACCTGACGCAGCGCCAGGGAAGATCTCTGTTTTTCCACCGGGCCAGCGCACCTCGATTCGGTCCGCGCGGACCTTTTGGGCCAGCCCGAAATGCAGGCGACTGCCCGAGTGGCTCTGGTAGCTGCGGCCACTATGGACTTCGTCCACCTGTACGGCGTCACCGCTGATAACGCGCACTCGTGCGCCCACTCCATCGCGATTCGTGACGCGGCCGTGCAGTTCAATCTCGATCCAATGGCTTCCCGCAGGTGACTCGTTCCGCAGGATCGTCGGCTTGGAATTCCAGTTCAGGATGACCGCATCGATATCGCCGTCGTTGTCCAGATCGTCGAATCCCGCGCCACGACTGCTTTCCGCGACGGCGAGTCCGCTGCCGCAGAGTTTCGATACGTCCGTGAATCTCCCGTCCCCCGTATTCATCAATAGAAAATTAGGGACCTGAAGCGACGTTCGGTCATCGAAGCTCTCTACGCGATCGAAGTGTCCGCAGGCGACGTAGAGATCCCGGTCTCCGTCGTTGTCAAAGTCTGCGAAGCCGGTTCCCCACGTAACGTGCGGGTAGAGATCGTTCGTAATGCCTGCCGTGCTCGTGGCATCCTCAAATAACCCACCCCCCAGATTGTGGTAAAGAACGGGCATTTCGCTCTGATAATCGGTCATGAAAAGGTCGAGTTTCCCGTCGTTGTCGTAGTCTCCGCAGTCCGCGCCCATGCTCGAGTTTTCCTTGCCGTAGAAATCGTAGGCAACTCCTGCAAGAAGCGCCGACTCCTTGAAATGGCCCTTGCCGTCGTTTTGGAACAGGAAATTGGCCGCCTCGTCATTGCAGACGAACGCATCCGTATCGCCGTCATCATCGAAATCGCCGCAGACCATTCCCATCCCGGGCCCGGCCACCGATGCGATGCCCGATTCCCGACTCACGTCCGTGAAGGTGCCGTCGCCGTTGTTCCGAAACAGAGTGTCCTCGACCGGCTTGTAGTATCGAGGGCCCGCGTGGAGGAAGTGCGATCCGACTTTGATCGACACGTGGTTCTCGTAGGTGAAATTCACGTAATTGGCCGCGTACAGATCCAGATCCCCGTCTCCGTCCGCGTCCAGAAAGCAGGTGCCTGCTCCGACCTTGCTCCCGTTGGCCACTGCGGCGGTGCTGGTCGCGTCCGAGAAAGTGCCGTCGCCGTTATTGTGGTACAGCACGTTGGGGCCGAAGTTGTTGAGGTAGAGATCCGGCAACCCGTCCTGATCGTAATCGCCGACGGTCACGCCCAGGCCGTAGCCGAGATCGCCGACGCCCGCTGCTTCGGTCACATCGGTGAAAGTGAAATCGCCGTTGTTGCGATAGAGTGCATCGGGCCAGGGACCTCCGGGAGTGCCCTTCAGCGGCGCACCGTTGAGAAAGAAGATGTCGATCCGTCCATCGCCATCGAAGTCAAACAGTGCCAACCCCGCAGCGACGCCGGCAACGATATAGCCTTGTCCGTTCTCGCCCGCGTGGTGGCGAAAAGTGATCCGGCTCGATGCGGTGGCATCTTCCAGTCGGATCGGGCATAGGGCCGCTTCGCCGCTCCGGCAGGCACGGTTGGCGAACATCAGACTGCAGGCGAGCAGCAGGACGGTGCAACGCGTTTTCATATTCAACGCCATGATGGGGGAAGAGCCCTAAGTCTGGAGCGAAATCCGAGCAGGCCCGGTCGAAGATCCTGGGATTGTGGAGAGGACGAGGCCACGGATTTGCACGAATGAAACACGGATCGCTGCTTGTTCATCGGGCTTCGGGAGGTGCCGCCGGGGTTTGCGGTGATGCGGGTGGCTGGCGGCCCGGTTCCTCGGGTTCTCTGTTCAATTTTTCGGATTCGGCCGTCGCGGCATCTGCGCCGGCCTGATCGCCGGTCAGCCGACAGGTCGCGGCCAGCAGTCGGAAACCGTCCGCAGTCGGTTGGCGCCGCACGGCTTCTTGCGCGTACCATCGGGCTTTGTCGGCCTTTCCCCACTGGACGAACCACTGAGCGAGCGCCGCGTACAGCACTGCCGTGTCGGGATGATTGGCAATCGCCAGTTTCATAGTCGCTTCGGCCAGTTCCGCTTCTCCCTGGCGAGACGAGACGTCGGCCAATTCGATGTAGCGAGCCACGTTTCCCGGTTCGAGATCCAGGAGCCGCCGCCTCGCCACGCGTTCCTCCGGCAGCATTCCCACCCGCTTGTACAGGCCGGCCAGCGCATTGCATGCCGCGGCGTTCATGGGATTGAGTGCGAGGGATCGGAGCAGCAATCGTTCGGATTCCAGCACATCCCCCTGGGACGCGTGTACCATGGCGGCCTCCGAAAGAACCGCCACGGCAGTCCGTCGCCATTCGTCGGCCGACAGTACCTGAAATCGTTCCGGCGCCGCGATAGGTTGCTTGTCCTTGAGTTTTGCAAAAGCTTCGCGGAACTGAGTTGCTTCCTGGGTCTTGCCCTGCCTCGCACAGGCATTGCCCAACGCGAAATAGGCGGTCGCGGACGATGCATCGAGGGCAATGGCCTTCCGAAGACTCGCCTCGGCGTCCGCCGCGTTGCCCAGCTTGAGTTGCGACTCGCCGAGCGCCAGCCAGCAATCCGCCGAGTCTGGATATTGCCCGACCGCCGGTTTGAGGATCTTCTCGGCCTCGGCGCAGTCGCCGACTTTCATCAAAGCAAGAGCGAGGTGGTAATCGATCGCTTCGGACTTGCATCCCGCTGCGAGCGATTGCCTCAGAGTTGCAACGGCCGCCGCGCTCTCACCGCGTTCGATCTGGGTTGTGGCCAGATTCACGTAGTACTCGGGACGACGCGGGGACAACTCCAGGCACTTGCGCCAGATCTTCTCGGCCTCGGTCGTCTGCCGCAGTTGCGCATGCAGCAGTGCGACGACATGCAGCCCTTCTGCAACGTTCGGGTAGCGGCTCTGTAAATCACGGGCCGCTGCCTCCGACTCCCGCTGGAGTTGTTCGGCGCTTGCGGGCGCTGCGATGGATGGCAATGCGACTGTCGAGGAACGCGGTGCCGGTGAGACAACCGGAGCAGCCCTTCCGGCGGGTCGGGCCTCGGGCGATTGAGATTCACTTGGTTTCGCCTGCGCCGTCGACTCCGCGTCGGAGGGGGGCGTTGGCCTCTGCAGAAATACATACGTAAGCAGCAGAGCGATCAACGGAGACGCGGCAATTCCCACCAGGAAGATCGTGCGCAGCGGACGCAGTGACACGTTCCGATCGCGAAGTGTCTTTCTGCCCGATTCTGCGTCGTTCGGCTTGGAAGGGTCAGCAGACGAGTTGGACATGGCAAGGCAACAGAGTCTTCTGAAATGAGAGCAAGACGCATGACCGCGTGGACTACAGCGTAAAAATCGGCGGATTATCTCGCAAGTGGCAGTCGGCGACCATCATTGTCGGCGAGGCCTTGCGCCGCATGGTGATCCGGCGTGGCGTGCGCGACGACTCGGCCCCGTGACGACGGAGCGGCTGCAAGATCGCAGAGGAGATGCCACGCACCTGTTGTGGCGGTGAGCGACTGCGATTGCGGGAAGAGTGCGGCTTGAGTCTGGCGCTGGCCCTGCGGCCAGCGCCAGACCCGCCGTCTTTAGCGGTCAAGCGACGTGGGGAGCGAACGCCGCGTCTGGAATCTGCCTGCCTACTTCGATTCGAGCGCCAGGTCGATCGTGTTACTGCCCGATTTGACCTCCTTTTTCAATTCGGTCTTCACGTTGTACTTGGCCGGGATCTTCGCAGTGCCGGCTTCTCCGTCGGGCCATTGGACGGAGACCGTGCAGTTGCCGACCTTGGCCCCTTTCACCTCGTCCGTGTAGTTCAGATCGTAGTTTCCCGAGGGGTCCGCGTTTGCCATCGATGGGCGGCCGTTCTCGGGAACAAAAATCACGACGACTCCGCCGAGCGGCTTGCCGTCCAAAGTCACCGTGCCTTTCACTCTTCCCAGATCGGGCATGTCGCCGCGTCCGCAGCCCACGCTGCTAATTGCCACCGCGGATACGAGCAGGATAAGTGCCAACCTCCATGACGATACCATGTCGAACTCGCTTTCTGCTGAAATGATCGTTGACTACAGATTTCCGAGCGTCTGACCGTCTGCCTTCGCACAGAATCGCTCAAACGTGCTGTCGACCCAGTATCCGGACGCCTGCCCGCCGGAAATGCTTCCGGGTTTGAAGTCGATGTTGTCGCTGATGAACGTAACCGAACCGTCGCACAATGTGAACTGTGCCCCGCCCGGGTGATTGCTGTGAAAGCCGCGATTCTGATGGTCGGTCTGGGTGATCGTCACGTTGATGCCCCAGTAGGGAATGCCCAGGGCGGCCGCGATCGAGCGATTGTAGTACCCGGAGGCCGCGGAGCTGAAGCCGAGCGCGTTGCCGGCACCGACGTAGACCTGACGTTTCTGATAGCACCGTTCGCCAATCATACCTGTGTTGCTGGTTCCGTCGGTGATGTCACGGAACGAGACATTCGAGTTCCAGAAGAACACCCCGGTCGGCGGCCCGTAGGTCACGAAGTCGCCGCTCGGCGGGGTCAGCGTATTGCTGCTGCACGCCACACCCACGTAGTTCGATTTGGCGATCGGGATCCGGTCCGTTCCGTTGCTGGTCACCTGTTTTTCGTAGTTGGTGTAAACCGCATTGATCTTCACGCCGAAATCGTTCAAGGCGGGGCCGGAATCGGACGGGCAGATGAACGCCGCGATCGGTGTCTGCATGGCTGCCAGTTCGGTCGGAGTCAACAGGTTCTGATACAGGTGTCTCGGTCCGACATTCAACGCGTCTTTCAGCGAGCCTTGTTCGATGAACGGAAGCACCAGCGCGCCCCAACTCCAGTGCGACATTTCGACGGTTGTCGGGGTCGCCCTGTTGGTGTGAATGTAGCCCGACGGGAACGTCTTGAACGTGTCGTGATAGTTGTGAACCGCCAGGCCAAGTTGCTTCAAATTGTTCGAGCACTGCATGCGGCGCGCTGCCTCGCGCGCGGCCTGAACCGCGGGAAGTAGCAGAGCAACCAGGATGCCAATGATGGCGATGACCACCAGAAGCTCGACCAGCGTGAAACCGACGCGTCTACTGAACCGCATGAGCACTTCCTCCAATGAAAGCAAAAAGATCGGACTGCCTCTTCTCGAAAAACAGCGACGGATTGTGATTCTGTTCGGGCGCGATACCGGATTTCCGGCAAGAACGCGGCGACGCATAGCGGCGGCAGGGCAATAGCCACGGTCGAAGCGCAGGGTGAACTTCAAGACCGAGCAACGGGATCGATTGGCTGCGACAATTCACTTCGGACCCTGCGACTTCTTGTCCTGGGACTCCGTCTGCAATCACTGTAACTTGCCTCGGGCGCTTCGTTCCGCCTCGTCCGCGCTCGTTCTCGCGCGTGCTTGTGCGGTGAACCGACCTCGGATTTTCCGAGTGCCGGAACGTTGCGTCAGCTGCCGCCTCGCCAATTTCCGAGAGATGTTCCACGCAGTCTCTTACGCCTGTCCCACATTGTCAAGCAATCGGTTGTCCGTAACTTTTTCGCGTTTAAACGGCGGAGTCGGTCGGACTCGCGTCGTATTGACAAGCTCGCGCGGGCAGGTTGAACTCCAGTTGGCCAGCGGCGGCAAGCTAAGAATGTGCCGCTAATCCAGTCGTTTTATTGGCCCACATGAGAGCGATTCAAAGCACAAACGGGAATTGCAGCATGGCAACAAATCAACGCGGGACTGCCGCGCAGTCTCTTGCCTCGAAGCTCGGACTCTATTCCGCCAACTGCAGAGCAAACCTGTCGCCGGCCCGCACGGTGCCTGCGATTCCGCTGACACCTGTGCAAGGCAGATTGCTGACGTCCGCATTCGCAGCGATTACTGTCGCCGTTCTCGCTGTCTGGTGCTGCGATGGGCGGGCAGCCCAGCCCAAGGTCGAGCGGCAGGCCGAGGGGCTGGGTGTGAGTACGCCCTGGCTGAATCTCAAAGTCTCGCTCAACCATCCAGTGCTGCTGTCGGTTTCGCCGGATAGCCTTGGGCTGGGCAAGAACCTTGAGAATCCGCTGCGAGCCCAGGCGGCCCCGCCTGCGCCGTTCGTTGCGAAATGCGAGACCGGCGATGCCGTGAGAATCGAGTATCGCCGCGCTGGCAACGATTCGAGTCCCGCCGGTTGGCTATTCGAAATCTCGGAACAGCGCGTGCGGCTGGCATCGCAATGGAGCGAGGCCGAAAAGCCGGAGTCGCTGGTCCTGGAATTCGAGCCGCGCCGCTGCCACGTCACGCTCCTGGGAGCCGTCAACGCCGATGGCTCGGTGCGACTGCCCGCCTTGATGCACTTTCCGGATCAGGGGTCGTTTCGCATTACGGCCAGCGATCCCCAGGCGGGGCTCGGTTACGATGCGACCCGCGCGGGCACTCCCTGGGTGAAGATCACGTTCCCTGCGGCTTCGGCTTCGCGGCAATCGGTCGAATACTGTTGGGAAGTTGCAGCGATTCATCCGCCGGTTCAAGGCGTGGCGGACGATCCGCGATTTCGCGGGTTTCGGCGGAACTGGCTGAACATCCTTCAGTGGAATCCGCGGTTGCGGGTATTGGCCAATCACGCGGCCAGCGATACGTGCGCGTTCTGCCTGTATGAATATGCCGACATCGCGCTGCATACGCCGCCGTTGGCCGAAAGACTCTCCGCTCTCGACCTGATTCGCAGTTCGCTCGATCGATACCTCGAGGGAATGCCGGGCTACGGACTGCCGGGCTACGTGGGCTTCGATCTGGGAGGGCTGCCTTCCCAGGATCCGCCCTACCTTGACAGCTATCCGTCGCTCCTGATTGCGGCGACGGACTATGTGGACGGCAGCGGCGACACCGCCTGGTTGGCAAAGCAGTATGAAGGTCTCCGCGCCTGGACGGACAAACTGCTGGCCATGGACCGCGACGGCAACGGGTTGCTGGAGTATCCCTACACCGGAAACTCGGGGTCATGGTCGGGCCGCGCGGACAAGCGGCCGTCCAACTGGTGGGACTGCATCGGGTTCGGACACGAAGACGCTTACGGCAACGCGCTCGCCTATCGCGCGTTGCGGGGAATGGCGAAACTGGCCGAGCAACAGGGCCAGTCGGCCGATGCCGCCCGTTATGCGGCGGCCGCCGAAAAGCTGCGAGCCGTGTTCTGGGATGCATTCCACAATCCGGTTACGGGGGTGCTCGCCGGTTGGCGAAGCGCAGACGGTCAATTGCACGATTACTACTTCCCGTGGATCAGCGGCATCGCGATCCATTACGGACTCGTGCCGCGCGAACAGGCCGGCCAGGTTCTCGACCGCATGCTCGCGAAAATGAAAGACGTTGGCTATTCGCGATTCGACCTGGGGCTGCCCGGGAATCTGATCGCCGTGCCGCGAAAAGACTATGTGCACCTGGATCGCCGCTGGGGAGGTGGCGAAAAGGAAGATAATTCCGACGGCTTTCAGAAATACGAAAACGGCGGCGCGACCGCGTCCTTCGCCTTCTTCACACTTGCCGCACTCTACGATCTCGGACGCCGAGAAGAGGCCGATCGCATGCTCTTTCCAATGCTCGAAGCCTTCGAAAAGGGCGCTTTCCAGGGCCAGAACGCCAACGGCATGAGCAACGACTGGAAAGCCTGGGACGGCACGCCCTGGGGTTACGAGGGCTTCCTGGTCGACAACTACTACGCGCTGCTCGCCGTGCTCACGCGTGCCGGTGCGGATCGAACAGGCAGCCCGGCTTGGGACGGAAATCGGTAATCGGATGCCGGATATGTGACTGTCTTGCTCCGGACTCCGGACTCCGGACTCCAGACTCCAGACTATTATGACTTGCACACAATCTGTCGTTTCACGCCGAGCCGCCTGGGGCGCTTTCCTGATTACGCTGCTTGATGTCTCGGCCGCTTTTCTGCACGCGGGCGAAATCGCAAACTTGCGCGCCCGAGAGGCCAGTCGCGACTATCAGGCCAGCGCCTTTTCCCCGCTGTCGATGGACGGCTTTGCGCGGTTTCCGTTTGACCCTCAGGCAAGACCGTCGCGCGACGAAATGGTCATCGGCGCAAAGTGGCGACTCGTACTGCCCGCCGAGGCATCGCCGCTCGCAGAACTCATGGCGGGGCATCTCCTTGAGTTCCTGAATAGGCGGATGACGCTGAGCGTCACTGCCGAGAAACTGCAACGCGGCAGCGGAGTCGAAAACTCATCGGACTCCATCGCTCTGCTCGAAAACCCGATCGATTCCGGCGGCTCGCGGGAAGGATCTTTCGCCATCAACGTCGAGTCGTCGCGGATTGTCGTGGAGGGCAATGGCGCGAGCGGCCTGCGCGACGGAGTCGTTCATCTGGTCCGGTTGATGAGCCTCAGGCAGTCGCCGGTACTGCCGCTGGGCAAACATGCATATCAGCCGCGAGTCGCACGGCGGGTTGGCGTTGTCCCCTGGATGGGATCTTACCGTGACCTCGTCTTCAACGGATACAACGGCGTCGTCCTGTCGGGCTCCGAAAGCAGAGTCGGCTTCCGGCCCATCACCGACGCGGTCTTCAGCCTTTATTCGCTCTCCACCAGCGACGCCATTCCCGAGCTTGCCGCTTTGCGGGATCCCGATGCGATTGGTCTCTTGAGACAATACGCCGAGGGGGCTCAGCGGTATGGTCTGGCGTCTTATGTGTGGTTGAACATGAGACCGATTTTTCCGGTGGACCATCCGGCTTTTCAAGCTCATCCCGACATCCGCGGCGCTCTGATGTACGACGACGCGACCTGGTATCAGAAGCCCGGAAAACATATTCTCTGCACCGAATCGCCTCTGGTTCGCCGGTACATTTCCGAAAGCGTGAAGGGGCTGTTTGATGCGATTCCCGGTCTGGCCGGCATCGGCGTCATCATCGGTGGCGAAGAATTCCACCACTGCTTCATGCGGCCCTATGCTGCCGAGCGAGGGCATACGACATGTGCCCGTTGCGAAGCGGTCGGAGCGGACACCGCCGTTGCGAATCTGTGCAATTACATGGCGGAAGCCGCTCGCAAGAGCAACCCGGACGCCATGGTATTTGCCTGGCCTTACTCGGCCGCGAGCGTCTGGTCGATCGGCGATCCCGCGCAGTTGGGCCTGATCCGCAAACTAAAGCCGGGCGTCGCGCTGTTCACGGATATTGTCAAGGACGACACGATGGATAAGCCGGACGGCGTCAAGAAACTGCTGTGGGATTACAGCATCGATATGCCGGGCCCGGGCAAGCTTGCTCAACAGCAGATCAAAGCCTGCCGCGATGCGGGAATTGCCGTTCATCTCAAGAGCGAACCCGAACTTGCCTTCGAAGCTTCGCGGTTGCCCGGTTTGCCCTGCATGGATCGATGGGTGCAACGCGCTAACGCAATGGCCTCCAGCGGCGCGGACGGTGCCTGGATCTTCCCCTGGTTCATTCCCTGTCTGGGCAGCAGCACATCGGAAGTGTTCAGCTATTTCTGGTGGGACCCCGCGCCCGATGCCGAGGTGTTTCTCGAGCTGTTCGCCGGTCGCATCGCGGGACCTGAAGCGGGGCCGCATTTGAGGAACGCCTGGCGTCACGCCTCGCAGGCCATGGACTACTCACCAGAGATCGGGCCTTACTTTACGGGCGTCTGCTTTCTTGGTCCGGCGCATCCGATGTGTGCGGATCCGTCGGCCAAACTGCCCGATGAATTTGCGACTCTGGGCGGAGCCAGCTTCGCCGGGCCGCCGACCGGAAACGTCCCGGTCTTCGCGAAGCTCTATCGCAAGATGGCCGATTCCCTCGCGATGGCTCGGCGCGAAGTCGATTTGGCTGAACCGCTCGTCCCGCAGGCAAATCGACTTGCGTTCAACGCGGAAGCTTCCAGCCTGCGCTGGTTCCACCACACGATGCGAAGCACCGCGAATTACTACGAGTCGTGTCTGCTTCGCGATCGACTGCTTGCGTTGGCGAAAGAACGGGAGGCGACGAAAGACCCTCTATCCCCGGCCTCGGCCGCCGAATGTTGCGAAGCGATCAACCGATGGAAGAACGTCCTGCTTGATGAACGAGAGAACTCCGCCGCGGCACTTCCGGTGATGGCCGCCGACATTCGGCTCGATTTCTATTACGGCTACGCCGGCTGGGCCGCTCCGGGCCGATTCCACGGCGCGGACATGATTCGCAAGAAACTCGAAATTCTCGACGCGGAAATCCGCGACTTTCTTCCCTCGGTCGCCAAACGGTGCGGCGGAAGATAGTCCCGAGTCTGAAGTCCGGCGACGCAAAAAAGGTGCCTCCGGCCTTGTGCATCCGTGTCGATGTGCAGCCTCCGCTTCTTGCTACCGGCCACCTTTCTCGAGCACAAGCACCCAGTCGTGTTCCCGATTCGTCGGCGTGCATTTCCACGAGCCGGCGTCGTCGGTTGCTGCCGGAGACACGGATTCCGTCTTGCCGTGAATAGGATCGAAGATGCTGGCCGAGTAGGCTGTTTTGGCTGCGAGTTGTTTCACGACGATGGGGCGGGCCTGCGGAACATAGACGATGCGCAGGTCCGTGCCGGTGCCGGATGCGAAGGGCATAAGGTCATTCTTGGCGGGCTGCTCGTCGGCCCAGGCTGCTGTATCGGGCATGGGTTCCAGCCGGTACCACGGATATCGGCTCAAGAATTGTCGGGCCAGACTTACCTCGCTCGACCCTGGACGCTTCATCGCTTCGTCCCACGGTACGCTTCCCCAACTTCTCCCGTGCGGAGACGGTCCGTACGGTGCGTCGCGGCGATTAACCTGCCAGATGCCGTTGGCACCGTAAGTGCCTCCTGCCGCGCCGTTGTTCATCAGCCCGGTCCAGAACATCTGCCTCGCCGCATCCGCGGACAGAACGCTGCCTCCCCATTCGCGCAGGTCGAGACCTTCGTAGCTCGATTCGCCCGCGATGACCGGCATGGCGGGCTGTCTTCCGTAGGATTCGCGGACTTGCCGGGCCATCCCGCCGATGGCTTCCTGCGGTGCATGGCCCGTCTGGTGCATGTCGAAGTCGAGAATCGACGGATCATCGACAGTCTCGCGGGCGGACCTTGATGGATGGATCGTGATCATGCGGTTGAATGGATCTGTGGAACGGATGTACCGAATGACATCAGACCATCCCGCCTTCTGCATGTCCGCCTCCTCTTTTCCATGCGGAGAGCCATAGAAGGGCATGGTGCCTTCACCCGCGGCGCACCAGACCACCGGCAGTGCGCCGTAGCGGGCGATCAAGTACCGCCAGTGAGCCTTCATGCGGTCCGTGCCCAGCCAGGGAAGGTGGTATCCCCAAGCGCCCACGATGCACGGCACAAAGCCCTGTTCGACCATGTAGAAGATCCGCTCGTCGGCGCGATCGAAATACTCAGGCCGAATGCGCGAGTATTCTTTTTCCCAGGGAAATCCCGCTTCGTTGGCTCCCCGCGGATCGAAAGCCGGCATGTCGGGATACAGGCCGGCAACAATCTGAATCACCGTGAATCCTTTGGCTCGTCGGTCGGCGCACAGCTGCTGGAACTCGTCCGGCCAGTGGAGTCTCCGGCACAGTCCCATCCACCAGGTATCACCCAGCCAGAAAAACGGCGTCTTGTCGGCGTATTCAAAATGCCGCCGGTCCGAAGCGACCCGCACCGGACCATGAGCGAAGAGCGCGTTCTCGCCGCGATAGGGCTCGATCGCTACTGTGCCTGAAATCTCGTGCAGGCCGCGGTCCTCCGGCACGGAGCAAATGCTCTTCCAACGATGCGTGCCTGCCATGGCCGAGGCATATCGAGCCTTCCAGACTCGCCCGCCCGCCCAAAAAGCCGGGACCTTCAGGGGCTTTCCTTGCGGGTTTTCGAATGCGACATCCAGTGTCACGTCGTGAAACGCGTCCTGATAGTCCCGGGACGCCGTGAGCGCGATCTCGACCATGCAATTGGTCTGTGTGCGGAGTTCCGCGGACTCCCCGGCGGAAATGCTATCCACCCGTCCGAACAGGATCAGCACTGCAGCAGCGCAGGCGAATCGCGAAGGAATGCCGCGTCCGTTATTTCGCGTTCTTGGCATGGTTGTGCGCATGGCCCCGATGCTCCCCGCTTGTGATGAATGCCTCGATGCCCGCCATGAACTGGCGTTTCCAACGGCCGGCGTTTCTCGCTTGCGCGGTCAATGGTAACACGATGAATGCGCGTCGAGTAGCGATTTCGCGGTTGCAAGAAAACCTATTTCAGCGGCGGCTGGCGGAGACGCACGTTGGATCGCGAGGTCCGGTCGCTTCAGTCGGGGATTGGTCCTCTCGATTTCCAGTGGTCCGGACGGCACAATGCTCTTATGAATAAATTCCAACGTCAGCTCGGAAAATCGGATCTGTGCGTTTCGCCCGTGGCGCTGGGGTGCTGGCCGCTGGCCGGAATGACCAGCGGTTCCATTTCAGACGAAGAGGCAATCGCGGTAATTCACGCTGCGCTGGACTCGGGCATCAACCACTTGGATACCGCCTATGCCTATGGCCGCGGCGGGGAAAGCGAAGTCCGCATCGCTCGAGCGATCCGCGCCCGGCGAGAACAGGTTGTGCTTGCCACCAAGGTCGGCGTCTATTGGGATGCGGATGGATCACTGCGGCGGTCCGGAAATCCCGACTTGCTTCGACAGCATCTGCACGAGAGTCTGCGCCGCCTGGAAGTCGCGGAGGTCGATCTGCTTTATTTCCACGCGCCCGCTGACGACGTGCCGCTCGCCGATACGGCGAGTTTCTTTCGCGAGATGCTCGATACCGGCAAGACGCGGACCGTGGGAGTCTCGAACCTGTCGGTCGAGCAAATGGAAGTCTTCGCGGCCGTGTGCCCGATCACCGCATGCCAGGTTCGATACAACCTGCTGCAGCGCGATATCGAAGCGGAGATCCTGCCGTGGTGTCGCGAGCGTCAGATCAGCGTCGTGGCTTATGAACCGCTGGCGCTCGGACTGTTGGCGGGTAAGTTTTCGCGCGACCATGTATTTCCCGAAAACGATTGGCGCCGCAGCTCGCCGCTTTTTTCCGGCGAAGCGCGGACTCGCAACTTCGATGCGGTGGAAGACCTGCGAGCCAAGGCAGCTGCGGCCGGTTGCGAACTTGCACCGTGGGCCGTGGCCTGGACGATCACGCGACCCGGCGTGACGGTCGCGCTGTGCGGCGCCAAAAGGCCGGACCAGATTCGCGAGACAGCAACGGCAATTCGGTTGGCCGATTCGTGGGTGGAGTCGGCGTAGCGGTACTGCCCCAATTGGCATTGCGTGATCTTGGGAACCCCCGCCGGGTTGCAGGCCGGTCTCGCAACTGGGTCTCCTGACCGGTCCGCTTGATGAAAACTCCCGAGAATGGTGCCGTCGGGAGACCTCACCACAACGCAGGAAGCCCCGCAATCGCGAAACGCCGCTCTGCGGCGCGGGAGCCAATCCGTGATCATCCTCGGACGCTGGTGCTCCTGCGAAAAGTCGTGGAGGCTCGCAGCGACTGCATGAAGCCCGATGCAGGTTTCAACCCGGCGCGTTCATCCCGCATCCGGCGTGGTGAAGTCCCTTCATGTCAACTCGGAGACCTTTCTGCTCCTTGGCCTCCCTGCTTCAGTCAGCCGGAGTCTTGAGAACGGCCTCCAGCGTTTCGAGCAATTGCTGGGCGTGGATCGGCTTGGATATGTAATCATCCATGCCCGCCTCGAGGCAGCGTTCGCGATCCCCCTTCATCGCGTGGGCGGTCAAGGCAATGATTGGCGTGTGCGAGCCTGTCTGCTCTTCTTTCGTGCGGATGATGGACGTTGCTTCAAAGCCGTCCATATGCGGCATTTCAACATCCATAAGCACAACGTCGAACGGTTGGTTTTCAACGGCCGCGACTGCGTCTTTGCCGTTATTGACAACCATGACGGAATGGCCTTCCCGTTTCAGGATGCTGATGGCCACCTTCTGATTCATCGGGCTGTCCTCGGCCAGCAGGATATGCAGCGACGGCGGATTCGGCTTCTTTCCCTGCTTTTCTGATTCGGGTTGGCTGAGAAATCCGAGCGCGGTGCCGATGGCCTGGAACAGCTCGGAAGGCTTGACCGGTTTCATCAGCCGCTCGGCCACTTGAAGGTCTTTGCAGCGTTTCGTGTCGCCTGGCCGGACGCCCGAGGTAAGGATGATGACCGGAGTATTGGCCAGGTTGGCATCCTCTCGAATCCACTTGACCAGCGTGAGACCGTCCACATGGGGCATGTTCACATCCGAGAGCACCAGCTGCATCGGGGTCTGGGCCGCGTGCGCCTTTTGCATAAACGCGATTGCATCTCGGGCATTGTCGAGCGACGTGGAGTCCATGCCCCAGCCCCGAGTCATCTCCTCGAGGATCCGCCGGTTGGTTGTATTGTCGTCAACAATCAGGACGCGGGCTCCCGTGATGGTACCCGACAACGACCAGTCCTGTTTGCGCGGCCTTTCAGTTGCCAGTTTCAATCGAATGACGAATCGGAATACGCTCCCTTCGCCGACTTTGCTCTCGGCCCAGATGCGTCCGTTCATCAGGGCAACAAGCCGGGATGAAATCGTGAGCCCCAATCCGGTTCCGCCGTACTGTCGAGTTGTGGACGTGTCGGCCTGGGTGAAAGCCTCGAAGATCATCATCAGTTTGTCTTCGGGGATTCCGATGCCGGTATCGCGAATCGAAAAGTCCAGTACGGCCTCGCCGGCATTTTGCGATTCGCAGTTCACCTCGAGCACGACTTCGCCGTCATTGGTGAATTTAATCGCATTGCCGACCAGGTTGAGAATGATCTGGCCGAGCCGCGTCGGGTCTCCGACAAACGCATCAGGCGCGTCGGGATGGATGCGCCAGGCGACCTCGAGTCCCTTCGCGTGCGCTCGAAGTGCCATGGACTTCATTACATCGCCGACGCGTTCTCGCAAACTGAACGCGGTCTCTTCCAGGTCCAGTCTGCCGGCTTCGATCTTGGAAAAGTCGAGAATGTCGTTGATGACGGTCAGCAACGAATCGGCCGATTCCTGCACCATCTTCAGGTATTCTCGCTGCGTCAGGGAAAGACGCGTATCGAGCACGAGTTCGGTCATCCCGATAATTGCGTTCATGGGAGTGCGGATCTCGTGGCTCATGTTGGCCAGAAAATCGCCTTTTGCCCGGTTAGCGACTTCCGCCGCGGTCTTGGCGATCGCGAGTTCGGCCGTCCGCTGTTCGACCCTCGCCTCCAACTCGTCGCGCGCTTTACTGAGAGCCTGCCGCCAGATTCGCATCGTCCGCAGAACGAACAGCCATCCAATGATCAGGACGGGTGTCACAAAAGCCGCCAGGATGATTCGCCCGTAGGCCAGTTGCTGTTCCCTGCCCAGCAGATCATTCGTGTAAGTGTCCAGGGCCTCGGCGAGGTTCTTCATGCCCTGAGCATAGATCTGCTTCTGCGTTTCGTACTCGTCGCTGTACAGTACGGCCCGCGCTTCGTCCACGCGGTGCTGGCGGACCAGGTCGAAGGCCTGGTTCTCCATCTTGACCAGCTTGCGATTGGCCTGGTCGATAATATGCGAAGTCTCTCCGAAGTACGTCGGGGGGAGCGTGTGGATCGCGTTCTTGATCGCGCCGTCGAGCGTTGTCTCAAAGGTGCGATATCGGTTCTCCCAGGTCGATTCGCCCGTGGCTGCAGCCATTCTGGCCGACATCGTCAGCACTTCGTCCAGCTGAATGATCGTGTCCCGCAGATGTTCGATTTGGAAAATCTCACGATTCGTCTCCTCGCCAACCCGAAACGAATGGTAGCTGGCCCAGGACATCCAGCCGAGCGCGATGCCGGTCAGAACGACGGCTACCGTCAGGAACCTCATCGGGAACCGACCAACGGGTTCAATATTATCAGTCGTTGTGTCACTGGCCGCGCTTTTGTTGGCCATGGCATCACCGAGCGGACGACGGGAGGTGGTTGAAGTCGAGTTCATCATAACCACCGTTGAACTCGGCGGATACGCGCAGAACAATTCGGCGCCTCACGACGGCCGCCCTGGAGAGGCGATGCCAAACGAACAGCCGGGTTGTGCGGGGGTTAGGGCCTGGTGCGGAACGACGGAAACGGGGAATTCGCCGCGCCTTGCGAAGGAACTATGAACGTGTTTCAAAAGTCACTCTCCTCTCGGGAGAGTCGGCTCGGCAGGGGCGGGAGGGGCCACCGACCCTCCCTGAACGCCAACACGTCCGACCCTCCCGCCATGCAGGCGGGTGAATTGGATTCTGCAGACGCGTTCGTGGGTCGACTTCAGGGTGTTCGCCAAGGTATCTGGCAGTCTCTCGTCCTCGGCGGTCGCTACGCGATCTGAACAACCAGAACTGTGACATTATCTCCACCGCCGGCGCTGTTGGCCGCGTCGATCAGCCGGCGGCAAGCGGATTCCGGATCCTGAGCAGTGGACAGAGCCTCCCGCAGTTCATCGATATCCACCGCTCCGCTCAGCCCGTCCGTGCACAGCAGAAGCCGATCGTTGGATTGCAGGTTCAGAATCTGTGCCCCAGGCTTCGCCTCTCCGGACATGCCTACGTACTGAGTGAGTCGGCAACGTCCCGGGTGTTGACTTGCCTGCTCCGGAGCTACGACGCCGCTTTCCACCAGGAATTGGGCCAGGGTGTGGTCCGTGGTAAGCAGTTGCAGGTGACCGCCGCGCAGCAGGTAAACGCGGCTGTCCCCCAGGTGCAGGATCAGGCCGTGTCCGGCCTTGACCAGCAGAGCAGCCACAGTGGCTCCCATACCCGACAGTGAAGGTCTGCGTTCGGCTTCGTCACGCATGCTGCCGCTCAGTCCGGCCACTGCGTCGCGAGCACGTTGGATTACGGTTGGGTCGTCGAGCGAATCAGCACCGCACACGGCTTCGGCCAGACGTCCGGGCAACAAGTCGGCCACGACACGTGCGGCCACTTCCCCCGCCTGATGGCCTCCGATCCCGTCGCTGACAAGGAACACACCCTGTTCGCGGTCTCCATACCAGGCGTCTTCGTTCTTCAGGCGAACTCGCCCGACATCACTCAGACCGGCGTAGTGGACAACAGTCAAGAATCACCTCGCTCGGCGTTGACGAGTTCATGCACGCCCGTCAGGTTACCAAGAATTTTCATCCAGCGGCAACCAAGCAGGCCGTTCGATGCAGTTCGGCTCCCGAATGGCACGGCTTGCTCCGGGGCGTTGCCGAAGTTGCGGACATCGGCCTGGCGCGCGGCAGGGCATCGGACAGTCCAACACGCAGGGCGTGGATATTCCGATATTTCGTCAGTGATTTCAGCGACAGCGGTTGAAAATTCAACGATCGACTGGTCGAGCGACGTCAGGCGGCCTCTGCCGGTTCACGGTGGCGTATCCTTCGTGTCACGCAAGGTGGAATTCGTGCGTGATGGACTGTCGTGTATCGGGGAGTCGAGTGCGAATCGGGACGCGGTTGGTTGGTCCGGCAGGTCGTGGCGCTGTTCACGCCGGAATTCTCTAACGTGCCAGGTGAACCAGAATATAAGGTGTTTCCCGTTCGAAGTCCGGGTAGATCTGCCCGTGTCCAAGCTTGTCCATGGTCTCGATGAAGTACATCAAGTCCCATTCGGGCGCGATGTCTTCGGCGGGGATCACCGCCCGATAGCAGTTGGTCTCGCCGCCGGAAGCCATCGGCAGTGTTTTATAGTCCAGTTGCTGATTGACGGCCCGGTATCGAAGCCGAACCCATTTGACGCCTGCGGGAGCACGCACCTCGACGGCCACTGTCAGAGGCTTGCCCGGCGCGACGTCAGCCGGCGGCACGTGGGCCACTTCAGCCGGTCTCAGCGCAGCGGCCTCGCCCGTCCGGTAGCGTGGCGCTGGTCTGGCGTCAGCGGGCGGGCGGAAGTCGCGTCGCTTCTGTTCAAGCCATACCAGCCCCGCTTCCAGCGCGGGAAGTTCGTCGCGCCAGTGGCCGCAGAGGCCGGCGCCGCGAACGCCCATCATCAAGTCGTCGGCATAGAAATCGCCCGCAGCTCTCACCAATGCTCGCCAGGCCTCCAATGCGCGGCGTTCGTGGGCGATCGCTTCGTCGAGGGCATCAACATCGCCCGACCGCTCGAAGAGCCGGTAGCTTACCGCCGCCGGAATCCGCCTAGCGTGGAACTGGGCCAGGTTCGCCAGAATTCGCAGGTCGGTCGCGGTCGAGTCGAATTCCTTGCTTCGACGATCCCCGATGGTCTGCTCAGCCGCGGCCGTCTCGGCCAGGACAGCGTCGGCCGTCTCAGCAAACCAGAGGCTTGTCTGGGGAGGTCGCGTCTTGGCGGTCTCGTTCCCTTCGATGAGGTTAAGAGCCTCGTCGTCGAAGCTGACAAACTGCTCTATGTCGCTCCCCTCGGCCTTGGCATACGCGGGCAAATCACCCAGACGCTGCCGCTCGGCCCAGCCGCGAGTCATCGGAAAGCCGCTGTAGGGATAACAGGCCGCGACGATCCTCGGCAGGATCCAACTCGCCCTGTGCAGGGCGTTTTCGACGTGCGGCCCCGCTGCGCCGAACCGGCTTTGGAACTCGAACTGCCAGACCTCCGCAGGCGTCTTCGGGTTATAGCCCAAGCGACCGAAGACCTGGAAGAAGTGCCAATATCGTTCGAACTCATAGTCGTAGTAACTGTGTTTTGCGTTGAGCAGCGCGAACGGGGGCATGTCGTGCGGCTGGGCCTCCATTTTGGTGCACAGCGGCTCGTTTACCTCGAAGCCGTCGCCATCGTAGAGGTGGGTGCTCGCGACGAACCGCCGAGCGTACTCCGGATCGCCCCACAACAGCAGCCTCGATGTGCCGCCGTTCCACAGACGCCAGTGCATCTTGTACCGCTGCGGATAGCGCAAGAGGTCGGCGAAGCTGTGCCGGCGGTCGAACTGGTTCTGGCGGTTGATGTGCGTGGGATGGAACGGCATGCCCATCTGTTCCATCCAGTACTTGGTGGTAATCCGCAGATTCACGCCCGTCTCCAGCGCGGCCTCTATAACCGTATCCGGCAGGCCCTTAGCGCGTGCGTCGAAGCGGACGTGCGGAGCGTGCTCGCGCATGGTCTTGAACACCGCCCGCCAAAAGGCCTCCTGCTCGTCGCTCTTCAGGCCCGATTCGTCGTGCATCCGGAACTGGATGGCGTCGACCTCAGGTATCAGCTTGAGGAATCGGGCCAGGGCGGTTGTCGTGTAGGCCGTCAAATTCGACTCGTTCACCCCCCAGACCAAGCCCGGCGTTGGTGCGGAAAGTCTGCGGTCGGCATCGGGGATACCACCTCCCTGCACCCCGCCGCGGTAGATGTGGTCCCAAATGCCAACCGTAAACTGCAGCCCGCGGTCATGAGCCATGCGGATTAGTCGCTTGAGTGCGGCGAGATTGCGCTGCTGATCGCTCCGCGTGATGCCAACCATACTTACATCCGGAAACTGTTCCACGTCGAAGAAGTACGGGTAGCAAGGCGCCAGGAAACCGCCGTTCTCGTACCCGAAGATGACTACCAGCGTGTTGAAGCGATTCTTGGCCAGCAGATCGAGGTAGCGTGCCCAATACCGCTCGTCGTAAAAGCGACTCTCCCAGTACGCCCGGTTCATCGTGTATATCGAGACGGCCCGCTCGGGAGCGTCGGGCTTTTCCGCGCACGGCCGGACCTCGGAGAACGGCGCGCCGCGGTCCGCGCTCCAGCCGATGCGGTCAGCCACGTCGAGTTCGGCGTACATCAGCCCCCGGTCGTCGGACCCGACGAGCAGCCAGGCCGGCTTGCCGCTCGAAAGCGTCTGCCGAATCACGAGCGACTCCGGTCCCTCGGGAGCGGGCTGCTTCTCCTCGGCGAGCAACCGGGACGCCGGCCCGCCTCCTTCGGCCAGGCCGGCGAGGAGCAGGATCTGTCCTCGCGCTTCGCCGGGAGATGCGGCCTGTTGGCAGGCGACGCCCTTGGCGCTGAGGGCAGCGAGGATCTTGTTGAGCCCGTACGAGGCGGCCGGGCCGAGGTGACCGTCCGACACCACGGAAACGAGCGGGGCATCCGCCCGGAGTTCTGCCGTCACGGCGGTAGCAACCACGACCACAACCGTCCAACAGCGTACGCAAGCGATCACTGCCGGCTTCATTACGGGTTCCCCTGTTCGCCAAAGATCAAGTTACGCTTCCCAGTACAACCCTTGCTTGTCGAAGAACTCGCGGCTCCAGGAGGCACCCAGGCCGGGACCCTGCGGCGCGTGAGTTGGTACGCGTCATTCCAGAACGACGACTTCATGATCGAGAACCGATGGCAGTTCGAAGGACAAGGCCTTGCCTTGCATCGAGAGTTCGGTTGTGTGCGATGACACCAGGAGCTTGATCCGGCTCGGCTGAAGTCCCTCCGGTATGGGCAAGTGAACGCGGAGCGGGCCGACGGGGATGAACTCCTCTACCGGGGCGCGCCACGTGCCGGTGCTGGTCAGATTGACCAGGTGCAGGATCAGGCGGCCGGTTTGCCGGTAGAGATGGCAGTCGAGAAAGCCGGGGCCCTCGACCAGCAGGGGAAGCGTGTCGCCCGCAGCCCACCGCACGAGATTGGCGAGCAGGTTGCCGTGATCGGGGAGGTTGTCGCGCGCATATCGCCGATCGAGATCCGCCGGAAGGAATGCGATCCGGCTGTTGTTACCCGCAGTGCGGACGATCAAGCCGGGCTCGTCCGTCCGCGTCTGACGCATCCACGATGTCTCGGGCGGATAGATCGGAAAGGGAGGAATGAAGGTGGCAAGCACGTCGGTGCCGGCTGCCGCTCGGATTCCGCCGAGCCTTCCGCCGAACGGGAGGACATCGGTCTCGTCGAACCCCGCGAGGGCCGGATGGCGTTTTCCGCCGATCTCCGGCTCGTTGCCGGTCTCAGGACCATAGACGCCGGCTCTCAGTTCAGGCGCAAGCCGGAGATAACTGTGCGACGTGTCGCTCGCTCGTTCGAAATCCTCGTCGATCGAAACGCGGCGGCCCAGTGCCACATGCGCCGCCAGCAGGTCGGAGAGTGCGAAATCGGCCCGCGGCTGGCCCCACTCGCTGTAGAGGCTGGTCTGCCCGGTGGCGATCAGGTTGCCTCCACGATCGACAAAATGCCGCACGGCACGGCACTGCTCGTCGGACATGGCGGCCAGATTCGGGAGCACCAGCACGGAGAGCCGCGGCGCATCGCGATCGATGTGGTCGGCGTGCACGGGGATGTACGGGATGCGTGCCCGGACCAGCGCGTGGGCTACCCCGCGGAGCGGTAACTCAACCAGTTCCTCTACATGGTCGCGCCCGTAATAGTCGGCATTCGACTGCGACCAGACCACGCCCACTGAGGCGACCGGCTCGCGGCGGATGAGGTACTCCTGGTTCGCTTCGTGCCAGCGGTTCACGGCTTCGGCCGTGCGGTACTGTCGGCGGTCCTCGTGATAGGCTCCGATGTGGTGCCACCAGGGCTGAATCGTGCCGGCGAATCCCGTGAACATCCACAGTTGCGCTTCGGGGGCCGGTTTGCTGGCCTTGCGGAACGTGGGCCGTCCCGCCTGATACATGGCCATGCTCTCGGGGATCAGCTTGTCCCAGCCCAAGAGACCGTGGATCAGCTTGCCGGCCTCGGCGTTCTGGTGAAATCCGGCCGAATCGGAGCGGGCCTGGTGATCGAGCATGATGATCTCGGCGCGGCGGCAGATCTCGTTGTAGTCGCGGAAGCTACGGCACTGAGTAGCAATCGAGCCGCTATTCATGCCCACCCACAGGCAATGGGGTCCGCCCGCATCTTGGGTCGTGCGGTTGTTCAGATCCCAGATTTCCAGCCGCCGCGCGTAGTTCCACTGGATCCATTGACGGTACACCGGATCGTCCCAGTTCTTCTCCGCGGGAATCGGCTTGCCGGTCCGCTCGCTGAACTTCTTTGTGCAGTTCCGGCAATAGCAGATGCTCTCGCGACCGAGCCCGCTCCAGCTGTTGTCGGTGACTGCCTCAGGATGCGATCGCTCGATGATCTCGCGGAGGATGCCCGGGATGTACTCTTCGTAGTAGGGACCGTTGACGCAGGTGACGTACAGATCGCCGGCCCGGTAGGGCTCGCCCGCGGCATTGACGGCGAACCAGTCGGGGTGGGCCTGATAAAACGCTTCATGGGTGCGGTTGGAGTCCATCCGGGCGAAGACCGCCAGCCCATCGTCGTGTGCCGCCTTGACCAGTTCACCATAGAGGTCGCGTTCGCCGAGCGACGGCGGGCGGTATTGAAGCGGATCTCGGCCGGGATAGTAGGCGACGATGCCGCCGGCGTTGATGATCACGCCCTGCACGCGGGTCCGCTTCCAGTGTTCGCGCCACCAGGCGATGTCGTACGCCGCGGGATCGATCTCGGTGATGTTTGTCTGGCCCCAGCGAAGTGTGCGGCGATACCAGGGATCTTCGGATGCCGCAGCGCGAGCCGCGGACTCCGCAGCCGTGGTGGAAGACCGGCCTGTTCCCGCCAGCGTCGCGGCGGCCAGGGAGGTTGCCAGGAACGTGCGGCGGGTGGTCCTTCTCATAGGCTCCTCACAGGTCGATTGCCACCACTTCATGGTCCAGGACCGAGGGGACGGTGACAGTCAGGCGACGGCCCGACTGGTCGACGGGTAAGTTGCGGTCGGCGGCCAGCAGCCGAACGGCGCGGGCCTGCTTTCCTTCCGGAAGACACACGCCGACGGTCTGTTCACCCACAGCAATCAGCTCGCGCAGCGGGCCCTTCATCATCATGGGATTGGTGAGGTTCACCAGATGAACGGTAAGCGAGTCCTTCTGCTGCCAAACGGTCACGTCGAGCACTCCGGGGCCGGTGACCGTGACCGGCGGCTCCTCATCGGTTGCCCAGACAACGGCGTTGCGGAGCAGTTTGAGATGGTCGGACGAGAGGACCTCCCAGAACGTGCGGTCGATATCGCACGGGAAGTACACCATGCGGGCCTTGCCCGATTCCCGGCAGTAAACCTGTGGGATTTCGGTTTTCAATACCCTCGGATAGACCCTTTCCATCGGCAGGTCGGGATACGACGGAATGAGCGTCAGCGCCGGGTGGGGAAAGTCCGCTGTCGCTGCCACGTCGACGCGAGAGACTCCATTGATGATCCGTGACGCGTCCTCCAATCCGGCCAAGAGCGGGTGCCGCTTGCCGTCTGCCGGATCGGTTTCGAGGCGGAGATACGAGTTCTGCATGGGACCTTCAATGCGGCCCTTGAATGTGATCCCGAACAGGTCGGCCAGCCCGAAGTCTTTGCGCCTTTCGCCCCACTGATCGCAGAGACTGGTCTCATAGCTGGCAACGAGACTCCCGCCTCGTTCAGCAAAACGGCGAAGCTCGTCGCACTGCTCGTCCGACATTGCAGCAATGTTCGGCAAGATCAGCGTCTTGAAGGGTTCGAGACGCCGCTCGTCGAGCAGGCGGTCGTGTACCATCTCGAAGGGGATTCGCGACTCGACGAGCGCCTGGTACCAGCCAAGCGTATGATCCTCGACTTTCGCGGAGTGGAACCACGCGGTCTGCTGCGAATAGACCAGGCCCACTCGGGCTAACGGCCGCTCGTTTCGCAGGTATTTTTCCCAGGCGGCGTAACGCCGGTATAGTTCCTCGACCGGCTGGAGCCAACGGCGGTCGTGGAGCACGCCCGAGAACTTGGTGAACCACGGTCGGAGGCCGTTGGCTACGCCGTCGGCCACCCAGAGACGGATCTCCTCCGCGCTTTGCACGCTGTCTTTCCAGCGATACGGCTCCTCGACGCCGACGCTGAAGATGCCGGCGATCGGCTTGTTGCCCATCGTGGCGCGGAATTCCTTGCCGTTCTTGCCGTTGGTCCACGGCGGTGTGAGGCCCCGTCGGGCCTGGCGATCCGCGAAGAGCGTGGGCGCCTGCTCGCCGATCCGGCGCATGTCGAGCGAACTGGTGGCACCGCCGCCCGTGTTGGGAATAACACACGAATCGGGATTGATGCGGCGAACTTCGCGGTCCCACAGCCGCCAAAGGTCGAACAACCGCTCTTGCCTCCAGAGGATGTATGCCCGGCGCGCCGCGTCCCGCGGGTCGCTTGTGCGGGGCAGTTCATGTCCCGACGCCCCGCGGAAATTCGTGCGGCAGTGTTCGCAGTAACACATCCCCGAGCCATCCCAACGGTTGATGAAGATCGCGTCGACGCGGTAGCGCGACATGATCTCCCGTTTCACGGCGGTCATGAACTCGAAGTTGTAGGGTCCAAGCCCGCAAGTGACCCACATCTCGGGCGAGGCCCAGTGGCGGCGCAGCTGGCCATCGGCTTCGGCGGCGATCCAGTCTGGGTGCGCCTGGCGGACGTCGTCGTGGGTCGCATGGGGATCGGTCCGGGCGATGACCACCATTCCGAGCTTGCGGCAGCCTGCCACAAGGTCGCCGAACACGTCGCGATCGCCCAGCCACGCGCTGCGATGATGGAAGGTCACCTCGGTGGGATAGTAGGCGACGCAGCCACCGGCACTCAGGCAGACCGCGTCGGAGCGAGTCCGCTGAAAGAAATCGAGCCAGAATTGGGGGTCAAACTTACCGGGATCATCTTCAACGAGCGTCAGTTGCGCCCAGCGCATCGGGCGGTTGACCCAGCTTGGGGCCGGCGAGGAATCGCCGAAAGGCTCCGAGGCGATCAAGTGGTGCAGCGGGACCTTTCCCAATGCGATCGCCGCGCCGGTGGTTGCGCAGAGCGTCATGAAGTCTCGACGGTTCGCCACAGATGTCGTCCTCCTCTGTCAGCGAACGAGACTATCGCGGACCGCTCGTCCCGCAGCGGACAGGTTAGCCAAGTTCATCTCCGAGTACTTGCGTGAGAGGATCAGGCCGTCGGCGCCCGCCCTGAGCGCGGCGGCCACGGCGGCATGGGTGTCATCGGGCGAGGCTTTGCGGCTCTCGTTGCCGGTGGGGATGCCGATGTCAATGCCCGGCAGCACTTGGCACTTGCCCTTCACACCGGCCAGCGCCCGGCGGGTCTCGCGGTCCACATAGTCGGGCGAGAGGCCCGCCTTGGCCAATTCGTCAAGCTGCGCTTCGGCGCCGTAGTTCAAGAGATGGCTGTTGAAGCGGAGCAGTTCCTCCTTGGGCACATCACGGAAAACGGTCGAGCCGATGTTGCGGATGAATTGCGCGTAGCGTTCGCCGCCGCAGTTGTTGTAGACGACCACCTTGAGGAAATCCGCCTTACTCGCCAGGTCGGCGTAGGTCCGCGTCGCGCGGAAGATCGGATTGAACGAGTTGACGTGCTCGATGTGGAAACCGACCTGGAGTGCGGGCCGTACCCGCTTCACCGCCGCTTTGACTTCCGCGAGCACCTGGTGTTTGGCGGCATCGAAGAGCCGGTCCCAGGCGATGATCTCCGGCCACTCAGCCAATAGACGCCAGAATTCTACGAAGTAGCCATCCGTCGGACGCTGATCGTTGAGCGCCGCTTGGACGAATTTGTCGAGCGCGGTGTACCCGCGGCGGGCCCGCTCGACATCGAGTCCCTGTTCGCGGGCTGCGCGGCGGTGATGTTCGCAGAAACAAGTGACTCGCGACGAAGCGATACTCTGCGCGTGACTGGCACCCAAGGCATTCAAGAGCGGCCCGTTCCGTTCGTTGAAAAACAGGATTCCGTCGATGTCATAAGACGTGCAGAGGTCAGTTGCCAGACCGGTCCAAAACGCGCGGACCTCCGGGTGATAGAGGCAGAGCGTGCCAGCGCGGCGGCCCTGCAGATCCACCTCGGACAGCAACTCGACTCCGGCCACGTCGGAGCGAAAGACGTCTTCGATCGAACAGAACAATCGCATCCCGCGAGCCCTTGCGGCAGGCAGGACCGCGGTAACGATGTCGAGTTCGCCGTGGTCGGGAGCACGGGTCTGCTTGAGGGACGTGTCGCGGTAGAACTCGGCGTGGGGGGTAGCGTAATTGCCGCCGTGGAACGTACCCTCATCCGACTCTTGCAGGCCGTGGTCCGGAAACGGATGACCGGGGATCTGCCGCCCCGCGAGGCCCCGCCCGTAAGTGAAGGTGGTGAGGTAGAGCGTGTCGACCGCCCCGCGGTCCGCAAGCAGATCGAGGACTTTATCGACGCCTTCGTCGACGAACGACACGGCGCCGATTTGGATGCCGATGCTTCTTCCGCCGGCGGGTGCTTTAAGTTCAGCCAGTGGCAGCGCGAAAGCCTGCGGCGCCGCCATCGCTGCGGCCAGTCCGGCGCTGACAGCGCAGAAGTCGCGGCGGGCAATCAAGGCAGGACGCTGTGGAGTGCTCATGGGTCGGTGCTTGATTTCGGGGACGGGCGGAAACAGCGATCGACGTTCATGCCATCTCTTGCTCCAACGCTGTGCGCTCGGCATCCGTCATTGGCGGCATTTCACAGGCAGCGGCGTTGGCCCGAATCTGTTCGAGAGAGGACATACCGATCACAGCCGACGACAAGGGCAGTCCGAGGACATAGCGGACGAGTTTTGCGGAGTCGGCCTGACTGCGGGACTCGTCGTGGTACCAGGTGCCGGTGTTCTTCGCGGGGTTGCCCGTGGCGAGCGAACCGAAACCGCCTCCCATGACTTTCATGGCGAGAATACCCATCTTCTTCTCCACGGCCAGCGGGAGGACCGAATCGCGGAACGCCTGCCGCCGAGTGACGGGGTTAAACGTGGTGAGGACAGTGTCGAACTCGTACATCTCGATTGCGCGGCGCATGGCGTCGGCGTCCTCGTGCCCGGTGACGCCGATGAAACGGGTGACTTTCTCGTCACGAAGTTTGTGAAGGGCGGCGAGCACGCCGCCAGGCTTGCCGATGGCGGCGAGGTCTTCGTCTTTCTTGATGCCGTGGATCTGCAGGAGATCGACGTGGTCAGTTTGCAGCCGATGGAGGCTTTCCTCGACGCTCCGCAGCGTGCCGTCGTAGGTCCGGTCGCCGGTCTTTGTGGCCAGGAAGATCTCGGTGCGCCGCCGGGCAACAACTTCGCCGAAGTTGGTCTCTGACTGGCCCGTGTTGTAGGCCGGGGCGGTGTCGAAGTAGGTGATGCCCAGATCGAGCGCCAACTCAGCCAGCGCTGCCGGGTTGTGGTCGGGGGCGGGAGGCCGCTGCATCCCCGCCACGCCGCCCAGAGCCATTGCGCTCACCATGACGCCGGTCTTTCCCAGCGCCCGGGTCGGGAAATGGCGTCGGCTAATAACCGGCGGGGTCGATTCAGCCGCCGCGGTGAGCCGATCGGCGGAGGCGACCGTGACCGCGGCACCGAGGCACTTGAGGAAATCGCGTCGTTCCATAGCGCATTCCTTTTGAGTTGCCCAAGAGAGCAAGCGCTCGGGCCGCAGGCCGGAAACTCCCTGGCCCGGGTATGATAGCCTGAGGCGATAGCGGAGTGAATCGGCGGGCCGCAAACGGAGAGGTGGAGAATCGGGCGACACTCATGGGCAACTCGATCCCGAACCGCGCCGGTTTTGGCACGGAATTGAAACCGAGGAGAGATGGCAGCGGGTTCTTGTCTCTGCTGACTCAGCCAGCGCTGTCTTGTTCCTGAATCAGGTGTCGCGATACCCGCTTTGCACTTTTCGAGTTTACTTTGAATTGCCGGTCATGTCGCCGACGCGCAGGTGATCGTGGTAGGTCGCATGTGTAATCTGGTTGTTCTTGAATCGGCTCTCTTGTGTTCCGCGGAACGCATTCGGTAACTCCCGGAGGGGCGCGGCGTCCGGGGTTTTTGGTCGCGGCTTTCGAGCGGCACGTAGACCTTCTTGTTGTTCCCTGTACCGGTTAAGCGCAGCGGTTGGCTCGTCCCGCATTTCGAAGTAGTATCGCAAGCCGTTGATCTTTTTGGCTCATTGCCCGTTTTTGTACGTCGACAGGTGGGAATTCGGGGGGACGGTTTTTCAGGTTTGGTTCGTGTGGTATTCTGACTGCGTCAATATTATCTCGCGTTCCGCGTGAAGATGTGCAAGGGTTTGCGTCATAGGGCGTAGCGCATGCGCGGGTTGCGGCGAAGTGCCAACAAAGTAATTGAATTCGAAAACTTGGGCCCGTAGCTCAGTGGTTAGAGCAGGGGACTCATAATCCCTTGGTCGGGGGTTCGACTCCCTCCGGGCCTACTCGCCGCAAACCCTTGCCGCTAAACAACAAGCGGCCACAACTCCAAACGACCCGGGGACTTCCGGCGCACCGCGGTGCCCGTTTTCGTGGCCAAATGCGGACATGCTTTGTCAAGCACTGCGAAGTGTACGGCACCCCAGACGGCACCTTTTCCCAGAAGCTCGGCACCACAGTGGGCACCTTTTGATGCTTGAGTTTTCGCAGCGAGCGGTGTTCGAAAACGGCTGATGTGCTCGTTTTAGAACGAGCGAAAGTGGCGGGCGTCGGCGGGCATGTCACCGGTGGATGGTTGACGAGCAGGGGATCAAAGTCCCCTGTCTGTTCGAGGATGATTGCGTCGCCGGGCAGTTCGGCGAAATGTTCTGAGCAGCGGAAATGGTCGCTTCCCCTGCGTACCTGAACCGGTGATTGCCGTGCAACCTGACTCACGCGGTGCCCAACGCCCGGACAGACGCCAGCCGAACGTGCACCGGACTTCACTTAGCCACTTCGGCGGGAGGCGCGACGACATCGCCTGCCTCCTGCCCGTCGTCCCCGATCAACTGTTCGGCCTCTTGCAAGACAATTCGGATAATGCACCAATCGATAGCTCGGTCACGGCGATAGGGCGCCATCGGACCGGTCGGCCTGACCGGCGACTTTCGGATCGATTCGTGAACCTTTCTGAGAATTTGCCTGGACGCTTGGGTCTGTCCAAGTTTCTCACTTGCCATAGCGTTGAACAACATTGAAATCAGGTCGTATTGGACCTGCGGCCTCGAGAGGCACGCACCAGCGGCGGCATAGTCTCCGCAACGATACGCCAATGCGCCTGCAACCCGGTAAAAGGTTCCTGGCGACTCCTCGCGAAGACGACTCACGTCAAGTGTCTTTAGCTCCGCCATGTTGACAGGCTGTTGGGGCGATACACAGCAAAGCAACTGTAGTTCAATTCGAGTCCATGGGCTCGATTTGTCGGTCAGCGTCGCAGCAGCGTTACGACAGGCCACCGCGTATGGGTCCCGGCGTCCTGCCATCAGACTGAATACGGCCCTCGCCTCCGTCGCATGCCATTCATCCGGAACCGTGGCACTGACTCTGTCGAGGTCTGTGATGGCCGCTTGCCAATCGCACTGCCGTGTTCGCAGTAGGGCACGCAGCAAGAGCAATTGCGGATTATCGGGATGTTCCTGAATCGCGCTATTCACTGCCAGAAGTGCTTCAGGGATTTTGTCATCGCCGCACAGGCTTCCGGCAGCGATCACATGCTTGTAACCCGGGCCGTACACCACACGCTGAGATTCCTGAAGCGCAAACTGAATAATACAATATGCCACCACTCGGTCAGGCAGGTGGCTCTCGAGTTCTGGTCCATTGAGCACCTCCAGTTCACTCGCCGCTTTTTTGGCATCATCCAAAAGCGAACTCGCTTCAGCGATTCGCCCTGATTTCTGCGCCGCCATCGCCTTGTACGAAAGGCTCAACGCCGTAAGGCAACCTTCGTCTCGACCGTTGAGTATGTCAAACGCTTCCTTGTACTTGCCGCTGCGGTATAGAGCCATCCCTTTCGTGGTTCGGAAACTGCAATCATCCCAGTCACTATTGGCGTTGGCTCGAAACTCGACCAGGGCTTCAGAGGCAAGTGTGGTCATCGTGTCGTCGTCCACGATGGACGACTTCGCCTGAAGGAACGTGCGCAGGAAGGTTCTCTTCCAGTGAAAGGCCGACTTATCGCTTCGCTTGTTGCAGAGCCGTTGGTACGCCTGATCGCACGCCTGATCGTAATTCTGTTTCTTTCCCAGATAGAGCTCGATCGCCGCCTGGTTCACAAGCATCTCCAGTGACTCTGCTGGTTTCACTTCGGCGGCGTTCTTATAGTCGGCGGCTGCCTGCTCAAGATCACCCAGACGTCCTCGATAGGATGCGCGTCGAGCGTACAGTGACGGTAGTCTAGGATAGCGCGCGATCAGCCTCGTGTAACAGTCAATGAGTTGCTCATGAGTGCGGTTTGCTTTGTTAGCTAAAGCGGGAAGTTGCGCCGCCGCCTCCGCCTGCAATTCACGGAGGAATTGATAGGGTCGGCTATTCACGTCAACGTACGACCGTGGAAGAAGGTCGTCAGCCACCAAGTACATGTCGGACGCCAAATCACGCTCACCGGCGCGCAAGTGAAGCACCGTCAGCAACCACCAGTGAAAAACGGTGTCCGTACCGAACTGCATGGACCGTTCGGCTGCCTCCAGGGCTTGCGACATCCTTCCTGCCTTGAAGTCGGCGAACGCGAGTGTGTACGTTGTGTAAGCAGCGATCTTTTCCGACGCACGGAGTCCTGCCATCTCACTCGCCAACTTCGAGAAATCGAGAGTCTTGTCGTCCTCCGATATTGCGATCCAGAACGTGTACAGGGCAATCTCGGCAGCGCGGTCCTCGGACCGGAGCGTGTCCGGATGTTCCTCCCCCAGTAGCTTCTTCTGTTCAGCGATCGTATTCCGCAAGAGATCAGCGGCTTCCTTGTTCTTTTCCTGCTGGCCCAGCACATCGGCGAGTCGATACTGGAGTTGCAGGGTACTGGCATCCACCGATAGAGACGCAGTACGTGCCGCGGATAGCAGATTCCGGTAGATCGCTTCAGCGTTGGCGTACTGCTTCTGGTCTTGATACACCTGAGCCAACGTTTCGAAACCTCGTTGCAGTGTTTCCCTCGACTCTCGCGCGATGCGTTCGGACCGCGTGGCACGAATCGCCTGCCATGCCGTGGCAGCACCCCCGAAAAAGAGCGCAAAAATCACGATGCTCGTTGTCAAGAATGCGATACGATTTCGCTTGGCGAACTTGCGTATTCGATACAGCGATGATGGAGGTCTCGCATCGACAGGTTCGCTGTTCTGATGCTTCAAAATGTCATCAGCCAGATCCTTGGCCGTTTCGTATCGCCGGGTGCGATCCTTCTCCAGGGCTTTCATGACAATCCAATCGAGGTCACCCTTGACGGTCGCTGACAGCTTTTTGGGGTCCGTGGCTCGGTGTTCGGCGACGTTCTTCGCAGTGTCGCCGAGGGTGCTGATTCTCGTGCTCGGCTTCGGAGGTTCTTCTTCCCGAATAATTCGTCGCACTTCGTCCAATGCCGCCTTGTGAAGGCGCTCGCGATCGAACGGAGTGGTGCCCGTCAGCAGTTCGTATAGCAGGACTCCGAGCGAGTAGATGTCGCTTCGAGTATCGATATCGAGGCCACTGATATCGGTTTGTTCAGGACTCATGTACATCGGCGTACCGACCATTCCGCCATACGCTGTAAAGAGTGTCCGCTCCGTGAGCTTTCGACTCATCGCCTTGGCGACTCCGAAGTCGATGACCTTTACGACCGGCTTGTCGTCGTGAAGCGTGACTAGCCCTAGAACCAGCGAAGGCCTTGTGAAGTTTCTTCGCTGAATCACAAAAAAACTCGAAAACCATCGGCTTTTCCA
>CAIPEB010000344.1 GCA_903863885.1 uncultured Planctomycetaceae bacterium | reverse complement strand
GGCGTTGCCGTCTCCGTCGATGTCCACGAAGCAGGCGCCGGCGCCGACCGTGTCTCCATCAGTGATTCCCGCCTGCTGGCCAACGGCGGCAAAAGTCCCGTCGCCGTTGTTGCGGTAGAGCACATTGGGGCCGTAGTTGTTGACGTAGAGATCCGTGTCCCCGTCGTTGTCGAAGTCGGCCGCGGCGACTCCGAGACCAAAACCCGGGATTCCCACGCCGGCCTGATCGGTCACGTCTTCGAATCGCCAGTTTCCGAGGTTGCGGTACAGCGCGTTGTGCGGCGGAGTCTTCGGTGTCTGGGTCCCTTGCAGCGGCGCTCCGTTCAGGAAATAGACGTCGATCAGCCCGTCGCCGTCGTAGTCGAAGGTCGCCATGCCCGCCGTCATAGCTTCCATGATGTACATCCGGCCCGATCCGCCGTGCGTATGCACGAAGTTGATTCCCGCCTCGTCGGTCGCATCGCGCAGCGAGACCTGCGCGCCTTCCTTGCCTGTCGCAGCGGCCGCGGGGTTGTTGCGGGATGTTCCGTCGAGGTCGGTCGGCGGCTTGCGCAGCAGGTAAACGCCGCCCGCCAGAGCGATTCCCGTGATGGCCAGGACGACGAGCAGCAGCGCGACGGATCGCCCGCGGCGCTGACGCGGCGCTTCGCTCTCGTTTGCAGGAGAATTCATGAGTTGATTCCGGCAGCGGTCGGCGGGATGGTTCAGGGACGGTTCGAGATCAGTGACGCGAGCTGCCGGTACTGCGGGTTGTCGGGTTGCCGAGCCAGCGCGAGCGTGATGGCCTTTTTTGCCGTCGCGACATCGCCGGACTGTTGGGCCACGGTCGCCAGCAGGAACAGATTCGGACCGCTCGGGTCCATGTCGACAGCACGCATGGCCAGTGAAGCGGCTTCCGCCTTGTCGCCGCCGCGAAGCAGCAGGAGTTCGGCCAGTGCCGCGAAATTGAAGCTGCTGTTCGGGTCGCGTCGAATGAGTTCACGGAACAGCTTTTCAGCCTCGTCGTATCGCTTGAGACGACTCAGCAGCCGCCCTTCGTTGCGGATATGCCGGGTGTCTTCAGGGTCAAGTTGCTCGAGGTTGCGGACCCACTTGAGTGATTCGTCGAGTCGACCCTGCCGGTCGTAGAGGTTGGACAGCAACTGCCTGGCCTCCATTTCCTCGGGGCTCAATTCGGCGGCCCGCAGCCAGACTTGTTCGGCCGTTTGATACTCGTTGCTGTCCCAATAGGCCCGGCCGGCGTGCCGCATGATCTCGGCGACACGGATCGGAACGTGCACCGCGTCTCGCACCTGCTCGCGCGGGCTCGATTTGGTCTTGTGGGCCGCCATTTCCGCGTCCTTCAATTCCTGGAATCGGGCTCGATACTGCTTGGCCAGATCGTCCTCGCCGAGCTTGGCACACGCGCGGGCCAGGCCATAGAACATGGCTGCGTCGTAGGGTGCCATGGCGGCAGCGGCTTCGAAATACCGCTTGGCAGCCCGCGGCTCGTTCAGTTGATAACAGACTTCGCCCAGAACCTGGTAGGCTTCAGCATCGCCTCGGCCTTCGCGGATGTGACGTTCCAGGACGCTCTTGGCTTCAGCTGTTCGTTGCAGGTGCATGAGAGCCGAGCCGAGTTGGCCGCGATGAGACGTGTTCTTGGGATCGCGAATTTCCGCTTGTCTTGCCAGATCCACGATCCGCTGGTAGTTCGCTTCCTGCTCCGCCAGAGCAAACAGTCGAGAGTAGGCCAGGTTGTTGCTCGGATCGACCTCAAGACATCGCTCCCAGCAATCCGCCTCGCCGCGCGTGTCGTGCGCAAGGTAGTACGCCACAGCCAGAGCACTCGCCGCATGCGGGCTGTTCGGATGTGCCTCCAGCACTCGGGCGACTGCCGCCACACCCTCGTCATAGAGAGCCTTGTAAGCGGGGTCCGTGCCCGCGGGCAGCTGCGGGATGTGCCATTCACGCGTCTCGAGTTCCACAGCCTGTTTGGGGTCGGCCCAGAACGAGTAAAAACCGATCGCAAAGCCTGCAAACGCGGCGATCAAGCCAGCCGTTACCGCCATGCCTCGGCGACCCAGCCGGCGGCGGACCCTCGGTCTTCCTGGATTCGACTGCGAAGCGGCGTGCTGCGACTCCTGCGACGAGTCCGGCTGAGCATTCGTCTTGATGCGCTGCTGCTTCATCATTTCCCATCCCTAAAACGTATCATGGCCCGCCGAAATTCGTCCGGTCGCACGCAACCGTCCAATATCATATTCCATTCGTCGTGCCGCATCCAAGCAATACGACACCGGCAGTGCGTCGGGTTCGCCCAGATAAACGGCATTTTTTCGCCAATCGGCACGCAGGCCTCTTGGCCGCCGCATCACGCCGACACATTCGCGGCCATTAGTTGACGTAGCCGCGCAAATTGATAGCATGACGGCTCCTTGGAGTTGCATTCAGCAAGCTCACGCGGCGGCACACACAGGGCAAGTGAGATATCGACGGGCCTGTTCATGCGGAGTGGTCATCCGCACGAGTGACTCGGCTCATTTCCCCGAGCAGTGCCAGACGGCATTTTGCGGAGTCGATCTGAATCATACGGAGTGCAAACGCTCTACCGAGTCGCTGATTCAAATGACGATAAAAGTACGCACGGAAAGTCGTCAGGCGTCACTTGGTGGAATCTTCATGTTGGTTTTTTTGGAGGTTTTTATGTCTCGCTCAAGCTGGTTGTTGCTTGCGGTGTCGTTGGCGTTCCTTGGCTGCAACGGCGAAGGTGCCAAGCTGTCCACGATTCCGGTTACCGGAACGGTCACCCTGGACGGCAAGCCCGTTCCGGGTGCTGCGGTTGCTTTCTCCCCGACGGATGCCAAAGGTCGAGCCGCGTCGGGCCTGACCGACATCGACGGCATCGTGC
>CAIPEB010000343.1 GCA_903863885.1 uncultured Planctomycetaceae bacterium | reverse complement strand
GAATAATGGAATGTCTTGTATCGCACATCACAATCTATCGGCGAGTGCATCGGATCAGATTGGAATCAGACATCCCCGCTCGGAGCATCTTGCTTTCCGCCTTTTCGGCTTTCGTCGTGCCTGTCGGTTGAAATCGAGAGGTTCCGAGTCACTCCGTCTCGCATCGCTGGCGGAAGCTCGGTCGCCGGATCGGAGGCATTCGTCGTGTTGCAGAAACCTGCAACGACCGGCTTTGCCCTGGGTAACGGCGGGATTTCCAGCAATCCGCCAAAAAGCGCCGGACCACGAATCAAGGAAATCCGACCGCACTCCCGGCACCGACCTGCCACGACGAAGAGCTGAACCAGCAAGGGAACACAATCGTTTCCTTTGCGGCTCCAATAGAATTCATCGGATTGGCACCACGGACATCGCGTATTCACGGAACTGCCCCAACGCGTGAAGGCCGAATTATCGAGCACTGCCGCACGGTGAATTCAAGGCGATTGACGACTCGGCAATTGCCATCCGGTTCTTTGGATTCGACCGGCCCAAGCAAGTGTCGCCGCCTGCCGCGTTCCGAGTCACCGCCGTTCGCCGGCCAATGCCTCATCGTGTGTCTCCAGCAATCGTTCACCTGCTTCTACGTACGCAATTGCATCTGCCATCGAAGCGAAGACCGGCCACAAGGCGGTCAGATTGGTCAATTCCAGCATGTTGTGTATCGGGTGCAACACATGGCAGAACGCCATGCGGCCACGCTGTGCTTGCGACCGCTTTCCCAGCCGGATGAACACGGCAATTCCAGACGAGCAGCAGCGACACAGATTACGGCAGTCGATGATCACATTCCTTGCCCGCTCCGATTCCAGGATTTCGATGGCTCCTCCAGGATCGCAATTCAGCAGATCATCGATTTCGAACTCCAGCAGATTTCTGGTTGGCGTAACTAAAATCGTCAGCCCAATTTGCTCGACCTGAAAGGCGTTTATCTGGCTCATTCAATTGCCTCGCTTCACCGCCATCGATGCAAACGATCAGAAACAGGCAACTTTACCCACTCATATACTAACAACTTCACCCATACATAAACAAGTAAATTACCCCACCTCCTGAACGCGACTGCGACGCACGTACGCCTCCATGTCGTGGACATTTTCAACCAATTTCGCCAATCGCATCAAAAGCACCGTCTCACGCAAACTCTCCAATAACGGCGTTCAACGTGCCATACCAATACCAGACAATACAGACTTGCCAAGTCGCTTTTACAACGGCGAAGGGGGTTTTCCCGAAAACCGCACGCCCCCCCATTTACACCAAAGAAAAACACCATTCATTCGGCTACATTAATTCCCATACCGCATGCTCATCTGCGTACGCGAGAGCAGCGTGCCGCCCCTCTTAGGCCGCGTGCACTCCATGCGGAGCGCGAAACTGCCAGTTGCCGTCTGCAACTCACGGGAGCTTTGGGAGACCCGATATCTATCCTCCCATTTTCACGGAAGTGCGATTTTCCCAATCAAGAAGACCCGACACATGGGAAAGAAGAAAAGAGCTTCACGCAACAAATTGAAGGTCGGACTGGGAAAGAAGATCTGCCCGGGATGCAAAGCGGTAATTGCCGCCAGAACCACGGATTGTCCACACTGTCACAACAAATTTGGGGCCAAGCCAAAGCCGGACAATCATTCGGGCCGTTGCTGCAATGAATCCGCCGCATGCCCGACGCCATGCATTACGAACAGCAGCGAGTCGAGGAACCTCTGCAATGCCGCGGGCGCATGGAACTCAGGCTGCAGACCGTTAAAGACCTGATGGGAATGTTGGACGAGTAGTTGATTTGATGACCCGCAATCCGCCTGCACGGCGTAGGAACACCACAAGGTTCGGTTGGCTCCACGCGATCGGCTCGAGACGCTCGTCGCTGCCGTTGACATTTATTCAGCGGCGGTTGACACTGAACATAGGGGAGCACGGTGAATCGCTGCTCGCAAGTCGTCTGTGGCGTGGGCGTTGTGGCACACAACTGGCCGGTCAAGGCTGGAGTGATCTCGCCCGCGAACAATTCTCCAGTTCTGGGATGCCCGCTTCACCCGAAAAGCGAATCCGCGCCCATGCAGTTCCGCCTGCTTTCGATGATTCTGTTTGCGTCAGCCTTCAGCTTTTTAGGTTGTGGGCAATTGGAGGAACCGCTGCGGGTAGGGGCCAACGTCTGGCCGGGGTACGAACCAATGTTCCTGGCGGGGAGCCTCGGTTATTACCAGGATTCTCCTCTTGAGCTGATCAGCTTTTCTTCAGCGGCGGAAGTGATCCGAGCATACCAAAACGGGTTGATCGATGTGGCGGCGGTGACGGCGGACGAAGCTCTGATCGTGGCGGAATCGCAACCCCAATGCCATCGGATCGTGCTGGTCTGCGACTCCTCGCGGGGCGCCGATGTCCTGCTGGCCAAGCCTGAGTTTGAGTCCATCCGGCAGTTGAAGGGGCGGCGTGTGGGGCTCGAATCCACGGCGCTGGGCGCCTATATGCTGGCGCGGGTCCTGGAGCGGGGAGGGCTTGCCGCCGAGGATGTCATCACGGTGGCAGTTCCGCTTCCGAAGCATGCCAGTGCTTTTACTTCCGGCCAGGTGGATGCCGTAATCACGTTCGAACCGAATCGTTCCCGCATATTGGCCGCCGGGGCCCGCGAGTTGTTTGACAGCTCGCAGATCCCCGGCGAGATCGTGGATCTGATACTGACCCGCCGGAATCTGACCGATTCTCAGAATCGCACTCTGACCGTCTTCGTCTCCGGCTGGTTTCGTGCGTTGGCCTACCTGAAAGAGAACCCCTACGATGCCGCCGCTCGCGTCGCCGCACGGGAAGCAGTTACGCCGCAGCAGTTTCTGGATTCACTTCAGGGACTGGAGCTTACCGACCTCCCCGGAAACCTGCGATTGCTGGGCAAGCCGCCAGATAATCTCGAAATCACACTGGGCAAGCTGTCCGAGAACATGCTCAAGAACAAGTTGTTATCCAGGCCAACTGAGCTGCCGCTATTGGACGATAGCGTTATCCGAACTGCAAATCCATGAGAACCGTCTACACGCTTCGTCTCATGATTCCTCTCGCGTTGGCGACGCTGGCCATCGTGTTCACGGGGATTCAAGCGTTTCTTGAGACGGCGGTTACCTACCGGCAGCTGGAAAACGAGCGGCTCCGGGAAAGAACATCCATCAGCCACATAATCGTTCCAGGCCTGGAACGGGCCATTCAACGGGGCGACACGGCGGAGGCGGATGACGAAGTCGCTCGTCTTGCCCTGGTACCGCAGATGTCGCTGGCCTTGATCTGCAACCACAAAGACCAAGTGTTGTCCTCGACCGACGTTCTCTCACGGAACCGGCCTTTGAGCGAGACACCGGCTGCGGCGACGCAGTCCCTCATCGCACGCGCACGGCACACCAGGGTCCTACAGGCAGAGCTTACTTCGAACCGTGCGTCAGTGTGCGTCGCTTGTCCTTTCTATTTCGAAGCGTCGTCAGGCGAATTGCGTCCCACACGCATCGCTGTGTTGCTTACTCAAACGGATCTCCTGAAGGAAAAACGACTGGCGTTAGAGGGTATTGTCCAGCGAACTGTAGTGATAGGCGCCGCGGCCATTCTCGCGTGCTTTTGTCTTTGGGGGTATCTTCGACTCGCTTTCACGCGGCATCTGGACAACATGGTGACGGCTGCGGCGAAGTATGTTGCCGGCGATATCGGTCAAGGTGTGCCGACAGAGGGACCGTGGGAACTTTCGCGGATTGCCGGCGTCTTGAACCAGATGTTCACGGATCTGGCGGCGGAACGCGCTGCGCTGGTGTCGAGTGAGGAGAAATACCGTGAACTGGTGGAAATGGCTCCGGTACCGATGGCCTTGCTGGACCTGGGCGGCAACACACAACTGGTTAATGACCGTTTCAATCAGATCCTCGGTTACAGCCTCGCGGATGTTCCCGATCTTGATGCCTTGTGGTCCAAGGCGTTCCCCGATGCGGGTCACCGTCGGCAGATGCAGGAACAGTGGCAGGCAGCCCTCAGCGGCATCTCCCGGGCTCATGATGAACTGATCTTCCCTGATCAATATCAGATGACCTGCAAGAACGGGACCGTGCGCACGATGCTGGTCACCGGTCGATTGATGCGAGACCACTACCAGATTGCCTTCCAAGATATCACCGCGCTCCGTAAGGCCACGGAAGCGTCGCGCCGGCTTTCCCTGGCAGTTGAACACAGCCCTTCGATGATCATGATCACGGACGTCTCGGGACGAGTGGAGTACGTCAATCCGGCGTGGGAACAGGCTACCGGTTACCGTCTGGATGAGGTCTGTGGCGAGAAGCCGCAGGCCGTGAGATCCGGATTCCACCCGCCCGTATTCTACGCCGACCTGTGGAACGAGATTTTGGCGGGAAGAGTTTGGCGAGGTGAGCTCTGCAACCGTCGGAAAAACGGAGAGCTCTATTGGGAAGCGGCGGCCATTGCTCCGGAGCGCGATGCTGCCGGAAACATCACACACTTCGTGTCCGTCAAGGAAGACATCACCGAGCGCCGCGCGATGCAGGAACAGCTTCGCCAGTGGAATGTCGAACTGGAAAGGAAAGTGGGAACCCGCACGGCCGAACTTGCTGCTGCCAATCGCCAGATCACTCGGGCTATGTCGCGAGTGGAGCAATCCGAGGCGAAGTTCCGAGCGATGTTTGAGCAATCACCCCTCGGCGTAGCCCTAACGGAAATGCTCTCCGGCCGACTGCTTGAAGTGAACCAGCGTATGTTGCAGATTACGGGTAGAACCCGCGAAGAGCTCGCGAAGATTGGCTGGGAACGAATTACACATCCCGATGATCTGCCCACGGAACTGAAACTTGCGGGGCGAGTGAAATCCGGCGAAATACCGGGCTTCCAGATGGAAAAACGCTATCTTCGTCCGGACGGCTCAGTAGTCTGGGTCCATCTCACCGCAGTGACGCTGTCACTGGGGGACGGGGCGAATCGCACAGTCCTGGCGCTGATCGAGGACATCTCGAATCGCAAGAGGGCCGAGCAGGAAATCGTGATCGCCAAGAACCTAGCCGAGGCGGCCAGCGTGGCCAAGAGCGACTTTCTGGCGACCATGAGCCATGAGATCCGCACGCCCATGAACGGCGTGATCGGCATGACAGGACTGCTGCTCGATACGCCGCTCAACGCCGAGCAGCGTCGCTATGCCGATACAATCCACGCGAGCGGCGAAGCGCTGCTGGCCTTGCTGAACGATATTCTGGACTTTTCCAGGATCGAGGCGGGCAAACTTGAGCTGGAGGTTGTGGAGTTTGAATTGCCTGTCGTGCTGGACGAACTCATCGCGTCGCTGGCTTCACAAGTCCAGGAGAAGGGGCTTGCGCTGAAGTGCGAGATCGGACCGGACGTACCGTTCCGTGTCTGCGGCGACCCCGGACGCCTGCGCCAGATTCTCGCCAATCTGCTGGGCAATGCCGTGAAATTCACGGAGCGTGGTGACATCTGCGTGCGCGCCAGCCTGTTGGAACAGACCGAGACCAAATTCCTGCTGCGTTTCACGGTTCGGGACACGGGAATCGGGATTTCTCCGGAACAGCAACAGAAGCTCTTTCAGAAATTCGCCCAGGCGGATGCCTCAACCACACGTCGCTATGGTGGCACCGGTCTTGGGCTGGCTATTGCCAAGGATCTAACCGAGTTGATGGGCGGGGAAATCGGCGTGAACAGCGAGTTAGGTGTGGGTTCGGAGTTCTGGTTCACCGTTCGTCTGATCAAGGTGGCGCACTGTGTGTGCTCCGACCATCCGGACTTCGTACCCGTGACGGCGGCCGTATCGGGGGTTGCGACGCTCCCCGTGGTACGCGGCAAAGGGGCGCGTATTCTTGTGGTCGAAGACAACGTGGTCAACCAGGAAGTTGCCTTGGGTATCCTGCGAAACCTGGGACTTCACGCGGACGCCGTCGGTGACGGTGCGGAAGCCGTAGCGTTGTTGAAGACCGTGCCTTATGACCTGGTGCTGATGGATATGCAGATGCCGGAAATGGACGGACTGGAGGCCACTCGCATGATCCGTAATCCTCAATCGGCCGTACTGAATCATCAGGTCCCGGTGATCGCCATGACGGCAAACGCCATGCGCGGCGATCGTGAACGCTGCCTGGAATCGGGCATGAATGACTACGTGAGCAAGCCGGTATCTCCACAGGCGCTGGTCGAAGCCTTGAACACGTGGCTGCCACCAGAGAATCCAGCGCGATAGTCAAAGGGAACGAGGCCGGATGCCGGGGGTGATTCACAGATGAACGATGTTCAAACCTCGATCAACACAGGTGCCAAGCCAAATCGCATCTGTAGACCAGCCGCCCAGCGACTCGCTGCCACCATTGGCTTGATCCCGCATTCCGAGGGGCCACAACCCAACACGCCTATTTCGCGGTAGTTACGCCGAAACGACCTTCGGCCTTTGGGTCATTCAGCTCGCAAACCCGACCACTCAAAACTCCCGAGAAAACCAGCATGTTTTGGTGCTCCCCAGGGTGCTCTGGTGTCTCCAGTGGTGCTATACAGTTTTCCGATTTCTGCCACTCAGAAGGCCGGTTTGGGAGAACTTTCATCGTATTGGGCCGAAAAACCCCTCGTCGGCGGGGAAAAACGGGGGTAGAGCTTCGGCCTCCAGGGCCGACGCTTGTGGCGACGTCGTCAAGAGTTAGGTCGCCCAAAGCAAGACGCCGCAGGCGTTTAAGCTTGCGGCGTCAGGGGTTACGACGAGATTTATTGTAAGTATCCCCGACAGGATTTGAACCTGTAACCTTCGGCTCCGGAGGCCGAAGGCTAAATCGCACAAAG
>CAIPEB010000342.1 GCA_903863885.1 uncultured Planctomycetaceae bacterium | reverse complement strand
TGGATCGTAACTCGGCCAGGTATTCCTGCACGCGGCTCGGCGAGATATCGCGGATGTGCTCGAACTTGCATCCGGCGATCACGGATCGCAACTGATGGATGGTCTCCCGCACGTACTTCGGCACGCGGTCTTTGATCTGCAAGTACTTCTTGAAATCCCGTACGTGCTCCGCCAGCGGTCGCTTCTGGTGTCGTTCGAAGGGATCCTCGAGGCCGGCGCGCGTACGCTCTACTTTTCGCACGAGTTCATTGAGTAGCGTCTCGGCCGCTTTCTTGTCCGTAGCCAGCGGGACCCGCTTCTCGCGGTCGTGTTCATCTCGGAATCGGCCCCACCACTTCTTGGACTTTGACTTGACCCGAAGCCCCGTGGCGGGGTCTATGGTCACAATGGGTTTTTTGTACAGGCTGGCCGGATCGTGGTTGGGCGGAGATATGAACCGAGAAGCACACAGGAGCGCGGCGACGCAGTGAGCAGGTGGTTTGCCACGTCGTCGCACGTGTGGCGGCGTGTGGCGAGTCGGTCGGCAACTTGGGTCAGAGTTGGCCAGGTATCTACCGGACGCGACCTGGGCCAACGTCGTGCGGAATCGAGCCGAATCAACCGCCATCCGACGCTGAATTGAAATCGGTTCTTGGCTCTGCCGCTGCTGTGTGGCCTGACATTGTCCACATGGTCAAAGACATGCTCTCGTCACTCGACATCAAGTGGAGGCCCTCCAAGACAGAGTTTGGCCGCACCTGCTTGCTGCAGCAAAAGAAGAGAACGCTGCTTTATCTGACGCCGCACAAGGAGGAGATCACGGTGGCGATTGTTCTTGGTGAGCGTGCCTATGGCCTTGCCTTGGCCAGTTCGCTTCCTGGGGCAATCAAGGCGATGTTCTCAGAAGCGAGACCGTATGCAGAAGGCCGAGGTATTCGCTTTCCGGTGAGTTCATCGAGTGACATTCCCACGATCAAGAAGTTGGTGGAGATAAAGATCACGCCAAAATGACGCGTTTATCCGCGTGGTCGCCCATTGATCCGCTGATTGCCTCGCTGTGGGCAACATTGGCTGGTCGAAGTCCGCCGCTCATCAAATCGGCGATTCCTGACCGGTTTGCCCGCGGGCCACGGGGAAGAAACTACCCTGGTCTCCAGGAAAGCAGTTCTCCAGGAAGCGGTATTCCTCCCATTCGGTCTTCGCTGCCTTCCGCAAATCCGCCCACAGGTCGCAACAGACCAGTTGCGACACGTCACGCGTCCGAGACTTCACCAGATTGCTGGCGTACAGAAACTCGTAGAAGTGATACATCGCGCACACGCTCGCCGGCGCATAAAAGCGGGTCAGGCTCATGAAGCCCAGGCAATCGCGAACAAGAAACGTTTCGAATGGCACTCGCCGCAGACCGTCGAGGAAGGAAATCAGCATGTCCCTGGTGCCGTCGATCGCGTGAACCGTTACTCGCCGTAGTTCGTCGGCAACCATCGCCGCGCAGCCTCGTTCCTGCTGCAACCATTTCTGGAAATCAACCAGCAGCAAGTAGACCCTGCGTCCTACTTCGTCGCCGGGTTTCAGTTCCTCACGTGTCCACCGAGGCTCTTGGCCAGCCAACCGGCGGATGACGTCACGATGCTCACGCAGCAAATCTTCCGATTCCGTCGCTCCCAGAGTGAGCGAGAACCGGTAGACCGCTTCGATCTCGTCATCGCTCGCTCCGCGTTCCAAGCACCGTTGGTAAGCCCCGAACAGCAGCCATTCGATGTATTGGTTACTGGCGTGCGGCATCACGTCGGGATCTGCCACAAACGGCTTTACCGCATCCAGCAAACGCCCGGCTGCGGCAGTGCAGTTACAGAGGCGGAGCTGGCTGAGAATGGCAGGCAATGGCGGTGTGAGCTCGGTCAAGCGGTCGGCCAACCGTTCCACGACACGCTCGAGTTGGTCCCAGCGAGCGTCGTTCGCATAGACGCCGATGATATAAAAGGAGTGCCAGTCGAGGTTGTCGGCAAATGCCTCGGGATAGTCACGTTCAAGGTCCTCCAGGAATGCCACGAAGGCCTTTGGGCCAAGTAGCGGTTCCAGGTCGTCGATCGCTTGGGGGAAATACGTCTCGTAGTCCGGATCGTCCGGCTTCAATGATGCAAGCTTCTCTCGCGTCATCGCCAATCGGCCAGGGCCGTCGGCGTCCTTGTACTGATCCCACCACAGTTCGTGAACGTCTCTTGGCACAGACGGTGCCGAACTCGCCGAATTGCCGTGCTCTTCATTGAGGTCGGGCAGTCCGAATCCACTCAATGGCATGCCTGGGGACGAAGGCGGCGCTGGGGCTTGGACAAATGCCTGTCGTTTTCGGTCTCGTTCCCGTCGCTGCTTGAGCAGCTTCTGACGCTTCTTGGAATCCATCGCGGTCCTCCGTGAACAAGGCGAGGGGCGGCCGTCTTTGTCGGCCAGGCATCTCGATATCTGAGGCGCCGGCATACCGAAAGCGTATCGAGATCCCTTGTCGTACCGTAGCCGATGCGTTGCAGCCTCCCAAATTCTGACCGCAGTAGACTGTCGGCACAACATCCCGTGCCACCTCCGCCGGCGCGAGCCCAGCCGGCCCGCATGTGACTTTGCACCGGCCAGACGAAAGCTCAAGAAAGGTCACGCCGACTCTCCCTCGGCGGCCCCAGTAACGTCGCAATTGCGGCCGTCTGATCCGGTAGGTCCACGTGCGTGTACACGCCACTTCGGCTGTTTTCCCGGGGCCAAATTGGCAGCGGGATGTGAGCCGCGAAGCACGCAGGAGCGTGGCAACGGCGTGAGTAGGTGGATTGCCAAGTCGTCGCACGTGTGGCGGCGTGTGGCGTCGTGGGTGGCTGGTCCGGGAACGTTTCGCCGGGTTCGGGCTGGACGCGACGTGGGCCGCGTTATGCGGAAACTGGCGGAGTAACGCGAATTGTCAATTGCAGTCAAAGCGTACGCCTGTGGCTCCGCGATGTCGCCCCCGACTTATTTCTTGTCAACTTCCCGCTTCCGAAACTGACCGGATGCGGCGGTCAGCAACTCACCGGCCAATTCCAACGCTTCCGCAGCGGTCAGTGACACTGCGACCTTGAACGACGTTGTCAGAAGGTCTTGCTCCGTGGGCACTGCACGTCGAAGCTGCAAAACGATGTCGCCCGTCTTGTGGCTGTACACATGAATCGCGTCGCTTGACGCGAGTTGGATTTGCTTGGCCCGCATGCCTTTTGGTGTGCTCATGTTTTCACCTGCCGATCAGGAATTCTTGGAGGCTGGTTTTTTGGATCGCCGGCGGTTGCACGAGAACAGCGGCTCGACGCCTTTGACGTAGAATCGCACGTACGTTCCGTCGGCGTTACGGCGAACATAGCTCTCCTGCCCCAGGTCCCTCAAGGCGTACAGGTCGCGATGCACGGTCTTGACGCTCGCATGGATTTTGTTCGCAAAGGAAGTTACTGCCAGTCCGCCGAACGACAAGGCAGCGTCCATGGCAATCAACCGCTGAATGATGTCAAGCGTTTGGGTCATGATGGTCGACTCGCGAGTCAGATCGTTTCTGGGGAGGAACCGCAGTGTGAGCACTATTTCCCCGCGGGCTTGGCTCTTCCATTTTACGGTTCGACGCTCCGACAGGACTCCTCGGACATTTGGCCGCTGCCTACAATTGCCGTTATTCACGCTGGGCTCGCCCAACTTCCCTGGCCAGGAATTCGCCACGTGAGAATCCGGTATTGCATCGCCTGCTGGAGTCGGATCAAAGAGTCGAACTAAGAAAAAGCACTTCGCGTGGGCGAGCTTTCGTCGGATGATCACGCGTCCGAGGCCGCCTTGGGCTGCCCGCCAGAGGGCGGCAGCCACGATAATATGAGGAAATGCGACGGTGATGGCAGACCAAACTCTCTTGCTGGACATAATTCAGGCTTGCCGGGAGTTTCGTCAGCGGCAGCTCTGGCAGCGTTTCTCGAACAGTGACTGTTTTTCTGTTCGGCTGCCCGAAATGAAAGACCCCGTGTTGGCGAGCGTGATGGGGGCGGGGGGGGAGCAATTCGGATTGCTGCTTTTCTGCGGCCAACACGCCGCTGCCGCTTTTTCGGCTTTGACAACCGGCGCCGGCCCGGAAGACGAAGACGCGGACATCGCTAATCTCTTGGGTTACAGCCTGGTCGAGTTCGGAAGCCTCAGCGATGATGATCAATCGTTCTTCCGCGCAGCCGGCGTGTATCCGCGCCACGACGAATCCGTTCCCGACTTTCTCGTGAAGCCGGCGCATCGCGGTCCTCGCTTGCCAAACCGCGACGACCTCATTCTCCTGCTAAGAGTACTGAAGGGTCTGGTGGCAGCGGACCGGAGGAAGCTCCTCAAGTCCGGCGGTCTGGATCGCGACGAGGGCGTCTGCAGCGTAACCTTGGAGGGTGATCCGATGCACCCGAGGGTGACGGCGACTCGCGAGCGAGGGCTGCGTCGATCCGTCCCGTCTCCAACGATCGGGGCACCGCGTTTGCCGGATCTCCGCGGACTGCCACGACTGGAGACAACCTGGCTGGTAGGTACGCCTCGGCTTGGCCGAACGATTGAGACCGACGACCGGAGTGTCCGGCTGCTCTTGATCATCGATGACGACAACGATTTGATCTTGTACGCGTCACCGATTGTTACCGAGAAAATAGAGGAGGCGGTGGACCAGCTTGTTGCAACGTTCCGCGGCCATCCAGCGGATGGCAGCGTAGGTTTGCCGCGGCGCATCGTCTTCGCGAGCCGCAGGCTGTACGAAAGGCTAGATCCCGCTCTACGGGAGTTAGGTGTGAAGTGCACTTACCGGCCGGATGTCGCGAAGCTCCGAGCGGTGTTTCTGGATTTCCAGCAATTCCTCGACCAGGGCGATCCCGCACATGCGGAGTCCTCCGAACGGGCGACGGACCCGGAGGACGAAGTGCCGGCTCCCGATGACTTGGTTGGTTGGAAGCAGGCCGATCGCCGGCTATCGCAGCGGTTTGGCGCTGCGGTACGGGACGGCAAGGTCATCCGGTCCCCGCGAGTCGTGAGGCGATACTTCGATGACGACGACCTTGACGGGTTTCTCAGCCGGCATGCGCAGCGGAGCGTGACCATGGCGTATGTGTCGTGGTGCGTTCTCGATTGCCGTCCACAGAAGAGCAGTCCCACGCTGGCTGAGACGATGCTCGCCGAAGGCCTGCCGCTCGCCGAGGCGACGCTCCTTGACGCGCGTAGGAAAGCGTTTCCATCACTGTATCGGGTCGCGGGGCACGATCCCGCATCCGGGACGGTGGAACTGGAAGATGTGGTGATCGGGGGTGCGGTGACGGTTCACGATCAGTTGCTTTCGGAGAACATCCAAGACAGCATCTGTCTCGTCCTGCGTGTGTTTCCAGCGGGCCAGTTCCATTTCATCGAATTGGCCGGCCCGCCGTTGGGTGTGGGCATGAGCCTGGATGCGATAGATTTTCTGCGCGACTGCGGCCTACAGTTTACGCCCGCAGGCTTGAAACGGGGTTCGCACAAGCTCGGCTGGCTGTGGGGGTGGATCGATGCCTGGGAAGCCAATGCTCGCCCGCCGAAGCTCCTGAACACCGATGGTGATCCGTTGCTGTTTCACACGGCCTCGTTCGCGGTGGCCGATGCGCACGAGGTCCGGCGAGCACTGGTCGACCGCGCCGACGTCGACTACGACCAGGAGGAGGACGAGTACATGTGGTTTCGAAAGCCCGAAAAGGGCGCCGAGATACTGGGGGAGCGAGTCAGCCTGGGAACGATCCAGTTTGTCGAGAACGAACTCGTGCTGAGCGTCAATTCGAAGGAACGGTTCGAGACCGCCCGCCGCTGGCTGATGACTTTGCCGGGTGTGACCTTCGGCAACTTCGTGACTCAAAACGTGGATTCGCTGCGAGCGACCCACCCGACGGAGCATGGAACCGCGGCAGCGAAGCCCGAAATCACTCACGAGCTGGCTGCTGCGTTGCAGGAAATGCTGGACCGGCAGTACATGGAGTGGATCGATACTCCGCTTCCGGTGCTCGGTGGCAAGACGCCGCGCCAGGCGTGCCAAACACGCACGGGGCGCGAGCGGGTCGCGATCCTGATACGAACTGCGCCGGACCCTGTCGGTCCCGTACCGATTCGTATCCCACGCCGGAAATTGCTGCGGGAGCTGGGCCTAGAAGGCTGAGTTGCCCCCACAGTTTTTCTCGTCATTCCCGCCTACTGAAGTTCTCGGCTGGTTTTTCGGCCCGTGGGGTACTTGTCTGGGCCGATCCACCCAATCGTCGTCCGGGCACGCGCGATGTCGGAGAGCGGCCACAGCCTGCACCTGTTAGCGAAAATGAACATGCTCAACCAGGTTGAGCCAGTCGGCCGGTTCGGACAGCTTGGCGATAATCTCCAGATCTTCGACATGCTGACCGATCGAGCCGCGAAGTTGGTGACTGAAGACCAAGCCAGCGAATAGACGTCCATCGCGTTGCCATCCCTCGGCTCTCGATTTAAAGCGGATGTCCTGTGTGAAGAGGAGACGGCCCAGGTGGAGAGCCCGTTCGAGAAGCTGTTCGTCCGTCGATTCCGTGGATTCATCTTCCTGGGCCGTCAGTACATCGATGCCCCGCCGACGAAGCTGATCGGTGATTGCCCATGGCACATGCACATCGATATAGAGAGGCACTGCCATCTATTTCACCCCTCGGGCACGCAAGGGGGAACCGCTGGATTTTAGCCAAGCTTCATCGGCTTCTCGGCACTCGTTCTCGATCTCGCGCTCGATCTCTTCCTGATGATCGAAGTAATACGCCATGGCTGCATGCGCTTCGGCGTGCGTGAGGTACGAGTGCTGTCGGCACATCTCGTCCGCAGACCAGCCGTACGCCAGATAGTCGGCTGCAATCTGCGCTACTCTGATCCGCGGCAATCGCTCGAGCCGCGCCGGCTCGCTGCCGAATTTCTCGATGTGCGGGTACGTGGTTTCGATGGACATGGAACTACCTTTGGCGTAAAGCGGTGTCGGCACCAGCATCGATTCGGGACGGCAAGCGTCGCACCGATACTGACAGTATACCGAACGGAAGTCTTTCCAAGGGCATAAGTTCGCGATTGTCCGCTGTTGCGGGATTTCACGGCACCATGGCGGGCACCACGTCCCAATCATCATTCCGTAACTCGTAGCCCCGTGGGGTCAAACAAATCGGCCCGTGGCGAAGAACGTGACCAATCTGGTTTTCGAGACTGGCTGCGGCTGGACTTCGGTCGTGACATGCGGATTTACAGTTCGGTGTATTGGTCCAGCGACTTTCGGCGTTGCCTTGTGTCGTGTAAGCGCAAAAGGCCGTCGCGCCATCCAGAACAGCGTTACCGGCACGAAGCCCCTTGTGAATAAACGACTTCGGTCATTTCGATGGCGTCCGAAAACCTCGGCACCAATACGGGCACCTCGCCCCCGACATCGTTCCCGAACTCTTGTGCCCGTGGCACTTACGTCGAATCGGCCGCGGATTCGAAATCAGATGCCGGCTTTGCCGGTTGCGGGTTCGACTCCCGTGCCCTCCGCTGATTCCCGACGCTGAAAAACGCCGAGGAATCCGCACATACCTCACCAAAAAGCCCCGAGTTGCTCGGGGCTTTTTCCATTTCTTGGACATGCCCCCCTTCCGAAGCCCCAATGACCGTTCGATACGTTTTGATACGTTTTGATACCGTGAAGGGTCGTTGAGCGGAACCTGGTACGGCACCAATGTGGGCACCTTTCGCCGTTTCTCGGCACCAATACGGGCACCATTTGATGCGGTGAAAACGAGCCCGGAAATCATGGGAATTCAAGCAGGTTCGGCCGCTTTTCGGGCGTCGGACGGCTTCTGATTCTTGAGGCGCCAATTCAGATGCCGCAGAAGGGGAGATGGGCAGGAGGCTCACAGGTGGAGTGGCAGACGCGTCTCGGGAAAACCTTTGGGAGAACTGCGGCCGCAGATGTTTGACCAGGAAACGCTTGAGCCTTAGATTCTCGGTTGTTCAGACAGAGCGTCATGCCGCCAGAGTGGCCGTCGCAACCAATTGCACAGGCTTCTCGGCGGGAGGATTACAGAGATCGGCCACTCAACCGCGCCATGAACTTTACAGACCATCTCAAGTTCAGTGTCGCCGGCTTTTCGGCTCATCGGGTCGCGTATTTGCTCGCCATTTTGAATTTCGGCTTCGTCCCAGTTCATTTCTACGTTTCATGCGAGACGAGCTCTGCCACTGCTGGCATCGGCTGGCTTCTCCTAATTGGTTCATTAGCGCTATCGTTCGTGACGCGACGCGACATACCGCACAGATTTCGTCCTGTAGTGTTCGCACTTATTGCGGTCATCGCTCACACGTTATGCACTCACTGAGGTTGGGGATGTTTTACAGGACACGGCCTGACCAGGGCGTCGCAGCGAACCGTCGATGATACCATGTGACATCTACGATCCGCTGTTCGTCGGACGCCTGTTCGACGAGATGTCTCGCACGTATGGCGTCGTCAACATGATCTCGTCGCTTGGTTTCGCGCGCCGGTGGCGTCGGCAGTGCCTCCGCTCCATTTCAATACCCCGTTCAGCAGCGATCCTCGACCTGATGACCGGGACCGGTGAACTGTGCCCGGATCTGCTTCGCCTTCTTGACCCTGCCGGAAGGATACAGGCACTTGATATCTCGGCGGAGATGTGTGCGCGGGCACGGAAGCATGTTTCCCCCGACGACTCGTCCCGATTGCACATTCTGCAGGCAGACGCTCTGAGTTGTCCAATCGAAGATGAGTCGGTTGACTGCGTTGTGTCCACTTTCGGCCTGAAGACCTTCAACTCGCGACAGTTGACCAGCCTTGCGACAGAGGTCTATCGGGTTCTTCGCCCCGGCGGGCAATTTGCGTTTCTCGAAATCTCAGTTCCAAGGTCAGGCCTGCTCCGATTGCCGTACATTGCGTATCTGCGCTATGTCATCCCACTCATCGGGCGACTGGCCTTGGGCAACCCGGACAACTACCGGCTGCTCGGTGTCTACACTTCGGCATTCGGTGACTGCCGCAAGACGGCCGACTGTTTCGCATCCACTGGCTTGGCAGTAGAGTTCCGTTCGTATTTTTTTGGTTGTGCAACCGGGATTACTGGCGTCAAGTCGAGGTGGAAAGCTGGCTGACAAAGCGGTGAGCGACGCGGCTAGAGTGCGTTTTACGCCATGCAAATGACGCCCCAATGCCGACAAGGAGCCGCTGACCGCAGGTATTTGACCCGGAATCGTTTGAGCCTTAGATTCGCGGTTGTCGAGATTGAGCGTCGTGCCGCCGGAGCGGCCATCGTAGCGAATTACGAAGGCGCTTTCCGGCGGGTGAAATACAAAGTTCGGCCGTAGAGACGCGATTATGGATCCAGTAATCACGCACGAGCAAATCCTGGCAAGGCTGGCTGCCCCGTGGATTGAGATCGTCCCGAGCCGGCGAAAGAGGTCCAAGCGGAGCCTCCCAGCGAACGCTCATGAGCCCAGTCCGAATGTCCTCGTCGTTGCCCATCCGGCCGACAAGACCTCGCTCGACCTTTGTAGCCAGTTCCGTCAAAAACACTGGAAGCCGCGCTTCAACATCGCGCATGTGCCATGCGATTTTGCCTGGCAGATCGTCACGCCGAGTGGCGAACGCCTTCTGATCTTCACTTGGGTCAACTGGCTCCGCAACTCGCGACAGATGTTCCAGGAGTTCTGCCGTGCGACGAATCACGAATTTGGGACGCTTACCCAAGACGGTATGATTGTCATGGCATCGCGGAACATTCCATTCCGGCACTGCCGGTTGACACGCGAGGATCAGTTACGCCCCCGACCACCGGTGACGATTAAGAAGCAGTTGGCGAAGTCGATACTTGCGAAAGCCGACGGTCTTCTGAAAAGCCGCAAGAGCAAATTCGAGGACGTTGACTATCGTGAGCTGTACGACGACGAAGAGGCGCACGACGACGAGCTACAAGGGAAATTGGAGGCGAGCTTCCTCGCCAACATGGTGTCCTACGAGAAGGTGGTTAGCGTGAAGTTCGGTCTGCCGACCGAGGTCGGTACCGACGAACACAAGTCGATCCCAATCAACGGTGTGGTGCGGTACGCCATTTGGACCGTCGGAAAGAAACGGCTCTATCTTGCCGTGTCGCATGAGGACACCGAATTGCCATGGGTCACTTACCTCGGCGTTACCGTCTAACTGGCCGACATCGGCCAGTCGGACAGGTCTCCCCGCCCAGCCCCCACACGGGCCCCTCCCGTAGAAATCCCGACGCCCGCCATCGCCACGGCTCCATGTGTCGAGAAGACAGGCCAAGCCTGTGAACAACGGAAGCATTGCCGACCCGCTTCGCCGTCGGTCGCACAATGCCGCACTGTCGGATCGCAAGGCTACATCGCGGCAGTTTGACGGTCAGTCGGCTGCCCTCTACATTCACGGGTGATCAGAAGGCGTCTTTCGCCGCCGCAGCGGCCATCGTAAGTAATTACGAGCGCATTTTCCCGGCGGGACAATCACAAAGTTTAGCCGCATTCGCACACTCACATGAAAACTCACGCTTCCATACTCGCGATAGCAGC
>CAIPEB010000341.1 GCA_903863885.1 uncultured Planctomycetaceae bacterium | reverse complement strand
TTCTTCCCAGGGACGCAGGGAAAGACGCGATAGCCAAGCTCGGCGTAGCGTAGGGCAGCGTTGAAGTTCTCGTTGGTTCCGTGTACCATGATGTTGTGCTTCCGTTCTCGCCCCGATCGGTTGCCGCCGCGGGGCGTTTTCGTCTACTGATTCCGTTCTGCCCCGATGGCCTTGCCCAACTCCAGGTAGGCTTCCTGCACGTGCCCGATTGCCAACGCGATGGCGTGACCCTCGGGAACTCGCATACGTGCAATCGCTCGAAGGTGTTCACCTATCATCCCAACGCGGCGTTCCATTTGTCGTATGACGCCTTTGGACAGCCGCGGGGCCTCGGGCTTGGTTGTCTCCGCGACCACGTTGTCGTCGGCATCGACCGCATCGACCGCGACCACCACGTCGTCGTCGTCGGGCTCAGTCCGGCCTGCGTCAATGCACCGCTGGCAACGGTCTCCGTCAACACGGACCCACGTGCCGCACACTCGGCAGGGCTCGTCATCGACCGGGGCGACGTCCGGCTTGGCGGCAGGAACGAACGTGGGAACCGGCAGGCTCGGCTTACGACGCCGGCGCCGTTTCTTTCCGTCGCGGCCGACCTTGGTTTCCAACTTCGGAATTTCCGATGTTGATTCCAACTCAGCCCGGAACTTGGCGACGGTCTTGTCGCTCACCCCCAGGTAATTCGCCAAGTGAGAATCCGACATCCCGCGGCCGTCTGGATGACGCAAGGCCCGCTTGATGGCAAGCTCTTTGTCTGCTCTCGATCGCCGTAGCCCGTGGGCCTGATTCATCTGGTAACTGGCCCATTGGGCATCTTGTTGCGTACCCTGCAGGATGCGACATCGTACAGATTGCAGGCCGGCCCGCTCGGCTCCCCAGCGACGATGGAAGCCGTCATAGAGCCAGTAGGACGCACCGTCGAACATGACATCTAGAGGCGGCATGATGTCTGGACTACGGGAATAGGTCTCCGCGTACTCGTCGATGACGCTGCTGTCCATCTGGACACGAGGTTGTGTGTTGCCGTCCAAACGGATCTTGTCAAACGTCAGATTGTCAAAGCTCGTCTTTGTCATCGTCTCGCCCTCCGTGGTCGCCAAGGTCAGATCCCGGCCGCGGCAAGTTTCCTCTCGGCCTTCGCGATGCTTGCCTTCTGAGCCGCTGATTCGATGGCGGTAACCTTCTGGCCAGCCCGCTGGGCCTGCGCTGCCAAGAACCGCTCGATGGCCTCTTTCGAGGTAAACCACCGCCCGCCGACCGGAACGGCCTCAAGACGGATTCCACGCACTCCGTTGTGCATCCACCTCCACAGCGTGGCGACGTTGGGCTTGCCGGGGACGAACGCCACGGCCTCGGCGATAGTGACAGCTTGTTCATTCTCAAAATTGATCATTCGACTAACCCCCGTGCAAAGCACTTCGAAACGAAAAAAGGGAAGTAGGGCGGCGTACTCGCGAAATTCGCCCGCTTCAATGCGGACTCTTTCGCGTGCACCACTCCCGACTTCCCTTGACTTGCGTCTCAGTGCCTCACACGCATTCACTTACGTTACGGGGCACTCAGGACACGAGCAATCTACCACAAAGC
>CAIPEB010000340.1 GCA_903863885.1 uncultured Planctomycetaceae bacterium | reverse complement strand
GCAACCAAACTGCTGGAAAGCATGGTAGCGGGTTCGAACAGAGTTCAGGGAAAGCCCTGCGGTTGTCACTTATGCCGTTCCGTCCGATCGGGTGCGGCTGTGGCGGGGCTTCCGGCCATTCGTCGCCGCAAGTCTCTCGCCGGCCAAACCTACATACAGTTTGACCAGGCACCTGAAAGGTGACGCGATGATGAACGACACTGAGTCAGCACCGGGGACCGATTTACACGACACGATTGACTACTGCCGCAGTTATGTCCGTCGTGGATTTGCTCTGACAGCGATTCGTCCGAGGGATAAACGACCCTACCTCAAGTCCTGGGGAAAGCATCCTCTCGCGACAGAGGTGCTTGTCTGGCTGCATTGGAAAAAGCACCGTGACGATAACGTTGGGCTGATCCTCGGGCCGGCATCCAACCTCTGCGACATCGAACACGACAGCGAAGACGGCCGCGAGTCGCTTGAATGGCTGTTATCTGACGATGACAAACTGACGCCGACCTACGTCTCCGGCAAATCGACGCATCGACTCTTCGGACTTCCGCAGCTGCCGGAACGGTTGGAAGATAGCAACGTCATCGCTGCGGATGGGATTGAGATCCGCCTCGGCCTGGACGGTCAGACGCAATCAGTGATCCCGCCGAGCGTCCACCCCAGCGGCCGCACCTACACCTGGTGCGATGGACTTGCCCCGTGGCAAGTCGAGGTCCGGCCGTTCCCGTTTGACGTGCTGGAGTACGTCGAGGAGCGACTTGGAGTACGCGAGGAGGGGAGCACCGTCGAGGCGTGCCGCAATCGTCCCGACGTGGTTCGACTACCCGACGGAGATCGACCAGGCGACATCTACAACGCCGCCGCGTCGTGGGAAGACGTGCTCTGTCCGCACGGCTGGCGAGTCGTGGGGCACAAGGGAGACCTAACGGAATGGACGCATCCAACCAGCGAATCGGGGGCGTCGTGTTCTGCCACGACCGGGTATCGCACCGATACGGGGAATGACGTGCTGGCCGTCTACAGCAATCGCACACCGTTTCAGACGGTGCTCAGCGGACGGCACACCTATACGAAATTCGAGGCGTACGCCGTTCTGAATCATCGGGGCGACCGCACCAAGGCAGCGGCCGAACTGGCGCGCAATGGTTACAAGCCGCAAGTCAGCGCGAACACCAAGAGACGAGTCTACCTAGTGGGATAGATGTTATGGTGAGTGCCACCACGAACGGACGCAGTATGACGTTGGCTATTGCTATCGAGTCCAAAGGGCCGACGACTCTATTCGAGTTCATGTCAGGCAAAAACTCGCTCTGGCGCGACTGGGCCTGTTTTGGCAATCCCGAACATCGAACCAAACATCTCGAAGAAATTGCGCAGCGATTTGCCGGGCAGCATTCGGCATGGAGTAGCGGAAAAGTCCTGCAACAACTCGCTGGTGCTCTCGCTCAGTATGAGAAGGACGGGAAGCAAGCGAACCTGCCTAGCATCACGCCGGCTCGACTCTTCATTGAGCAGCATCCGAACATGCGTCCCGTCGTGATCGACGGCGTTGCTCGCGTGGGCGAGACAATCAACGTCATCTCATCCAGCAAAATCGGGAAGTCGTGGCTCCTGTATTCGCTGCTGATGAGCATTGCCAGCGGCCGCGAGTGGCTGAATACGTTCGCGTGCGTTCAAGGTCGCGTTTTGCTGATCGACAACGAATTGCATCCCGAGACGTTATCGAGGCGACTGGACGCCGTTGCCTGTGCTCTTAATCTGCCTGAGAGCGAATGGCGTGATTCCCTGGACCTGGTCTGTCTGCGTGGTCGAGGCGTCGACCTGAACGCGCTGGAGGCCACCATCCAGACGATTGAACCGAACGCGTACGTCCTGGTCGCGGCCGACGCATGGTATCGGTTCTTGCCACCGAAAACGGACGAGAACAGTAACGCCGACGTGATGCAACTCTACAACAAGATTGACGAGTATGCGGGGCATCTCGGCGCTGCCTGGGTGAACATTCACCACAGCAGCAAAGGCGACCAGTCCGCGAAGGCCGTCACGGACGTAGGCTCCGGAGCCGGCTCACAGAGTCGAGCGGCCGATTCCCACCTGGTCCTGCGACCGCATGAGCAAGACGGCGTGATTGTTCTGGAGGCGGCCGTCCGGTCATTCGCACCCGTTGACCCCGTGGCGCTGCGATGGGGGTATCCGCTCTGGACGCGTGCCGATGACGCCGATCCGACGAAGCTGAAACGACGCACCACCGCAGCGGAAGAAAAACAGGCCGCATTAGACGCCGAGGGAATCGCCAAGATCATCGCGACACTGGCCGTTCACCAGTCCGGCACGACCCGGCAACTGCAAGGCTGGACCGGCATGGGATGGGACCGAGTCAACAAGCTCGTGGCGAAGCTCCGGACGGAAGGACGAATCGTCAGCAGCGAAATCACATCCCGTGGCAATAGCTGCGATGAGCACCGATTGGCCCCGCCAGAATCAGGGGACGTGTCTCGCGACTTTTGACGTGTCCGGACACGTCACGAGACGGGGAGACGCGTGGTGCGTGACGTGTTCTGTACGGTCCCCTAAAGGGAGACCGGACACGACACGTACAACGGCACCTTGAGGGACCAGACACGGAAACAGATTCCAAAAACGACAAGACACGTATCGGAACGGAAAACAGCACCGAAAGGAGACCGCATGAAGACCTGTGGAAACTGCAAGTTCTGGCAGCCGATCCGGAACGGCAACGGAGAATGCCGGAGACGCACCCCGACGATTCAGCCGAGTAATCGCGACGGTTCAGACTCGATTCCCGCCGACCTGGAAGGTTACTGGCCGCGAACCGACCAGGAAGCCTGGTGCGGCGAACACTCAACGAACGGAGCACCGAACCCATGAAGATCGACATCGGAGCACAGATTCAAGTCTCCCATCGTGGCGAAGTCATCACCGGCCGCATCGTCGGCGTGGAAGACGCCGGCAACCGCCGTGGTTTCCCCGCCGGCCGGCTCTATCACGTCCAACTTCCGGACTGGGACGGAGCCCGCGAGGTCCATGAATCGCAACTCATCCTGGAACAACTGACACACTGACACACTGACCGCCGGGCCGGTCTCCGGTGATCGTGAGCACGCCGGGGCCGGCTGCGGCGGATTCTTACGAATCGACAAATCGACAGAAAGGAGATTTTGACCATGCTCGACACACTCGACCTAACGGGGCCGTGGGCCTGTCTCATCGAGCCGCTCCAGGGAGCACTGGAGGCGGCGAAGCGAATCGGACCGGTTGGCTATTCGGCGGCGCGGCGATCCTATCCCGTGATGAGCGACGGGACCGCTGTTCTTTCCGTGTCCGGAGTCCTGACCAAGCGAGACTCATGGTTCTCGCCGGCGTCGTATTCGCAACTGCGATCCGAGCTGGGTCAGATGAAGACCGACAACCGGGTGGCTCGCGTGCTCGTCCACGTCGATTCGGGAGGCGGCCAGACAATGGGGCTGTTCGACCTGGTGTCTGATCTGCAGGCCGCCGGCAAGCCGACATGGGCCTACATCGAAGACGTGGGGGCATCGGCCGCCTTCGCCATCGCTTGTGCGTGCGATCGCATCTACGCGAATCGGAGCGCCGTCATCGGCAGTATCGGGACGTTTGCCGTTTTGCAGGACTCGTCCAAAGCGGCGAAGAATCTGGGAATCAAGGTCCACGTCATCCGGGCCGGCGCCCACAAGGGCGTGGGGGTTCCAGGCGCGGAAATCACCTCCGAGCATTTGGAGGACATGCAGCGCATCGTCAACCAATTGAACGAGCAGTTTCTTGACGTCGTGATGCGCGGCCGGCGCATGAGTTCCGGCCGGGTCGAAACCATCGCCACGGGCCAAGTGTGGATCGGCGAGGAAGCCGCCAGGCTGGGCCTTATCGACGGCGTCCGCAGTCTCGACTCCGTATTCCGCGAGTTTTCCGCCGTCGGTTCACCCGCCGGCCAAACGGGGATCCGCGCCGAAGCGACCCCATACGACCCCGGACCGCTCACCGAAACCGACCAGGCCGAACTGTTTGAAGCCGCGATGCGATTGAACGAGACGAAGGGTATGAGCCGTTTCGCGGCCGCTGCGAAAGCACAGCGGAAATACCCTGAGTGGCATGAGGCGTACACTCGCCGGCACAACCCGGCAACCGTGTGAACAACGGATTTTCTCACCAACCTAACGAACCGCAGGAGAGTATCGACAATGGCGAAGACAAAATCTGTCCGCGAAAGACTTCTAGACCTTAAACAAGCGAAGGCCGATGTTAGTTTTCGGGCGGGTCGCGCGAAAAAGTCGGCGCGAACTTTCAGCGGGCCGGCATCGCTTTGCGGCGGGTGGGGT
>CAIPEB010000339.1 GCA_903863885.1 uncultured Planctomycetaceae bacterium | reverse complement strand
TTTCACCCTCCCGCAATGCGGGAGGGTCGGACGCAAGAGCGTCCGGGGAGGGGGAATTCCCCTTCTCCGGACCTGCCGGGCCGACTCTCCCCAAGGGAGAGTGAATTTTGAAACTTCACCCCGAATCGGTCATTATTTAACGGACAAAATCCCACGAGCAGACGGTCCCAAACCGGGTATCAGCCACCGACTGCGGACTCACCGGAATCATACCTATGGCCATTCGTCGTATCGGACAGATTCTCGTCGACATGGGTTTTATCAGCGACGAGCAATTGGAAATCGTGTTGGACGAACAGGAGCGGAATCCTGGTGAGAAATTCGGCAAGATCGCCGAGAACATGGGACTGATTACGGACGAACAGCTGGCTCAGGCCCTGGCCGAGCAGATGGGGATGCAGGTTATCAGTCTTGAGAATTTCGAGCCGCCTGCGGATGTGCGCAACGAGATTTCGGAAACGATGGCCCAACTGTATCGCATCATTCCGGTGCGGCGCGACGGCAGCGAACTGACCGTGGCCACCTGCGATCCGCAGAATCTGTCCGTGCAGGACGAATTGCGGACGTTTCTCGGCGTGGATATACGCGTGCTGGTTTCGACCGAACGCGAAATCACTCGCGGTCTCGAGAAGTTCTACAACGTCGGCGGCGAGAGCGTCGAGAAGATCGTCGAGCAGCTGGAGAATGACGCGGACCTGATGAAGCAGGCCGAAGCGCTGACCGTCGGCGCGGGTGCGTTCGACCTGACCAGCGCCGAGGCGCTGGCCGACAGCGCGCCCGTCCGCAAGCTGCTCAACATGATTCTGCTGCTGGCCATCAAGGACCATGCGAGCGACATCCATTTTGAGCCGTTCGAGGATGAATTCCGCATCCGCATCAAGGCGGACGGCGTGCTCTACGAAATGGTCCCGCCCCCGCGGCATCTGGCCTTCGCGATCACGACCCGCATCAAGGTTATGGCGAACCTGGACATCGCCGAACGCCGGCTTCCGCAGGACGGCCGCATCGAATTGACGGTCGGCGGTCACCCCGTGGATCTTCGAGTCAGCGTGCTGCCCACGATGTTCGGCGAGAGCACCGTCTTGCGGGTGCTGGACCGGTCCGTCGTGCAGTTGGACCTGACCAAGGTGGGCATGGACTCGACGACGCTCAAGCAGTTCCGCAGTGTCATCCACAAACCCAACGGCATCGTGCTGGTGACCGGCCCCACGGGTTCCGGAAAAACCACGACGCTCTACGCGGCGCTTTCGGAGCTGAACTCGATCGAGGACAAACTGATCACGACCGAGGATCCGGTCGAATACGACATCGACGGGATCGTGCAGATTCCGATCGACTCGGAAATCGGCGTGACTTTCGCGGCCTGCCTGCGATCGATCCTGCGGCAGGACCCGGACCGGATTCTCGTGGGAGAGATCCGCGATATCGAGACGGCCGAGATCGCCGTCCAGGCCTCGCTGACCGGGCACTTGGTGTTCAGCACCCTGCACACCAACGACGCACCCAGTTCGATCACGCGTATGAAGGACATGGGCGTGCCGACGTTTCTGATCGTGGCCACGGTCGAAGCGATTCTCGCCCAGCGGCTGGTGCGGCGCATCTGCTCCCAGTGCCGCGAGGCGATCGAGCCGACCGACGATATGCTGATCGACCTCGATCTGAAACGCGAATCGCTGAACGGCAGGAAGTTCTACCGGGGCCGGGGCTGCGAAGTCTGCAACAACACCGGTTACAAGGGCCGCGTGGGCTTGTTCGAACTGATGATCATGAACGATGAGCTGCGAGAAATGGTCATGTCGAACACTTCAATTGACCTTTTGCGCGACGCTGCAAGAAATTATGGCATGGTGAGCCTGCGTGACGCCGGCATGGCGTTCATGTTCGAGGGCGTCACCACGCCCGACGAAGTCATTCGCGAAACCATCATGGAGGCGTGAGCCTTTCTCGGGCAGCTTGTCGACCCGCAAGACACGTCAAACTGAATCACTGAAATACATCGGACCCCAGGAGGGGTGGCACGGGTGGCTTGTCCACCCGTGAGATATGTCGCACGGAAAGTACCGCAAACACCCGACGGATAAGGCCTGAACGTGTGAGGTCGAAGATTTCCGTCAGAAATGAGACATGTTCGCTTGACGTTCGTTAGCGACAGGGACAGACGGGTGGACGAGCCACCCGTGCCACCCAAAAAAGCAAAACATGAGTCCGCAGTGGCTTGCCCACTCCAGAAACCAATATTCGACCCCAGGCTTTGGCGACAAACGATCTGCTTGAATGAGGATTGACGTATGCCGACGTATCAATTCGAGGCGATGGACGCCACGGGGCAGGAAATCCGCGATGTGATCGACGCGGCGACCGAAGAAGAGGCGCAAACCACGATCCGGCAGATGGGGTACTTCGTCACGAAGATCTCCGTCAAGAAGGCGGCCGGCGGCGCCGCGGCGGCCAAGGCCCGAAAGAAGCGTCCCTTTGCGATGGGCGGCGGCGGCGGCAAGCACATCACGGCCTTCACGCGCCAGTTGTCGATTCTGCAGGATGCCGGTCTGCCTATTCTGCGCAGTTTGAAAATCCTCGAGAACAACGCCAAGCCGGGCAAGCTCAAGAACGCCCTGATGGACGTGTGCGACGAAATCGAAATGGGAGCCACGTTGTCAGAGGCGATGGCCAAGAGCCCGAAGGTGTTCACGCGGCTGTACGTGAACATGATCAAGGCCGGCGAGGCCGGTGGTGCTCTGGAAGTCATTCTCCAGCGTCTTGCGGACTTCATGGAGCGGGCTGAGTCGCTCAAACGCAAGGTCAAGGGCGCGATGATCTACCCGGTCGTGGTCATCCTCGTCGCCACGGGCATCTTGATCTTCATCATGTTGAAGATCGTCCCCGTGTTCCAGAAGATGTTCGAGGAGTTCGAGCTGAAACTGCCCGCGCCGACCGAGCTGCTGATCGCCATGTCGAAGTTCATCGTCAACTACTGGTTCATGCTCCCGGCCTTGCCGGTCAGCGTGTGGCTGTTCATCAAGCTGGTCCGCAAGTTCAAGCACGGCCGCATGGGCTGGGACATGTTTTGCCTGCGCATACCGATCATCGGGAACCTGATCGAGAAGAACATCATGGCCCGCACGACGCGAACGCTCGGCACGCTCGTCTCCAGCGGTGTGCCGATTCTCGAAGGGCTGAATATCACCCGCGAGACATCGGGCAACGCACTGTTCGAGCGTCTGTACGGCAAGGTGAGCGATTCGATCCGCGAAGGAAATACGATCGCCCGCCCGCTGAAGGACTATTCGACGCTCGGCTTCCACCCGGTCTGCGCGTTCCTCTGGTTCTTTTTCGGGGCGGTTCCCGGGTTGTCCGTCATGTGCCTCGAGGCCACCGGCATGAAGGGCATGGCCACAATGGGGCTGATGATTGCCGGCGTGGTCGGGGTGCTGACCACGCTGTTCTATGTGATGAAGATCAAGGGCCGCGTGGTGGACGACCTGGTCGTCAACATGGTGGACGTCGGCGAGGAAACGGGCGAACTGGATACGATGCTCTACAAGGTGGCCGACACCTACGACGAAGAGGTGAAGACGCTGACCGACGGCTTGATGGCCCTGTTGGAACCGATGATCGTCTGCTTCCTGGGTGGTGCGGTCGGCTTCATCGTGATTTCGCTGTTTATTCCGCTGGTCTCGCTGATTCAAGGTTTGTCGTGATTCGGTCGCGTCATACGGGGCTGCTCGCAAAGGAAAGAAACGACAGGTTACCGCAACCGAGCGGTGTGACATGGCCTGCTTGTTGGTCGTGAAAGCGGCCGGTGTGCCACTGGCTCTGCCAGTGTTGCGGGACAACATTCAGGACCAAGCCTCCTGAATTGGACGAGTGAGAAGTCAAAGGACGAGTGAGAAGTCAAAGTGGCGTCCGATGAACGACGCAGAACACTGGCATAGCCAGTGGCACACAAAGAACTGAATAACCCGTTTTTTCGTTCCACGTGAGCCGCAACGGAAAAGTGTCATTCGCAGGAATAGTCATACGGAAAAAAGCTGAACGGAAAAAAGCCTCGCCAGGAGTGCAGCCCATGAACTCAGTCAGCGCAGCGTGGGAAGGGAATGTTCGCAGTGCCTCGCGACACGGGGCCGCCTTGCGACGCGGGATGGGCCGGCGGGGTTTCACCCTGGTCGAGATGATGGTTGTCATCGCGATCATTGCGATCCTGGCCGCACTGTTGATCCCCGCAATCGGGATGGCGGTCAGAGCGGGCAAGAACGGTGCGATGTACGCCGAAATGGATACGTTGGCGATGTCGATCGAGGCCTACAAGACAAAGACCGGCGACTATCCGCCGGACTTCACGGATCTCGCGGCTGTAGTAGCGCACATCAAGAAGGCCTATCCGCGAGCCACTGCTGCGCTAGTTGAAGTCGCGAAATGGCAAGACAAGGCGTACACGCTTCCGGATGGCCGTTGCCCAGCCCAACTGGAGCCAGACGAGGCCATCGTGTTCTGGCTAGGGATGTTGAAAAACGACCCGCGAAACCCGCTTTTCAGTGTGATGGTGGATCCAACAAAAATCAGCGGATCAGACCCCCGAGAGCCGGTCAGTTACTTCGACTTCAAGGCCGAACAGTTGACAGGGCCGCTATTTCTTACAGGGAAGTTTGTTAGTAGCTCCGCGACCGACCTAGATGGAGACGGTTGGCCGGAGTATGTTCCGAAGCAGGCTCCAAAAGCGCCCTATGTGTACTTCGATGGGAGAACCCTTGGCGGGAAATACCACTATTTCGGTGCGAGCTATAAAAAGGTTCTCAGGCCGTACCGATCGAATGAGCAGATTGATCCGCTCGATAACGGAAAGACGTTTCCTGACGCTGCTGGCAATAATCCGACTCGCTGGATCGCTCCCGACAAGTTTCAGCTGATCGGAGCCGGGCTTGACGGGGTGTTTGGCGATACGATTGACCCCACTTCACCATTCAAGCAGTTCCCGAAGCCTAATTATTCGATGACGCCGGAAGAAGCGGATAACGTCGCCAATTTCGCCTCAGGCAAGACGATCGGCGACAGCGTGCCGTAGTATCCGCGTGCGGTGACATCCGTTTGAGCTTGTCTTCCCGACCGAATGCGAGAATTCGCATTGTGTCTCGCGTTCTGCAATACGGTCGCGTTTCGTAGAGGCTAAACATGGCAAGCATTCGCGCCAGACGACGAGCATTCACGCTCGCTGAACTGTTGATCGTGATCACGATCATCACCATACTCTCCACCATCTCGCTGGTGGCCATGTATGGCGTAATTGATCAGGCCAAGGAGCAGCGAACGCAGGCCCAGATCGCCAGACTGCACACTATCGTCATGGAGAAATGGGAGTCCTATCGGACTCGCGCCGTGCCGTTGCGGATTTCAATGAGCAGCGTTCCCAAATTTCCCAAACAGAACCCAACGCCTATGCAACTCGTGGCAGAGGCTAGGCTTCGGGCGTTGCGGGAATTAATGCGCATGGAATTGCCGGAGCGCCAGACAGACTTAGACGCCATACCCCCCTCGGCGCCCGGCGACACAGCCCATGCAACTACGGAAATCGCGCTTGAGTATATGTACGAGGATCCATCGGACAGTGCTAAAGTCGTGAAGGGAGTATGGATTGCCGGACGAATTGCGGCTCCATCGAGTTGGCACGCATACAGACGCAGGGCGGGGTACGGACGATTTAACCCCGCTCCAGGTGCCGGTGCAACTTGGAAATCGCCTGCCTCATGGTCGCTGGCAAATGAATACGCGGAGTGTCTGTATATGATCGTCGCGAACTCGATGTCCGGCGAAGATAGCGCGTTAAAGTTCTTTCAAGAGTCTGAGATCGGCGACGTTGATGGAGATGGCATGCGTGAAATCCTCGACGCATGGGGGCGTCCGATCTACTTCTTGCGCTGGGCGCCAGGCTACACGTACACTTGGGGCGATAATGGGAGATGGGGGGTAGCCAATCGTGACGACGACGAGAACGGCACAGTTGACGATCCTGTGCCGGATTTGCCTTTGCTCCCTGAGATCTTGGAGCGCGGGCCGTGGCTCGGATCAGACGATCAGTTGGTTTCTGAATTACAGAATCCTAATGGCAAGTCAAGTCCCGATCCGTTCGATCCACTAAGGGCAGACAGACGGTGGCGAGACAGCGTAAGCGGCAACGAACCGTTCGCACTAGTTCCTCTGATCTACTCTGCGGGGCGAGATGGACTTTACGGGGTATGGGACTTGCCTAGTGTCATATGTTATGCGGAATATGACAATGATCCATATCGTGCACACAAAGACACAGCGACGGGAAACCCCATTCAGGTTGGGACGCCAGTTGATTTAGGTAGTGTAGATAATATTACAAATCATCTGATTGAGGCGAAGTGATGCGACGGCACGTGAGTATTGCGGTGATTGCGCGTCCTCGCATGAGGATCAGGTCGTCTCCGCGCAGCGCGATGACGCTCGCCGAATTGCTGGTGGTCATCATGATCATGGTTCTGCTGCTGGGCATCGGCGTTCCGATGATGAAGCTGCCTCTGCAGGAGAATCGGATGCGCGAGGCGTCCCGGCAGTTGAATGTTTTTTTTGCCCAGGCGCAGGCGCGAGCGCGAGAGATCCAGCGACCTGTTGCTGTGTGGATCGAGCGGGCTGGATCGGCGGGGAATTATGCGACCGAGTTGTACCTTGCCGAAACGCCGCCTCCGTACGGCGGAGATTTGTTGGATGCGAAATTGCGTCTTTCGACAATGGGGGTGGGAAGCTGGCTTCTTATTCCTGTACCGGATGAGACTTGCATTGGCAGCCTCGGGGGCCTTGCTAAGCTCGGTGAGCCATTTGGAATCAAGTTCGAGTATCGTGGACCCGTGTACTTGGCGCGACTCGGCCCTGATTCCAAGTCTGTAATAGTCACGGTGGAGGCAGGTGTGACGCCGCCGCCGGGCCTTCAGATGGCGACTGGGCTCCCATTCCAGATCTACCTCAGTCCTCGTCGATCGTCCGATGCGCCGCTACAGTTGCCAGCAGGTATCGCCGTGGATTTGAATTGTTCGGGCATCGGCATTGAAATGCCGCTTGGCGATCTGAAGGCGAATGAACATATCTCGGGAATCG